>JAFTHC010000179.1 GCA_017457625.1 Kiritimatiellia bacterium
CGCCCGGACTTTTTCGACGGTCTGACGCTTCTCGCCGTCGGCGACGGCAAGCGAGATCGTCGCGTTGTCGAACACGGCGAAGGCGGTTGGGTTGGCGAAGGGCCAGGGCATGGTACTGACAAAATGTCAGGGTCGGTAGAAAGGGGCGGGACTGACAAGTTGTCAGTCGGAAGAGGGGCGGGAGACCCCGCCACGGGCCGGAAGGTGGAACCCGTGGCGGGGTCCCCGCGAGCCGGGGCGGCTAGCCGCCGGACTGCGCGGCGGGGAGCTTGACGAGCTTCGCGGCGCCGGCGTTGGCCTCCTTCGGCACGGCGTAGAGCGTCGCGTCGACGGCGGAATCCTTCGTGTCCGGCAGGTAGGTCGTCTCGATCTCGAACGGGAAGTCGAGGGTCGAGTCGGCCTCGGGGAGGAACACGGGCTCGAAGCCGTAGGTCGGGAGCGACTTGATGGTCGAGACGACGTCGGACTTCATCTCGTCGTCGCGGAGCGCCACGACGGCCGCGGCGTCCGTGTAGTCGTAGGCGGATGCTCCCGTGCCGCCGGAGACGGCCCAGAAGTCGTCGTCGCCGACGAGGATCTCGGTGACGCCGAACGCGGCGCCCGCTGCCTTGAGCGCGTCCGGAAGGCCCGCAACGACGCCGGCGATGACGCCGTGGCCGTAGAGCTCCAGGAGATACTTGGCGACGTTCTCGATCTTGACGAAGTCGGCGAGCCACGATTCGGAGCAGACGAGCTTCGGGCGGCCGTAGCGCTTCACGGCCTGCGCGGCGCGCGCGATGGCGTCGAACGGCGTGGCCGCGACGATGGAGGTGGCGGCGGCGTAGCGCGTGGCGGAGAAGAGCAGCGCGGCGGCGGCGTCCTCGTGCAGCTTGAGCGCGGCGTAGGCGGAGACGCGAGCGGCCGCGGCGACGGCCGGTTCGACGCCGCCGTGGTCCTTGGCGTCGCGCTCGTCGAGCTTCGTGCGGGCCTCGAACTTGTCGACGGCGTAGGTGATGTCCGCGGACGTGTTGCGGCCGCCCGTGAGGGCGTTGCCCTGCGTGCGGTTCTTGACGCCCGTGCCGGTCGAGGGAACGGCGACGGCGATCTGGCCGCCGCGCTCCGCGACGCGGAAGCGGGGGAAGAGGCGGGGCGCGATCATCTTGGCGGCGCCGCCGAGGACGTTGGCCTCGATGCCGACGGCGAGGTCGGGGCGGGATTCGGTGGGGAGGTGGAGAGCCATTTTCGTGGTTCCTTGTGTTGTGGGGTTGGTGTGGTTTGGGGGTGAAACTACTTGCGCGCGTTCTTCTCGCGGTAGGCGAGCGCGAGATCGGGGTAGAGGCGCGCGGCCGCCTCGACGCCGAGCTTGCGGACGGCCTCGGTCCAGGACGCCGGGGCGTCCGCGGGCGCGAGCACCTTGCCGACGAGCGCGGCATGCTGCGCCTTCTCCTTGTCGAGCGCGTCCGCGAGGGCGGCTGCGCGGGCGCCGAGGTCGGCGGCGGACTTCTCGTACTGCGCGATCGTCGCCTTGGCGTCGGCGAGGGCCTTTTCGGCGGCCTCGGCGCGCGCGAGCGTCGCGGCGGCCAGCGCTTCGGCCTTCGAGAGCGCGGCGGCGAGCGCCGTGGCGGGGTCGGGGGTCGGCGCGGGGACTGACAGCTTGTCAGGGTCGGCGGGCGGCGCGGGCGGGTCGCCCGCTGGGGCGGGGTCTCCGGCCGCCGGCGCGGGATCCGCGGCGGGGTCGGCCGGTGCGGGCGCGGGGTCCGCGGGCTGGGGGTCGGGTTCGTTCATGGGTTGTGGTGTGTTTTCTGGTTCGAGCGCCGTGGCACGGAGCAGCGCGGCGAGACGGGGGTTGGCGGCGGTGACGGCCGAGAGGTCGTCGGGCGTCGCGCGGCGGGGCGCGGGGGCCGCGCCCTTGACGATCTTCTGGACAATCCCGTACTTCAGCGCCTCGGCCGCGGAAAGGTAGAACGCGCGCCCTTCGGCGAAGCCCTCGTCGACCGTCTCCGCGGGGACGCCGAGCTCCTTGAGGCGCGCCATCACGGGCGCGTTGATGCGGTCGATCGCGGCGGCCGCGTCGCGCAGCGCGCCCGAGCCGCCGTCCGCGAGCGTCGCGGCCGAGTGGAACATGAAGCGGGAGTTCTCGTGGCACTCGACCCGCGCGCCGCACTGGAGCGCGAACATGGCGGCCATCGAGGCGGCGAGCCCGCCGACGGTGACGCACTTGTAGCCCTTGAAGGACTGGAACGCCGCGAGCATTTCGTTGCCCGCATCCACGTCGCCGCCGGGCGAGTTGATCCAGACCTCGACGTCCTCGCCGGCCTCCTCGGCCTCGCGCAGCGCCTTCGTGAAGAGATTGGACGGCGAGAAGAGCTCGCCGGCTCCGAACAGATCGGCCAGATCGGCCGGGATGGCGGGAACGATCACGCCCTGGATGTCAATGCGTTTCATGGTTCGTCGGTGGGTTTCGGATTGTCGTCGTCGTCGGTCGGTTCGCCGCCGCCGCCCGCGAGGCCGTTCTGAGAGCCGGGGGCGGCCTCGAAGAGGGAGCAGTTCGTGACGCCGAACGATTTGAAGATCGCCGCGTCGTCGGACATCGCGGCCGCGCGCTCCTTCGGGCGGACGCCCAGGTCCTCCATCGAGGCGAGACCGGCGCGGTAGAGCGCGACGGCGCTCTGCGCCTCCTTCATCGGGTCGAGGTAGGGCAGGCGCGGATACTCCCATGCGAGGGACTCCTCCCAGCCCTCCGGCGCGTCCGCGGAGAGCCGGCCCGTCCGCATCGCCCAGCGGAACACTTGGACGGCCGCCCAGTCGGAGAAGGCGTCCTCGAGATGCTGGCGCAGGTCCTCGAAGCGCTTCTCCGCCAGCGCGAGCTCGGCGCGGGCGCCGCTGTAGGAGTGGTCGGCGCGCAGCGTCGCCAGCAGCGCCGGGAAGCCGAGCGCGCGGGCCGCGTAGCGCACCTCGTCCTCGAGATACGGGACGATGTTCGGGTTCGGCGTCACCTGCGGCGTGACGACGAAATCGTCCTCCTTGTCGATGACGTCGATCGCGCCGACGCTGTCGCCGCGCTGGACGTCGGAGAGTCCCTTGAAGGACGGGATCGGCTTCTTGCCGGCGTCGGCCGGATGCGCCGCGACTTCCGCCGTCTCCGCCGCGGCGTCGCCGCCGCCGGTCTCGCCGCCGTCCTCCTCGTCCTCGATGTCCTCGAGGTCGCGCGGGTCGGGGTCGTTGGAGAAGTCGTGCTTGAGGACGCCGTGGCGCGACGCGCTCACCTTCACGGTGCCGCTGTGCGCCTCGCGCACCTCCTTGGCGTCGATGAACGCGGGCAGCGCGGCCGCCGCGTCCGGGACGGCGCGCACCTGGTCGAAGCGGCGCGGCCGAGAAACGTGGATCCACGGCGCCGCGTCCGGGTCGATGGGGTCGAGGACGAGGACGAACGCCTCCGAAATCGGCGTCGCCGCCGCGCCGCGCAGACGCGAGACCACGACGCCGGCGCGCCGGCCGAATTCGTCGAAGAGGACGCCCGCGCACTGCGTCCAGCCCGAGCGACCGTTCGTCGCCTTCCATGCGTCGAAGTCGTCCGCCGCGAGCGGGCAGATGCGGTCGGGCCCGAAGAACGCGAAGCGGCCCGAACCGGCACCGCCCGTGAGCAGCCCGTCGTCGAACACGGCCACCACGTCGCCCTCGAAGGCGACGGAGGCGACGACGCCCTGGAGGCATTCGCGCCACGAGCGGCCCGTCACGAAGTCGGCGTGGCGGCTCCACGCCTTGAAGAAGCGCTCCGCCTCGTCGAACCACGGCTCGTCGCCCGCGCCGCGGAAGAACGGCTTGCCGCGGTCGCCGACGACATGGACGCGCAGCGCGCGTTCGCACGACGCCGCGTCCGCGTTGTTCGCCACCTCGCCGCGCGCGGCGGCGGCGACGAGCGCCCGCTTTCGCTGCGTGACGATCGCGTCCGGCGCCTGCGTCTCCACGGGCGGCAGGCGGCGGCGGCGCTCGCCGTCCGCGCCGCGGCCGTTGTCCACCAGGTCGATCAGCGCGCGCGCCGCGCCGCCGAAGAGGCGGCCGGCGAGCGAGGTCTTGCGGGAGCGGCGGGAACGGGCGGACATGGGGCTAGCCTCCGAAGTCGTGGACGATGCGCCCGCGGACGAAGCGGCCGCCGGCGAGCAGCCGCGAGAGCTCCGCCTTCATGCCCGCGAGGACTTCGCGCGCCTCCTTCGGCGAACCGGACCAGGACTGCGAGTTTCCCGCGGTCGAGATCGTCGCCGAGACGACGACCGTGCCGTTCGCGGGCGTCGTCTCGATCGCGTCGCGGAACGCCTTGATGCGGGTGCGGAGCTCTTGGATGCGTGACATGGGCGGGAAAGGGGTTCGGGGCCGTGCGTGGCCCGCGGTAAAGGAATAAACCAGAACTCCGCAAGCAAAACAAGGGGTCTGCTACCGATTGCCCCCAATTGCCCCCAATTGCTACCGAAGAAACGCCCCGCCACGCGCTTTTGCGGTGGCGGGGCGACGGTGTGTCTGGATGCGCCCTACGCCTGCTCCGACTTCGTCGCAAGCAGCTTCCGCACGCTCGCGACGGTCACGAACACGTTGCGCGACGTCGGCGCGACGCGTTCGAGCAGCTTCTTCGCCACGTATCGTTTGATCGTGCACTTCGTCACGCGGAGCTCGTCGGCGGCCTCGCCGTAGGTCATCAACTTGTCGCGGGCCCTCATGTCGCGTCCTCCCCGATTGCGGCGCGGGCCTCGCGGATGAGCGCGCGGTCGCGCGTGCCGACGAGGTGGTAGCGCTCGGCGTTGTCGACGAGCCGCCGCACAAGGTCGCGGAGACCGCCGATGCGGTTCACCGCGTCGCAGATGAGATCGGCGTTGGCGGACTGCTCGCGGTGCGAGTGGAAGTCCTCCGGAAGCTCGGCGACGACGCTTCCGTTGTCGTCGAGGACCTGATACGTCGTGACCACCTCGCCGCGTTTGCGGTGCGTTCGCGTGCCGATGTGCCACGCACGCGAGAAACGTTCCGACGCGCTCATTCCGCACCGCCTTTCTGCGCGGACATGACCGGCACATCGATCGAGAGCTTGGAGTCTCCGACGCACCGGTAGGCCGGAAGCGTGTCGGGCTTGCCGAGGAATTCCGACGCGATATGGTCCAGCGCATCGGGCGAATAGTCTTTCACTTTCATTGGGTCTTCTTTCGTTTTGGGGTGACAAGCTGTCAGGGTCAGAGAGCGATGGTCGCGGCGACTCGCCGGAGACCCGCGGAGCGAGCGCGCCGGACGGCGCGCGGCGTTGCGGCGGTCGGCATCGTCGCGGAGCGTGCGACGTCCTCGTCCGTCGCGTAGACGCGATGCCACGCCGCCATCGCGAAACAGCCGGACGTCGTGTCAAGCCAGTGGTTCGACGCGCCCGGCTTGAGGATCCAGCGGTAGATCGTCCCGCGCTTGGAGTCAAGTTTTTCCTCGAGCGTCTCGGACGACATTTCATACGAGAACTCGTCGTGTGCGCGCGCCGTGGACCCGTAGAGCGCGATCGATCCCGGCGTCCCCGGCTCGGCAAGGAACGCACGTTGCGCCGTCTCCTTCCAGAGGTCGGAGTTCTGCGCGAGCCAGCGGCGACCGTCCCACTCGCGCTCGTTGACGCCCGGACCCGGCGTGACGACGTGGCGCCCCGCCGCGCCGGCCTCGAAGTAGACGTTGCTGTAGCCCTTGCAGCCTCGGACGCTCCGTCCCGTCACGCGCTCGCGCCCCTCGACGACCGCGAGCACCGTGTCCTGGAGCCATCCGATATCGACCCACACCGCGTCGATGCGAGCGGCGCGGCCGTTCGGGCGCGCCAGCCGGAGCGCGAGCAGGTGGTCGACGACGTGCGCCACGCCGCGCCCGACCTCCTGCTGCATCTGAGTCGTGGGGACGTTCTGCGCGACAAGCCGCCGACCGTCGCCCGGCCAGCGGCCATAGTCCACGACCGCCGCCACGCGCTTCGGCCCGAACGCGGTGACCGACCACGAGATTCCCGCCGCCGCGTTCACGTCCACGAACGCGAACGCGCGCACCGTCCCCGCCGGCATCGCGAGCCGCGGGACGCCGTTCACGCGCGAGGCGACGAGCGCCGGCGAGACCGTCACCGCCGCCTGCGCGCTCTTCGTGACGAGCTGGTACTCCGCGTCGAATGCCTCACGTCCCTGCGCGAGCAGCAGGTTCCGCGCGTGCTGGAGCCCGGAGCGCTCGATGCGCGGGTCGAACGCGCCCGGGTCGAGCACCTCGCCTCCCTCGTCCATCTCCGCGCGGTGCGCCTCGTAGAATGCCGTCGCCGCCTCATTCGTGGTTCCGCCGGCTCGCAGCTCGTCGCGCCACAGCTCGTCGTAGCGCGCCCACAGGTCCTCGCGCTTCGGCCAGGCGATGACGAGCGGCGTCTCGACCGTCTTCCACTCCGGGTGCCGCTCCGCGTCCGCGAAGAGCTCCGAGAGGTCGCCTCGCCGGATGGGCGTGGAGGCCATCGTCGCCGTGACCTGCCGCGCGCCGCCGAGGCCGAGCACGTCCTGCTCGACCCAGCGCGAGAGCTTCTCCGTCCGCAGCACCGACTCGGCGTCCTTCCGCGTCTGGATGTCGTCGAGGAGCACGTAGTCCGGACGCAACGCACCCGCCACCATGCCGCGCGTCGACGAGCCCGCGCCGCGAGCCCGGATCACCGCGCCGGACGCCTTGGATCCCGCCACGGTCGGCAGGCGCAGCTCGCGGGCCGTCTTCTTGATTTTCGTCGGCACGCCGCCGCACGTCTGGGAGAGCCACCGCTGCGCGCTGCCGCCGCCCTGCGCGATGGGCCACGAAATCTCCGGGAAGTCCTCCGCGAACGGCTCGCTCTCGAAAACCGCCCAGATGTCCGCGAGCGCCGAGCCCGCCAGATCGGCCGACGCGCAGAACACGACCGGGAAGCGGAGCCGCCCCGTCGCCACGCCCCAGGCGATGGCCGCCTTGATCCAGGTCGTCTTTCCGGCGCCTCTCGGGAAGCGCACGTGCGTGAGTCCCGTGCCGCAGATTGCGGCCTCGAGGCGCTGGGCGTACTCGACCATGCGCGGGGCCGGCTCGCGCGCAAGGAGCGTGCCCATGCAGTACTCGCGAGCGAAGGCGACGAACGACGTCTCGCAGCGCGCGCGGCGCTCCGGATCGGCCACGGCGGGCGGCTCGCCGATCTCGGCCTGCGCAGCCACGAAACGCCGCTTGCGCTCGGCGACGGCCGCACGCGACGAGGACGGCGCGCCGCGCTTGCCGCTCGGCGCGAAATCAATCCCGAACAGACCGCCTTGCGTGGCGCCCGTCAGGTCGATTGTCTCCGTTTCCTCGTCCGTTTCCATCGTGTTTTCGGCCTTTTTGGCCTTGTTCTCTCGTTACTCTCTCGCTCCGCGCGACCCCGCCGTCCGCAGGCATGAGGTAAGGCCGGCCGGGAAGGACCCGCCTAGGGGGTGCCCCCTCCCTCCCCTGTTGATAACTTGTCCCCTGTTGATAACTCCTCCTTCGGGATCGGACACGACCCGAGGTGGGCGTTGAGCGCGGCCGCGCGATTCTTGAAGCCGGTGAACTGTCCGTCCACCTGGAAGACGTGCAGGGCCTCGCAGAAGCGGCGAGGGCCGAGCCGCCGCAGGTGCGCGCCCCAGCACGCGCGTTCGCGCGCTTCGTCCTGCTTGTTCCGGAAGTGCGTTCGCCCGATCTCCTCGAGGGCGAGGTCGACCGGGTCGCGGCCCTCGAGGTTGTATTCATTGAACCAAACCGAGGTCGAGGTCGAGGCCGGCGCGCCTCGCGCGCTTGCGCGCTCGCGCGCGTTGATTGATTGTTTCTTCGAAGTCCTCGGTTCAAAAGAGGGTGGGGGTTCCAAGGGGGAGGAACGCGCGTCACCGCTGTTACCGTTGTTACCTGTGTTACCGTTGTTACCGCTGTTACCGTAACACGGGTAACAGTCCGCCGCCAGGTCCTTCGCGAGGCCGGCGCTCTCCTCGGCTGCCTCGGCCGCGTGCATCGCGGCGGACGCGGCCTTGCGCGCGCGGGCGGCGCGCGTCTTGGCGCGGTTGGCCATCGTCGTCACGATCGCGCCCTCGATCAGGTCCTGCGCCTCGCCGCGCACGATGTCCGCAACGCCTTTGTCCACGCCGTCGGGCGATGGCGGGGTCTCGACGCCCTCGAGCGCGTCCGCGAGTTCGTCGGCCGACGCATCCGGGTTGTCCAGCTCGTCGAGCACGGCGGTCATCCGCGTGTAGACTTCCTGATACCACATGAAGAGCGCGTAGCCCGTCGCCGGGTCGCAGTTTTTCATGGCCCGCACGAAGGTCGGCGTCATCATCGGCTTGAGCCGCTTGGAGAATCCCCGCATGGCCTACCTCCTCAGATCGACGACGGACGAAGCGGCGACGAGCCGGTCGACGACGTGCGGCCCGTAGCGCTCCGTCAACGCGGCGCACCCGAGCGGCGTCCACACGAACATCACCTGCCGGGCGTGGCGCTCGCCGGCGCGGGCGAGCCAGCGGTCCAGGAACGCGCGCACGTCGTCGTCCGGCTTCTCGAGCCCGAGCCCGTCGACGTGGTAGGTCGCCTCCAGTTCCCGCAGGCGGTCTTCGGTGTAGCAGGCGCGGCTGGCCAGCAGCGCGAACGAACTGCCCGTCGCGTCCATGTAGTAGGGCGGCCGCGGCCGCGACCACGTCCGCGCGGCCGTCGCCGCGACCGCCCGCGCGCCGCTTTCCTCCGGGCCCTGGCAGAGCAGGACGCGCCGGTCGCGGTTCCACACGGAGCCGACCGCGGCCGCGACGTCGAGCGCCCGCTCGCGCCCGAAGCGCGTTTCCCCGCAGCCGCCGGTTTCCAGCCAGGCGGCGATCTGGTCTAGCAAGGGGTTCATGTCAGGCCGTCTCCATCACCGCCACGTCGAACGCTTCCAGCAGCTTCGCGTCCTGGTCCGAAAGCGGCGCAACGACCGTCCCCCAGCTTTGCGGCGGCTTCGGCACGGGCCCGAAGCCCATGCCGGCGAGCCCGAAGAGGCTTGCCGACGTGCCGACGTGATGAGCGAAGATCGTGCGCGATCCGGCGTAGTCGACGAGCATCTTGCGGGACACGCTGCCGACATACGAATCGACGAACGCCGCATTTCCGGACGAGCGAAGCGCGGCAATCAAGCCGAGCATGCCGTCCAGAGGCGCCGCGACGATCGCGTCGAACGCGACCATGCCCGTGATCTGTTTCACCGGCGCGCTTTCGTAGACGGCCATCGGCACCTGTAGCGGCAGCGGCCGCAGTCGGAACTCCCAGAACTTCTCGCGGTTGTAGATCTCGCGCGCCCAGCGCGGCTTCAGCGCGAGACAGGGGAACTCGTAGCGCTTCATGCGGCTTTCCTCCGTTTCAAATGCCGTTGCACCGTGCGCACGATCTCCGCCGCGATCCGCCGCGCCGTCTCGTGCGGCGGCTTGTTGAAGGCGTCGTAGAGCTGGCGGACGGCCACGCGGCCGGCGATGCCGAGCTCGAGGTCGGAGCGAAGGCCGTCCGGGCCGCGGACGGAGAAGCAAAGGCAGTCGCCCCGCACCATCCGGCCGTAGTAGCCGCCGCTCCCGATGCAGTTGTGCATGAGCCTCCCTTCCGCGCGCAGCGCGGCCTGGTCGAGGAGCGGGACGACGCTCCATCCGTCCGGCAGCGCCAAACGCGCGACGAGCGGGACGATTGCCGCGATCCGCTCGCGTCCCTCCGCCTCGCGCTTCCGTTCCTCGGCGCGCCGCCTTTCCGCGTCCTTGCGCGCCTGCGCCTTCTGCCGCCGGTCGAGCTCCCGTTGGGCCGCGTCCCGCGCCGCGAAGAAGTCCCTCGGGAACGCCACGCCGTGGTCGCGCACGTCCAGCCCGACGCCGAGCGCCGTCTTGAGGTAGCGCGAATAGTCGGCCCTCGTCACCGTGAGGAGCGCGCGCCCGCAGCAGCCCGACGCGAACGCCGCCGCCGCCGCTTCCAGCTTCGCGATGTATTTCTCCGCCGCGCGCAGGTCCACCCCGTAGAGCCCGCAGCCGTGCCACAGCGTCCGCAGTTCGGCGTCCTCGGCCGCGCGCTCGATCGTCGCGCCGTGCATCCAGCCCTGGACGACGCTGGACGGCAGCAG
This sequence comes from Kiritimatiellia bacterium, assembly GCA_017457625.1. Classification (GTDB taxonomy): domain Bacteria; phylum Verrucomicrobiota; class Kiritimatiellia; order RFP12; family UBA3636; genus UBA3636. Next base: position 10,091 of record JAFTHC010000179.1, read on the forward strand.
CCCGCGGTCGCGGATCGTCTCCGCGTTCGCGGCGACGAACCGCGCGAAGTCCGCGTCGATCTCCATCTTCGCGAGGGCGCGCGTCGCGAACCACTCGTCCGGGAAGCCCGCCCTCGCCAGCAGCTCCACGCGCGGGAAGCGCCGTGCGAGCAGGAAATAGCGCGCCAGCGCCGCCGGGGCGACGCGCCCGCCGTCCGCGGCTCGCGCGACCCACTCCCACGGCGTGTCCGCCGCCGCCCAGGCGTTCACGAGCGTCGGCTCGCCCCAGACCGGCACCATCGAGCAATAGTCGGGGCGGCATCGCACCATGTCCGGCGCGCCCTTGTCCGGCGCAATGTTCCACTTCACGACCCATCCCGCCATGCCACGCCACTCGTAGCACGACTCCTTCGCCCAGTAGCGGTCGGCGACGCGCCACGACGCCACGCCGCGCACCTCGCCCACATGCCGCGCGGCCGCGACGACGAGTCGCAGCCCGCCGCCCGGAAGCGGCCGCAGCAGCAGGTAGCGCCGCGTCCGCCACTTTTGGGGCGAATAGGGGAATTGCATGTCGTGCGCCGCCGCGCCGAGCTGCGCTAGCGCCACCGCGTTCTCCTCCTCCTTCGTCAGCCGGATCATCGCGCGCCTCCTTCCGAATCGAACAGCGCAAAGGAAAAGCCGGACGCCACCGAACTAGCGGTTGACCCCGCGCCCGCCGTTGTTGCGGTGGGTTCCAGGTCCGCGGCGGCGTCCGGCGAAGGAAGCCCGTTCCCCGCCGCGCTGGTAGGCGCTCCTTGCGGAGCGCTGCCCGAACCGCCGCCGAGGCTCGGCGGTTCCTGCAAGGCCGTGGCGGGGTCCGGGGAAGAAGTGCGGCGCTTCGAGGAGCCCGCCGCCGCGGCGGGTTGCCGTTTTCGAGCCGACGCGCCCTTGCGGGCGCTTCTTGGTTTCGCCTCCTCTTTCGCCTTCGCCGGCGCGGGCTTGGCCGCTTCGGCGGGGGCGACGTCTTCGTAGTAGTGCACGAGCCAGCCGAAGACGACCTCGTCCTCGAGGAAGCCCGAATGGCTTTTGAGCTCCTTGCGCGCCTCGTCCTGGATGAACCGCCACGCGGCATCCAGATTGAAGCGGTCCGGCAGCACCGCGATCTTCTCGCGCAGCGCCGCCGACGCGTTCGCGTCCAGATACTCCTTGAGCCGGCGTTCCGTCGGCGTCTTCGCTTCGAGCTTCATCACCACATCCTTTCCACGGTGAGGAGCGCGAGGCGCGCCGCCTCCTGGTTGCGGACAAGGCGCGGAAGCGCGTTCTCGCGGACGTGCGCGAGCCACCCGCCGCGCTGCACCGTCTCGGCGCGCAGGTCGGAAACCCTCGGAAGGATGTCCTCCAGCCGGTCGCCGTGGAGCAGCTGGGAGACCGTCCACACCACGCCCATCCGCACGCCGAGGTCGCCCTCCGAAAGAGGTTCCGCCCCGCCACGGGAGTTGCCCGAAGATTTCGGCGCGGCGGAAGTGCCGGCGCCGTCTTTCCGTGGCGGGGTGGAAGAGGTGGCGACGTTCCCGGGCGCAGCGTCGCCGGTCTGCGGTCCTAGCGGTTCGGCGGGCGGAGGGGCCCCCGTTGTTTCCGAACCGTCTCCGGAATGGTTCTCAGGCGCCCCATCAGAGGCATGGGAAGGAGCTTGCGCCACGGCCGCGGCCTTCTTGGCGGCCCAGCAGTCCGCGTCGTGGCAGCGCGGCACGACGCGCGCCGGATCGTCCTCGTCGAAGAGGTCGCGCTGGACGTCGCTGCGCTTCGGGCAGCCCTTGCAGGACTTGCAGTCGAACGGGCACGTCTTCGGATCGAGCAGCCGCTGCTCGCCGAGGAACGCCGCAAGGCCCTCGTCCGCATCGTCGAACCACTCGCGCACCAGATTTTCCGCGGCCGTGGCGTCCGGGAGTTCGCCCGGCGTCGCCGCCCGCACCAAATAGTCCAAGAACGCCGCCTTGTCGTCGGCCGAACCTTCCAGCCCCGCGATAAAGGTCCCGCGCGACTGCTCGTCCTCCTTGTTGCCCTTTCGCACCGTATAGCAAAGCGCGTCCGCCAGATAACC
>JAFTHC010000180.1 GCA_017457625.1 Kiritimatiellia bacterium
CGCGAGGCGCACCGTCGCGTCGACCGCGAACGGCAGGTCCCACACGAGGTGCGCTTCGAGCGGCGCGCGCGCTCCGGGCCGGAAGACGAACGCGGCGAGCGGCGCGTAGAAGCGGCGCGCGGCGTGGTGCAGCGCCTTCCAGCGTCCGCCCCATTCGAGCGAGGACCACGACGCGACGGGCCAGTTGTCATTGAGCTGCCAGTAGACGGTCCCCATGCAATACGGCCGGAGCGAGCGCCAGAACTCGACGCCGGTGCGGATTGCCTCGGCCTGCTGCACCTGCGAGAGCCAGAGCGTTTCGGCGAAGCCGCGCGGCATGCGGTAGTAGTGGCCGAACATCCCCTGGACGATCGCGTTGCCCGGGCCGTTCTTCTGGTGTGCGTCCATGACGGGCGAGAAGAGGTTGAAATCGCCGTCCGCCTCCGACGCGAACGCGCGCACGGTCCCGAGGGACGGGAACGACTGGAACCCGAACTCGGAGCAGAAGCGCGGGCGGTGCCCGTAGTAGGCCTCGAAGCGCGCGCGGCCGTGCCAGACGCCCCAGAAGTGCGTGTCGCCGCGGCCGGAGTTCGCGTCGTTGTAGACGTAGTTCCCGGGCCCCGCGCTCGGCGAGCTCGGCCAGAAGGTCCGCGAGGGGTCGGCTTCGCGGACGGCCGCGCCGACGGCGGCGTTGAGGATCTTGTAGCGCGCGAGGCGGCGGCGGCGGTCGGCCGGGCCCGAGCTGTCCCAGCCGACGGCGCCGACGCATTCGTTGTCGCCGCACCAGAGCGCGATCGACGGATGGTCGCGCAGGCGGCGCACCTGGTGCAGGATTTCCGCACGCACCGACGCGAGGAACGCGCGGTGCGCGGGATAGCGCGTGCACGCGAACATCATGTCGTGCCACAGCAGCAGCCCGAGCCGGTCGCACTCCTCGTAGAAGAAATCGCTTTCGAAATGCCCGCCGCCCCAGACGCGCAGCAGGTTCATCTCGGCCGCCGCCGCGCTGTGCAGCAGGTCGCGGACGCGCTCCGGCGTTTCGTGGCGGGGTCTCGCGTCGCAGGGGATCCAGTCCGCGCCCTTCGCGAAGACGGGGACGCCGTTCACGCGGATCGCGAAGCGCGCGCCGCGGCGGTCGGGGCGCGTGTCGAGTTCGATCCGCCGCAGGCCGATTCTGCGCGCGATCCGCTGCGAACCGAGCGAGACGGAAAGGTCGTAGAGCGGCTGCTCTCCGTAGCCGCGCGGCCACCAGAGGCGCGGCTTTGCGACGCGGAACGCCGTGCGCAGTTCGAACGCCCTCCGGCCGGCGGGAACGCGCCCGCGCAGCATGCGCGTTTCGCCGCCGAACGCGACTTCGGCCTCGACCGGCGTCCCGGCGCGCGTGCCGGGAACCGGCAGCAGCCTAGCGACGACCTCCACGCGGCACGCGCCGGCGCGGTGTGTCTGCTCGCACCAGGCCGCGTCGAGCAGCGCGGCGTCCGCGCCGAAGAGTTCCGCGCGGCCGTAAAGGCCGGACGCCGGCAGCGCGATCCCCCAGTCCCACCCGGGCGAGCACTGGCACTTGCGCAGGCAGTTGATGCCGCGGACGGAGCCGTCGTTCTGGTTCGCGAGTTCCGTGCCGCGCGGCGCGGCGGCGTGCGCTTCGAGCGCGGCGCGGCGCGGCGACTCGATCCGCACTTCGATCTCGTTCGCGCCTTCGCGCAGAAGCTTCTTCACCTCGAACCGCCAGCGGCGGAACTGGTTGTCCGCGCGGCCCGCGAGACGGCCGTTCACGAACACTTCGGCGACCGTGTCGATCGAATCGAACGAGAGAAAGACGGCCGTGCGGCGCAACAACGAGGCGGGAACGTCGACGGAACGCGAAAAGATCCAGTCCTTCTCCGAGACCCACTGCACGCGCGACTCGTTGTCGCGCCAGTAGGGGTCGGGGATTTCGCCCGCGGCCTGGAGCGCGGAGTAGTTGTCGCCCGGGATCGCGCACGGGACCGAAACGGACCCGTCCGCGGCGCGCAGCGTCCAAGCGCCCGCCAGGTCGATGCCGTCTGGGGAAACGTCCTGCATGGCGCCCGATTCTAGCAAAACGGCCGGCGCCGCCGCAAACGCCCCCGCCGCGCCGGGCGGCGTTGTTTCCCCCCGGAGACCGTGCTATACTCCGGGCGCATGAAACGGCGGCCCCGGATGGCGACCTCGAATCTCTACGTCCACGTTCCCTTCTGCGCGTCCAAGTGCCGGTATTGCGCGTTCTACTCCGCGCCGGCGCCGTCGCGCGCGGACGTGGCGGACTTTCTCCGGCTCCTGCCGCGCGAACTCGAGCTGCGCGGCCTGGCGGACGCGCGCCCGGACACGGTCTACGTCGGCGGCGGGACGCCGTCCCTGCCCGGACCCGACGGCCTGCGCGCGCTTCTGGCCGCGCTTCCGCGCCCCGCGCCCGGCGCGGAGGTTTCGGTCGAACTCAACCCGGCGGACGTCTCCCCCGCGCTGGCCGCCGCGCTGCGCGAAGGGGGCGTCACGCGCGCGTCGGTCGGCGCGCAGTCGTTCGACCCGGACACGCTCGCGCGGCTCGGCCGCCGCCACGGGCCGCTCGAAATCCGCGCCGCCGCGCGCGCGCTGCGCGCCGCCGGGATTCCCCGGCTTTCGCTCGACCTGATCGCGGCCGTCCCCGGCGAAGCGCCGGGCGCGCTGGCGCGTTCGCTGCGCGAGGCCGTCGCGCTCGGGCCGGACCACGTGAGCGTCTATCCGCTCTCGGTCGAGCCCGGCACGCCGTTGGCGCGGGACGGCGTCGCGCCGCCTTCCGACGAAGAGGCGCTGGCCGCCGTCGCGGAAGCGGAATCGTTCCTCGCCTCCGGGGGCTACGCGCGCTACGAACTGTCCAACTACGCGCGGCCCGGCGCGGAGTGCCGCCACAACCTCGCCGTCTGGCGCGGGGAGGACTACGCCGGCGTCGGGCCGGCGGCGTGCTCGCGCGTGGGTTTCGTCCGCCGCGCCAACGCGCCGGACTTCGCGGCCTGGCGCGCCGCGCTCGAAGCCGGCCGCCTCCCGCCCGCGCGCCTCGAGACGCTCTCCGCCGCGGACGACGAGGCGGAACGCTTCGCCACGCGCGTGCGTCTGGCGCGGTGGCGGGGTCCGGACCCCGCCACGCCCGCCGGACCGCGGCGCGCCGCCGCGCTCGCGGCGCTGCGGCGCGCCGGGCTCGTCCGCCCGCTCGGCGGCGGCGACTGGACGCTCACGGCGCGCGGCCGCGAGGTCGCCGACTCCGTCATGGCCGAACTCGTCTAGGGGACGGCCGCGCCCGTTCCGGTCGATCGGGCCGCGCGGAAAAACCGGTTGCGGGGGCGCGGGGCGGTCGGGTATACTTCCGGCCGTCGCGCGGCGCACCGCCTCGCGGATTTCCACGCCACCCATTCCGTCCGACCATCCGACCATCCGACCATCCGACCATGAAGACCCGCACCGAAAAAGTCTCCGTCGCCCGCAGGACCGCCGCGCAGGGCATCGTGCTCCTCAAGAACGAAGGCGGCGCCCTTCCGCTCGCCCGCGACAAGGAGGTCGTCCTGATGGGCGTCACCGGCTACTTCTGCCACCGCATGGGCTTCGGCTCGGGCGACATGCTCGCGCAGCGCACGGTCCAATACGACGAGGGCCTCGCCAACGCCGGCGTGAGGCTCTTCCAGCCCGTCGCCGACTTCTACCGCCGCGGCATCCTCGCCAAGAAGGAGTGCTTCGAGCGCGTGAACCGCGACTGGTGGAAGTGGTCCTACCGCTTCCCCGAGCCCGCCACCAAGGACGACGAGTTCGCCCGGCTCGTCGCCGGGCGCCGCGATCTGCCCTGCCTCGTCGCCATCGGCCGCAACTGCGGCGAGTCGGTCGACCTCTCCGCCGGCGGCGAGACCGGCACCGGCGGCGACTGCGGCTACAACTCGATCTACCTGCACTGGCAGGAGGAGCAGCTCCTGAAGCTCGCCTGCGCGAACTTCGACAGCGTCGTCGTCCTGCTCAACGTCTGCGGCGTCGTCGACACGTCGTGGCTCGACAAGTATCCTGTGAAGGCCGTGCTCGTCACGAGCCTCCTCGGCGAGACCTCCGGCGACGCGGTGGCGGACGTCCTCACGGGCCGCGTCTGCCCCGCCGGCAAGCTCACGACCACGTGGGCCCGGCGCTACCGCGACTACCCGACGACGGACTGCTGGGGCACGATGCAGGTCCCCTACCGCGAGGGCGTCTTCCTCGGCTACCGCTACTTCGACACGTTCGGCGTCGAGCCGCGCTTCCCGTTCGGCTTCGGCCTCTCCTACACGACGTTCTCCGTGAAGGCCGGCGCGGTCACCGCGCGCGGCTCGAAGGCGAAGCTCTCCGCGACCGTGAGGAACACCGGCAAGACCGCCGGCGCCGAGGTCGTGCAGTGCTACGTCTCGATGCCGGCGGGCAGGCTGGAGAAGCCCTACCAGGACCTCGTCGCCTACGCCCGCACGCCCGAGCTCGCGCCCGGCGCCTCGTGCAAGGTCGAGCTCGCGTTCGACCTGGCGCGGTTCGCGTCCTACGACGAGGCGGCCGCCGCGTTCGTCCTCGAGAAGGGCGACTACGTCGTCCGCGCCGGCACGTCCTCGCGCGCGACGCACGTCGCGGGCGTCCTCCGGCTCCCGCGGACCGTGACGACCGAGAAGGTCTTCGCGCGCTTCGCCAAGGCCGACCTCTCCGACCTGCGCCTCCTCTCGCGCAAGGGCGCCCGGCCCTTCTCCTACGCGGGCGAGAAGGCCGAGATCGCCGCCGCGAAGGTCGTCGCGCTCGACCCCGCCGCGATCACGTGCGTCGCGAAGCCGGATCTCGACAAGGCGCCCTTCAAGGACCTGCCGAAGCCGAAGGCCGGCGCCGCGACCGTCACGATGCGCGACGTCCTCGCCGGCCGCGCGACCGTCGCGCAGGTCGTCGCGCAGATGGACGACCGGGAGCTCGCGAGCTGCGTGAACATGCTCGTCTTCGACGACGTGCGCGGCGCCGTCGAGGGCGGCACGGGCGTCGGCGGCTTCGAGGGAACGATCCGCGGCGAGGCCTCCGAGATCTGGAGCTCCGCGAAATACGCGATCCCGCCGAGCCCCGTCGCCGACGGCCCGTCGGGCGTGCGCCTCGCGATCTTCGGCGACGACCCCGCGAAGGACTCCGAGATGGCGCGCACCGTCGTCGCGTATCCGTGCGGCACGGCGCTGGCGCAGGGCTGGGACGACGCCGCGGCGACCGCGTTCGGCCGCAGCGTGCAGGCGGACATGGAGCTGGCGCGGATCGACGGCTGGCTCGCCCCGGGTCTCAACCTCCACCGCAACATCCTGTGCGGGCGCAACTTCGAATACTTCTCCGAGGATCCGCTCCTCGCCGGCCGCATGGCCGCCGCGATCAGCCGCGGCGTGCAGGAGCGCGAGGACGGCACGCCGAGCGGCCGCTACGTCACCGTGAAGCACTTCTGCACCAACAACCAGGAGCACGAGCGCGGGCGCGAGGAGAACGTCGTCGCGGAGCGCACGCTGCGCGAACTCTACCTGCGCGCCTTCCGCATCGCGTGCGAGGACGGCGCGCCGCGCGCGATCATGACGAGCTACAACCGCCTCGACGGCGACTACGTCGCCACGACGAAGCCGCTGCTCACGGGAATCGTGCGCGGCGAATGGGGGTGGGACGGCTTCGTGATGACCGACTGGTGGAACGGCGCGGACAAGCTCCGGCACCAGACGGCGGGCAACGACTTGATCGCCCCCGGCGGCAAGGAGAACCGCGACAACCTCGCCAAGGCGCTCGCCGAAGGCCGCGTGCCGCGCGGCGCCGTGCAGGCCGCCGCCGCCCGCATCCTCGCCACCGTCGCGTGGTGCCTCGCGAACCGGAAATGACCATCGCCGGCGTCCTGCTCGGACTGGCCTTCTCGGCCCGCGGGTTCCTCCGCGCGCGCGCCGCCGCGTGCGCGGCGCTCGTTCTCGGCACTTTCGCCATCCGCGCCGCCGGCCCCGTGCCGGACGCCGCTGCGGAGCCGACGCCTTCCGCCGCGCCCGCGGCTCCCGTCGCAACCGCGACGGCCGCCGCGGAGACGTCCGCCGTCTCCTTGAACAAGGTCCGCCGCGCGTGGGACCGCGAGGCCGCGCGCGACCGCCGCAACTTCAACGCGACGTTCTACGTTCCGGAGGGCGCGGAGGCCCTGCCGCGCGAGGAGCTCGCGCGCCGGTTCGACGAACTGCTGCACGACCCCGACGTGGCGGACCTCAGCCTTGGCGGACGGGGGGGCGCGAAGGACGAAGCGTGGCGGATCCTGCGCGAGCGCGTGGCGCGCGATCCGGCGGGCGTCGCCGACGTCGCGTGGGCCGCGCTCCGGTGGTACGACGACTCCGACCCGGCCGCGGACGCCGCGCTCTTCGAGGCGCTCGCCGCCGCGCGCGACCCCTTCCCGCGCCTGTCGCGCATCTGGGCGGAGCACCGTCGCGAGGACCGGTTCGCGTCGGAGGAGGACCGCCGCTTCTACGAGCTTTTCCGCGGCGTCGTCCGCGTCCGGGCGATGCGGCTCCTCGATCTGGACGACTGGGACGCGTTCCTCGCGTTCTCGCGGCGCTTCGAGCCGGACTTCTGGGCGCGGGAAATCGTCCTCGACGTCCTCCCGCTCGCGAGCAGCCTCTCCATCGTCCACGACGGCCACAAGAAGGAGGCGTGGCTGCGTCTCCACGAAGCCGCGTGGCGCGACCTCGACCGCGCGCACGCGGAACGGGGCTACCCCGGAATCGACGGCTGGATGGCGTGCTACGAATGGGTCTGCCGGGAGACGGGGCAGGAGGACCGCTTCCGCCGCATGCTCGAAACGACCGGCGCCGACCCGGAGGCGTCCCCCGCCTGGCGCCTCGCCTGCCTCTGGAACCTGCCCGACACGGACGACCCCGCGGAGGAGGACCGCCGCTACCGCGCCTTCGCCGACCTCGCGAAGGACCCTTCCGCGCGCACTGGCCTGGAGTTCCCGGAGACTCAGGTCTTCGATCCCTGCGTCATCCGTTACCGCCGCCTCGAGCGCGAGGGCCGCACGAACGAGCTCGCCGCCGTCGAGGCCGACCTCGAGGCGATCGTGACCGCGACGCCCGTCGCCCC
>JAFTHC010000181.1 GCA_017457625.1 Kiritimatiellia bacterium
ACGGAAGCGCTCGATCCAGGCGCCGAACGTCGTCCGGTCGCCCGCGTGCGGCGCCACGGAGGCGTCGCAGACGATCGCGCCCGGGTGGGCGGCGGAGAGCCGGGCGCGGAGGAACGCGCCGACGATGGCTTCGGGCGCCAGAGCGAGCTCGCCGTCGGAGAGGCGGCCCGTGCGGCCCGTTTCGAGGTCCGCCGTGCGGATCGCGCGGCCGGACGCCTCCTCGGCGGCGCGCACCTTGCGCCGCCCCGCACTGCGTAGAGCCCCTCCCCCCACTCCGCCACGGGGACAGGCTTCTCGGTGTCCCCGAATTCGTCCTCCAGCAATGGGAAGAGCCGCATCTGGACATGGACGAAGGACTCGCGAAGCGCGGCCAGCGGAAGGGGCCCGGTGGAGGTTTTTCCGTTCATGCGGTGAATTATAACATATTGAAAATCAAATACTAGCAAATTATTACACGGGGGGGGTGGATTTCTAGGCCGCATTGTGGTAAACTGCATCCCGTTGCGGCGGCCGGTGCCGTCGCGCTCCCAACCACCCCAACCCTCGCGCCGCCCCGTCCCGGGGTTTTGCAAGAGCCTCCCACACATGAAAAAACTCCTCCTCCCCCTCCTCGCGCTCGCCGCGCTCCTCGCGCCGGCCGCCCGCGCGGACATCGACCTCGAAGCGATCAAGCCGGACGGCTTCGCCCGCGCGGTCGCGTTCACCGTGGACGGCTATGCCGGAAACTCGACGCTGACGGACTTCCCCGTCCTCGTCCGCATCTCCGAAACCGCCATTTCCGGCTTCGACTACGACGACATGATGTTCCCGTCGACGGGCGACGACATCGTGTTCGTCGCGGCCGACGGCACGGCGCTCGCCTACGACATCGACACGTGGGATCCGACCGGCACGTCGCTCGTCTGGGTGAAGCTCCCCTCGATGCAGAACGGCACGCAGTTCGCGATGTTCTACCGCTCCTCGAAGTCCGGCAAGACGCTCAACTCCGCCAACCCCTTCGCGGACTACGTCGGCGTTTGGCACATGAACGACGCGGGCAACGGCGGGGCGACCGTCGTTGACGCGGGTCCCTATGGACTGACGGCGACCGCGGGCGCCAAGTCCGTCGCCAAGACGGACGGCATGGTCGGCGGCGCCCGCCAGATCACGACCGCCCGCGCCAAGGAGGATGCGGCGACCAAGGTCACCGCCACGACGGACGCCATCAACGCCCTCAACACGCTCGGCCGCGAGTTCTCGGTCTCGTTCTGGGCTCGCCCGCAGGGCACGATCGACAACGCTACCAGCGGCAGCATCGGCTACGACGGCCTCATCGGCCGCAAGTCCGCCGGCAACACGGCGGCCTGGGCCATCCAGGTCACGGACAACCCCAAGAAGGTCCGCCTCTGGACGTCGCAAACGTCCGACTCCAACTTCGCCGTCACGGGCGAAATCTTCAACTTCGCCAGGGAGACTTGGGGCAAGATCGACGTCGTCTACACCTACACGAACACGGCGAACGCATCGACCCCGCAGCAGATCACGGCCTACTGGAACGGCGTGAAGACCTATGGCCCCGGCTCCCCCTCGGGCAACAAGCAGGTCGAGCAGGGCTCC
>JAFTHC010000182.1 GCA_017457625.1 Kiritimatiellia bacterium
GTCGAAACTGCGGCGCCGGCCCCCGTCGCGCCGCCCGTCGCGCCAGCCGACATCGCGAACGCCGCCGCGCAGACGGCCGCGCGGATCGAGGCCTTCGACGCGTCGGCGGCACGCGTCCGCGAACTCGCCGCTCCCGTCCTCTCCGCCGTTTCGCCCGAAACCCTCGCCGCGGCCGCAAGCGGCGCCGTCGCGCAGGCCGCGGTCTTCGAGGCGTCCGCCGCGACGCTCGCCACCGCCGCCGCCCCGGTCATCGCCGCTGCAACAGCGCCCACCGTCGAAACTGCGGCGCCTGCCCCCGTCGCGCCGCCCGCCGCGCCCGCCGACGTCGCGAACGCCGCCACGCAGACGGCCGCGCGGATCGAGGCCTTCGACGCGTCGGCGGCGCGCGTCCGCGAGGTCGCCGCTCCCGTCCTTTCCGCCGTTTCGCCCGAAACCCTCGCCGCGGCCGCGAGCGGAACGCTCGCACGCGGTGCGGAACTCGAACGTTCCGCCGCGGCACTCGACGCGGCGGCGCGCCCGGTTCTCGTCTCCGCGCCCGCGCCCCGCGCCAAGCAGACGCCCGGCCCCGATGCCGCAGCGCCCCTCCAGGCCGTTCCCTTCGCCGCCGCCCCGGCCGTCGAAGCCGCGCCGTCCGCGCTTCCCGCCGCCGCGGTCGAGGCGTCGGCGTCAGCCGCGTCCGCCCGCACCGCGGCCATCGCGGAAACCGTCGACGCGGTCGCGGAAGCCATCCGCGTTTCCCCGGATCTCGCCGCGCGCGGCGAAGGCGAAATCCGCATCCGGCTCAAGCCGACCGTGCTCGACGGAACCGAAATCCGGCTCGAAGCGCGCGGAAGCGATCTCACGGTCGCGTTCCACCCCGCCACGCCGGACGCGGCCGCCCTCCTCGAACGCCACGCGCCCGAGTTGGGGCGGTTGCTCGGCGAGCGGATCGTCGCCTGGCACGTCGCGGTCGCCGTCCGTTCGCGGGCGTCCGGTTCGTCCCGCCGGGAAAACGCCTAGGCGCTACGGGACTTCGAACCGGGCGGACGCCCGCAGCGAAGCGGAGAGCTCGAACGCGCCCGGCTCGAAGCGGCGCGTGCCGTCGGGCTGCATCGCCGCGAGGTCCTTGCGCTTAAGCGCGAGGCGGACCGTCTCGGCCGCCCCGGGTTCGAGGAAGACCTTCTCGAAGCCGACGACGCGCCGGGCCGGCTGCGTGCTGGTGCTCTCCAGGTCGGAGAGATACCAGATCACAGTTTCGGCGCCGGCCCTTTTGCCGGTATTCTTCACGCGAACGGACGCCTTCATTGCGCATTGCGCATTGCGCATTGCGCATTCCAGGCGCACCTTCCCGTATTCGAACGTCGTGTAGGAGAGCCCCGCGCCGAACGGGAACCACGGGCCGTTTTCGCCGACGAGGTCCTGGTATTCGTCGTAGCCCGTGCGACAGCGCGGCTGGGCGTTGTAGTAGACGGGGATCTGCCCCACGGCGCGCGGGAAGGTCATCGCGAGGCGGCCCGAGGGGTTCGCCTTGCCGGTCACGAGTTCCCACGCCGCCTGCGCGCCGCGCGAACCGCCCTGCCAGAGCCAAAGCATGGCGTCGAGCTTTTCGGCGGTCTTCGGGAACGCGAGCGGCCGGCCCGCGAGGACGAGCCCCACGAGCGGCTTGCCGGTCGCGGCGAGCGCGTCCACGAGCGCCTCCTGCGCGGGGGAGAGGCAGATGTCGCGGCGCGAGCGGCATTCGCCGGAGCTGCGTCCGGTTTCGCCGAGGGCGACCACGACGACGTCCGCGCGGCGCGCGGCGCGCACCGCGCGGGCGATCGCCGCGCGGTCGGGCTTCTCGTAGGCGGCCGTGGCGACGCACTCGTTGGCCCCGGCGACGACGCCGCGCTCCAGTTCGATCTTCGCGCCGGGGAAGAACCGCGCGGCTTCGTCGAAGAGCGTGGGCGTCTCGGCGTGCTCCTCGGAACACATCCCGCGCCAGCAGCCCAGATGCGCGAGGGGGCTGTCCACGTAGGGACCGACGAGCGCGAGGCGCTTCACCTTCTTCGGATCGAGCGGAAGGACGCCGCCTTCGTTCTTGAGCAGCACCGCGCAGGAGCGCGCGCATTCCGCGGCGAGGTCGAGCGACGCGGGCAGGCGGCAGGTCTTTTCGCGCGGGAGTTCCGGGACGTAGGGATTCTCGAAGAGGCCGAGCTCGAACTTCACGCGCAGGACGCGCGCCACGGCGCGGTCGAGGACGCGCACGGGGAGGCGTCCGGCGCGGACAAGGTCCGGGACGTTGCGGAACGCGTCGTCGGCCATGTCCATGTCGTTGCCGGCGCCGAGCGTGGCGAGCGTTTGCACTGCGGGATCGGAACTGAACGCCTGGAGACTGAGTTGCGAGACCGCGCCCCAGTCGGAAACGACGAAGCCGCCGAAGCCCCATTCGCCGCGGAGGACGTCCGTGAGCATCTCCTTGTTCGCGACGGCGGGCACGCCGTTCACGCAGTTGAACGAGCTCATCACCGTCCGCGCGCCGGCCCGGACGCCCGCCTCGAACGGCGGCAGATACCATTCGCGGAGCGCGCGCACGGAGAAGTCGGTGTAGTTGTAGTCGCGCCCGCCCTCGCAGGCGGAGTAGCCCACGAAGTGCTTGAGGCACGCGGCGATGCGGCCGGGCTTCTTGAGGTCGGAGGGACGGCGCCCCTGGTAGCCGCGGACGGCCGCGGCGGCGAAGCGGCCGTTCGTGAACGGATCCTCGCCGTAGCCCTCGACGTTGCGGCCCCAGCGCGGGTCGTGCCCGACTTCGACCATCGGGGAAAACGTCCAGTCCACGCCGCCGTCGGCCCAGCATTCCTCCGCGGCGACGCGGCAGCTTTTCTCCGTGAGCGACGGATCGAACGAGCAGCCCTGCGCGAGCGGAACGGGGAAACACGTGCGCCAGCCGTGGATGACGTCGTAGCCCCAGATGATCGGAATGCCGAGGCGCGTTTCCTCGACGGCGATCCGCTGGAACGCGTTGCGCGCGGCCGCGCCCGCCGTGAAGGTGAGGATCGAGCCCACGGTCGGGTCGAACGGATGGTCGGGGCCGACGTTCTCGGGGTTCACGTCGCGGCCGATCGTGCGCTGCATCAGCTGCGCGGCCTTCTCTTCGACCGTCATGCGGCGGAGCAGATCGCGCACGCGCGCTTCGACGGACTTCTTCGGATTCTTGTAGACGGGGACGTTTTTCATGGCGACGTCCCCGGATGCTATCACACGCGGCCCCGCCCCCGCAACTTCCCGCCGCGGCCGGACGGAGCGGAACCGGAGAGGCGGCCCGCGAGGAAGGCCGCGGTGCGCGAGAGCGCCGGCGGGCGGGCCGCGAGGTCGTCCGGCGCGCCGCGGGCCACGACGCGCCCGCCCGAGACGCCGCCGCCCGGACCGAGGTCCACGATGCAGTCCGCGTCGAGCATGGCGTCGGGGTCGTGTTCGATCATGACGACGGTGTGCCCCGCGTCCACGAGCCGGTGCACGACGCGCAGCAGGTTCGCCACGTCGCTCGGATGCAGGCCGACCGTCGGCTCGTCGAGCACGTAGAGCGTGGGCGGCGTGCGCGCTCCGGCGCGCGGCGCGCACCGCGCAAGTTCCGTCACGAGCTTGATGCGCTGCGCTTCGCCGCCGGAGAGCGTGTTGGAGCGCTGCCCGAGCGCGAGGTAGCCCAGCCCCACGTCGCGCAGCAGCGCGAGCGGCGGGCCGAGCTGCGGCACGTCGCGGAAGAAGTCCAGCGCTTCGTCCACCGACATGGCGAGCACGTCGGCGACGGTCCTGCCGTTCCAGCGCGCCAGGAGCGTTTCCGGATTGAAGCGCGCGCCGCGGCAGGCGTCGCACTCGGAGAGAACGTCCGGCAGGAACGCCATCTGCGCGCGGACGACGCCCTGGCCCTCGCACGTCGGGCAGCGCCCGCCCTTGACGTTGAACGAGAACCGGTCCGCCCCCCAGCCGCGGATGCGCGCTTCGGGCGTGGCGGCGAAGAGGTCGCGGATGGCGCTCCAGAACCCGACGTAGGTCGCGGGACACGAACGCGGCGTCCGCCCGATCGGCGTCTGGTCGACTTCGAGGACGCGCGCGATCCTCTCCCACCCCTCGACCGCCTTGCAGCCGACGGGCGCCGGCTTTCCGCCGCCGGTGAGCGGCGCGAGGGAGGCGAAAAGGACGTCGCGCACGAGCGTCGACTTGCCGGAGCCCGAGACGCCGGTCACGACCGTGAAGCGCCCGAGCGGGAACGCCGCGTCGACGTTGCGCAGGTTGTGCAGGAACGCGCCGCGCACGCGGACCGCGGGGACGCCGCGCAGCGCCCGCCGCCCGCCTTCGCGCGTCGGATGCGCCATCGGGTGAAGCAGCGCCCGCGCGGTCTTCGACTCCTTGCACGCGAGGATTTCCGGCAGCGGCCCCTGCGCGAGGAGGCGCCCGCCCTGCACGCCCGCGCCGGGGCCGAGATCGCAGATCCAGTCCGCGCGGCGCATCGTCTGCTCGTCGTGTTCCACCACAACGACCGTGTTGCCCTTGTCGCGCAGCGCGACGAGCGTGTCGAGCAGCTTTTCCGTGTCGCAGGGGTGCAGGCCGATCGTCGGTTCGTCCAGCACGTAGCACGCGCCGGCGAGGTTCGAGCCGAGCTGCGCGGCCAGGCGGATGCGCTGCGCCTCGCCGCCCGAGAGCGTCGGCACGGCGCGGTCGAGCGCGAGGTAGCCCAGGCCCGTCTTGCGCAGGAACGAAAGGCGCGAACGCAGGTCCGCGAGCGGGCCTGCGGCGATCGCCCTCTCGCGCGGCGTGAAGGGCTCGCCGTCCGCCCAGTCCGCGAGGGCGTCCACCGAGAGGCGCGCGTAGTCGCCGATCGAGCGGCCGTGGAAGCGGAACGCGAGCGCCTCGGGGTTGAGACGCATGCCGCGGCAGACGGGGCAGAGCGTCGCCACGTCCGCGGGCGTCTCCTCCGCGGCCATGTCGGCGAACGTCGTCTCGCGCCGCCCGCGCTCGGCCTCCGCGTCGCGGTCGCGCACGCGCGCCGTCCCCACGCCGAAACCGCCGCACGCCGGGCAGCGGCCGCGGGCGGAGTTGAACGAGAAGAGCCGCGGGTCCGGCGCCTCGGACGAGCGCCCGCAGCCGGGGCAGGCGCGCGCCGCGCTCAGCACGTATTCGGCGCCGCGCTTCGGGCTCGCGCGCAGGACGCCGCCGCCGAGCCGCAGCGCGGCGCGCACGAGGTCGAGCAGGCGGTGCGCGGCGGCGGCCGACGCGCGCAGGCGCCCGACCTCCAGGTCGATGTCGTGCTCCTTGAAGCGGTCGGGGTTCTTCCAGGGCTTCGTGGGGACCCAGACGCCGTCCACGCGCAGCATCGAGTGGCCGTGGCGCGCGGCCCATTCGGCGAGCGCCGGGTAGATGCCCTTGCGGCCCGACACGAGGCGCGCCAGGAGCGAAACCTCGCGCCCGTCTTCCTTCTCCAGGATGCGCGCCACGATCTGCTCGGGCGTCTGCTTTTGCACCGCCAGGCCGCAGTCCGGGCAGCGCTGCTCGCCGAGCGCGAGGAAGAGCAGGCGCAGGTCGTTGTGCAGCTCGGTCGCCGTGGCGACCGTTGACTTCCAGCCGCCCTGCGAGAGGCGCTGCTCGATCGCGACGGTGGGCGGGAGGTTGCGGATCGCGCGCACGTCCGGCCTGGCCTGCGGCTGGACGAACTGCCGCGCGTAGGCGTTGAGGCATTCCAGGTAGCGCGCCTGGCCGGAGGCGAAGAGGATGTCGAAGGCGAGCGTCGACTTGCCGGAGCCCGACACGCCCGTCACGACCGAAAACGACCGCAGCGGGATTTTCGCCGACAGGTCGCGCAGATTGTGGTGGCGGGCGCCCTCGACTTCGACGAAGGCGCGCCCCTCGGCTGCGGCCGGTTTGCGTGCGGACATGGGCGCGCATGATAGCGCGTCGCGCCCGTTCCCGCAAGCGGGTTGCCGCGCGCGCGGGGTTTTGGTATGATGCGCCGCAACAAACGCAACCCTTTCCCCGGCCGGGGCCTCCCGGCGGGTTCCAACGCAGACGACATGAACGTTTTCGCAGCCCTGTTCGGCACCAAGCACGCCCGCGACGTCAAGAAGCTCCGCCCCATCGTGGCGAAGATCAACGAGTGGGACGGGAAATTCACGAAGCTCACCGACGGCGAGCTCAGGGCCAAGACGCCCGAGTTCAAGGAGCGCATCGCCAAGGGCGAGTCGCTCGACGACATCCTGCCCGAGGCGTTCGCAGCGGTGAAGAACTGCTGCCGCCGCCTGCTCGGCACGCATTGCCAGGTGTGCGGCCACGACCTCGTCTGGGACATGGTCCCCTTCGACGTGCAGCTCATGGGCGGCATCGTCCTGCACCAGGGCAAGATCGCCGAGATGCAGACGGGCGAAGGCAAGACGCTCGTCGCCACCGCGCCGCTCTACCTCAACGCGCTCGCCGGGAAGAACGTCCAGCTCGTCACCGTCAACGACTACCTCGCCCTGCGCGACTCGCAGTGGATGGGCGTCGTCTACGAGTGGCTCGGCCTCACCGTGGGCTGCATCCAGAACTCGATGGGCCCCGCCGAGCGCCGCGCGCAATACGCCTGCGACATCACCTACGGGACGAACTCCGAGTTCGGCTTCGACTACCTGCGCGACAACGGCATGGCGCAGGACCCTCGCGAGCAGGTCCAGCGCGGGCACGACTTCGCGATCGTGGACGAAGTGGACTCGATCCTCATCGACGAGGCGCGCACGCCGCTGATCATCTCCGGCCCCTCCGAGTATTCGCACAACCAGTACAAGGAACTCCAGCCGCAGGTCGAGCGGCTCTACCGGCGCCAGGAGAAGCTCGTCGCCGGCAAGCTCGCCGACGCCAAGAAGGCGATCGCCGCCGGCGAGGAGGACCACGCGCGGCGACTGCTCTACCAGATCTACCACGGCATGCCCAAGAGCAAGGAGTTCCTCGCGATGATCGAGGACCCGGCCGTGCGCCGCCTCCACGAGTCCGTCGAGAACATGATGCTCACGGACATGCACAAGGAAGAGGCCCGCGAGCTGCGCGAGGAGCTCTTCTTCACGGTGGACGAGAAGATGCGCGACGCGTCGCTCACCGACCGCGGCTGCGCCGAGCTCAATCCCGCCGACCCGGAGATGTTCGTCGTGCCGGACATCGTCTCGGCCATGGCCGAGATCGACCGGGAAGACCTCCCGAAGGACGAGCGCGCCAAGCGCCGCGTGGCGGTGCAGCGGCGCTTCACCGAGCGCTCCGAGCGCATCCAGAACGTCGGCCAGCTCATCAAGGCCTACTGCCTCTACGAGAAGGACACCGACTACGTCGTGATGGAGAACAAGGTCCTCATCGTCGACGAATTCACGGGCCGCATCCTGCCCGGCCGCCGCTGGAGCGACGGCCTGCACCAGGCGGTCGAGGCGAAGGAGGGCGTCGAGATCGAACGCGAGACGCAGACGCTCGCGACGATCACGATCCAGAACTACTTCCGCATGTACAAGAAGCTCTCGGGCATGACCGGCACCGCCGAGACCGAGGCCGCGGAGTTCGAGGACATCTACCACCTCGACGTCGTGGCGATCCCCACCAACCGCCCCATCCGGCGCGTGGACCGCAACGACATGATGTTCAAGACGCAGCGCGAGAAGTTCAACGCGATCATCGAGGACGTCTCCGAGTGCCACCGCAACGGCCAGCCGGTCCTCATCGGCACCGTCTCGGTCGAGACCTCCGAGATCCTCTCGCGCCTCTTCTCCAAGGCCGGCATCCCGCACAACGTCCTCAACGCGAAGAACCACGCGCGCGAGGCCGAGATCGTCGCGCTCGCCGGCCAGAAGGGCGCCGTCACGATCGCGACCAACATGGCCGGCCGCGGCACCGACATCAAGCTCGGCGACGGCGTCGTGTGGACCCCGAAGGAGCTCATCCAGTCGCAGACGGGACTCGACGAGAAGCCGGCGGGCGAAACGAAGACGCTGCGCCAGCTACTCGTCGAACGACCCTGCGGCCTCTACGTGATCGGCTCGGAGCGGCACGAGTCCCGCCGCATCGACCGCCAGCTGCGCGGCCGCTGCGCGCGACAGGGCGACCCCGGCGCCTCGCGCTTCTACGTTTCGCTCGAGGACAACCTCATGCGCCTGTTCGGCTCCGACCGCATCGCGGGCATCATGACGCGCCTCGGGATGAAGGAGGGCGAGCCGATCGAGCACCCCTGGCTCAACCGCTCGATCGAAAGCGCGCAGCGCCGCGTCGAGGAGCGCAACTTCTCGATCCGCAAGCGCACGCTCGAATACGACGACGTGATGAACCGCCAGCGCGCGGTCGTCTACGACTTCCGCTCCGACGTGCTGCGCAAGGAGGACATCCACGGCCTCGCGCTCGACATCCTGCACGACCTCGTGCTCGGGCGCGCCGAGGAATGGTTGTCCGGCGAAAAGGACTCGCAGCCCGGCGACTTCGCCGACTGGGTGCAGGACACGTTCCCCGTGCCCGCCTCCGAGGAGGAGCTCGCGCCGTTCGCCGGCAAGCCGGCCGAAGCGGCCGAGTTCGTCTACAAGCGCGTCGAGGACGCCTACGAGCTCAAGTGCTCGCTCGAAAACGCCGAGGCGCTGCCGCGCGTGGAACGCTTCGTCGTGCTGCGCGCGATCGACCGCGAGTGGCAGGACTACCTGCGCGCGATGGACGACCTGCGCGACGCCGTGCGCCTGCGCGCCTACGGCCAGCGCGACCCGCTCGTCGAATACAAGCGAGAGGCCTACGGCCTCTTCGAGCGCCTCATGGCGTCGATCAAGACGAGCGTCGCCGCGCAGCTCTTCCGCGTGTCGACCTCGCTGGAGAGCATGCAGAACTTCATGGCGCAGGTGCGCCGCCCGCGCCGCGTGCAGCTCACGAGCGCCGACCCGAACGCCTCGGCGCTCGCCGGCGCCCCCGCGGCGCAGTCGCGCCCGGCGCCCGCGCCCGGCGCGCAGGCCCGCGCCAGCGCCTCCTTCGACAGGGCCCTCGCGCGCGCCAGCGCCTCCGCCGCA
>JAFTHC010000183.1 GCA_017457625.1 Kiritimatiellia bacterium
CACCACGTCGTCCGGATTGTGCGGATCGACCTCGTAGCGGTAGCGCCGCACCGTCCGGGCAAGGCCGAGACCTTCAAGTGTTCCGTAAGGCATGATCGTTCGTGGCGGGGTAGAGGGACGGCGGCGGAATTGCGTGAATGCGACGGGTGGCGGGATTGCGTGAATGCGACGGGTGGCGGGATTGCGTGAATGCGACGGGTGGCGGGATTGCGTGAATGCGACGGGCGGCGGGATTGCGGGGGAGGACTTGAAAAGGTCTGCCGAGTGAGAACGCCGCCGATTCTACGCCAAACGGGACACCATGTCAACATATCTACATAATTCTTAAAATTTCAATAAGAACTCAAATGAGAATTCGGTTGCCTTCGTCGGCCTTCCGTCGGCGCTCGGCGGCTTTCTGGCCGGTTCGTGTTATTGCGGCTCCTCGCCGCACCCGCTCACGGTGGGAGGGCCGGATCGTCTCGCTCACGGGGGCGACGGATGGCTTCCCGACGATGGAGGAGGCAAAGGCCGACGGCCTGTTCCACCCGAACTGCACCCACCGCATCGAATACCTCGACGAAGACGAGACGGCCGCGGCGCTTACGGAGCGCGACAAGCGGCTGGGGCGCGACAAGCGGCTGGGGCGCGACAAGCCGGACGAGGCGGGCGGCGAGGAGCAGCCGCCGGAACAGCCGAAGAAGGCGAAGGCTGACGAGGCCGGGGAGGCGCACAAATCCTACACCGGATTTGAGGCCATCAACCGCAAGATTCGAGAGATTTCATCATCGGTTAAGAATGATATTTCTCTGCCTGCCGAAATCAAGGCTCTCGACCTTCGCCCGATTGTCGCGGAACACGGCCCGCTTGATGATATGAGGGCTATTCAGGCGAACGCGACTGACACGAATTGTGCATTCTGCACGATAGCAATGGAGGCAAGGGCAAGAGGTCTTGACGCGCTTTCCAAAAAAGTTCGGCTTGAAGACATTGTTGCCGACCTGAACCTTTCCGTTGTGTCTTGGGAGCCTGAATCATGCTTTACGGATGCAAAAATGCTGGAATGCGACAAAGAAACGCATGAGGAGGCGCAAAAATGGTTTTCGGATGCAACTTCCTCGTTTGGAGACGGAGGGCGCG
This sequence comes from Kiritimatiellia bacterium, assembly GCA_017457625.1. Taxonomy (GTDB): domain Bacteria; phylum Verrucomicrobiota; class Kiritimatiellia; order RFP12; family UBA3636; genus UBA3636. The sequence continues at coordinate 1,120 of JAFTHC010000183.1, forward strand.
GTATTTTGCTCCTTGAATGGTTGAGCGGAAAACGACACGCCGTAAGTATTCTTCACAGAGATGGCGAGACATTTGTCCTAGATTCGCAGAATCAAAAGGTGTCAAGCGCCGAATACTTGCGGAGATGCATTCCGAATAGTATCCGAGTGTTCAGGACGGACAATCTTGAGCTTACGGGGCGGGCTGGATCAGCGCTTGTCGCTCCGACCAAATGAGACGGGCGCGCTTGTCTTCGTTTTCGTTGGAGACGAATTCGCACTTTCCCGTCTTTTTGCTCACGCCGACCCATCCGATGTAGAGCGGCTTCCCTTCCGAGTTGTTCAAGGAGAAGAGCCAGAAATTCGGCGACTCGCAGATCGCATGGATTTTAGGGTTCACCTTAAACGCAAGGATTTTGCGTTTTGCTTGATCTAGGGTCGTCATGTCTTCCTCCCTCCGGTCAAATGCCAAGGTAGCCCTGTACGGCCATGCCGCGATCCACGCCCTTGGAGCGCAAGCGCTGGGCCGGGCGCTGGGCGAGGCCGGGGAAGAGGGCGTCGAGGGCGGGAACCTTGGAGACGGCGTTGGCGAGGATTTCTTTCACTTCCTGTTTTGAGAGGGCGGAACGGGCGGCGGTTCGGGCGGCGACCTCTGCGCCGATTTGGGCGTAGGACAGGGAGCCGTCGGGCGTCCGCAAGCTCTCGAAGCGCAACCCTACCACGAGCCATTCGCGGAAATCAAGCCGGAGGAGCTGGTGGAGGAAGTCGAGGAGCGGTGCGATTGTGCCGGGCGGGATAGGGACCGGAGAAGCCGGGCGAGCGCAAAACGCCGCCGGTTCTACGCCAACCGAGACACAATGTCAACATATCTACATTAGATTTGAAATTTCAATATGAAATAAGATGAGAATTCGGTGAATGGCGGCGGCTCTGACGGGTTTGCGTTGTCGGTGCCGGGGGTGTGGCGCGAGTGGCGCGGATGGCGGGGATGGCGCGGATAGCGGGGATGGCGGGGGACGGCACGGGCGGCGGGGGTGGCAGGGGTGCTTGCGGGACGAATGGGCGTTGTGGTAGGCTTTGGGCCATCCGGCCGGGTGGTTGACATCCAGCCACATCGGCCGTTCGCCCGCCGGTTTCCACCCGCCACATCGCCCGCCGGCTTCCATCCGCCACGCCGCCGCGAAACGGCCGTTCCGCCGGCCGGGTTCCTTCCGAATGAAAAACACGTCCGTCAACAGCCGCGTCGTTCTCGAGGTCGACCTCGGGACGCTCGAACGCAATTTCCGCAAGATCGCCGAAGGGGTCGCCCCGCTCGGCGTGGTGGCCGTCCTGAAGGCCGACGCCTACGGCCTCGGGATGGGCCCGATCGCGCGCCGCCTCGGCGCCGCGGGCGCCGCCGGCATCGCGACGGCGGAACTGGCGGAGGCGCTCGCCGCGCAGGCGGCCACGGGCGGGCGCGTGCCCGTCGGCATCCTCGGTTCGCTGCTGCCGGACGAAATCGCGCCGGCCGTCCGCGCGGGGATCCGCATCCCCCTTTCCGACATGGCGGAGGCGCGGGCGGTGTCCGCCGCCGCGACGCGTCTCAAGCGAACGGCGGTCTGCCACGTCGCGCTCGACACGGGCATGTCGCGCATCGGCGTGCGGCTCGACGAGGCGGAGGCGCTCGTCCCGCGCTTCGCGGCGCTGCCGGGCGTCCGCCTCGAGGGCCTTTATTCGCATTTCCCGACCGCCAACGTCCCCGGCGACCCCGCCACGGCCGCGCAGGTGCGCGCCGTGAAGGCGCTCGCACGCCGGCTCGCCGCGCGCGGAATCCGCTTCGCGGCGCTGCACGTGGCCAATTCCGACGGCATCAACAACGTCCCGGCCTCCTGCCGCGCGCCGTTCACGCACGTGCGCGCCGGCATCAACCTGCACGGTTCGTTCGATCCGGTCGGCAACCGCCGCCTCAGGCTGGAGCCCGTCTTTTCGCTCAAGGCGCGCCTGGCGCAGGTCCGGCGCGTGAAGGCCGGCTCGACGATCGGCTACGGCCGCACGTGGACCGCGCCGCGCGACATGCTCGTGGGGACGGTCGCCGCGGGCTACGCGGACGGCCTTCCGCTCGCGCTCTCCAACCGCGGTTCGATCCTCGTGGGCGGCGAGCTCTGCCCGGTGGTGGGCCGCATCTGCATGGATTTCACGACCGTGGACCTTGCGCAGGTGCCGGACGCCCGCGCGGGCGACGAATGCGTCTGCCTCGGGCGGCAGGGCGCGCGCGAAATCGGCATCGACGAATGGGCGACGCTCAAGGGCACGCACCCCTACGAGGTGCTCTGCGCGATCGGGTCGCGCGTCCGGCGCGTGCACGTGGGCTAGGGCGGGGAGGACGGCGCCGTGCTCTACCTCGTGGCCACCCCGATCGGCAATCTCGCGGACCTGTCGCCGCGGGCGCTCGAGACGCTGCGCGCTTCTGCCGTGATCGCGGCGGAGGACACGCGGCACACGTGGCAGCTGCTCTCGCACTTCGGCATTCCGCGCCCGCCGCGGATGATTTCCTACCGCGAAGGCGCCGAGGAGCGCGCCGGCGCGCAGATTCTCGAATGCCTGCGCGCGGGGCAGGACGTGGCGCTGTGCACGGACGCGGGCTACCCGGGCGTGTCCGACCCGGGCTTCCGCCTCGTCCGCGACGCGGTGGCGGAGGGGCTGCCCGTCACGGTCGTGCCCGGCCCGTCGGCGGCGGACGTGGCGCTCGTGCTCTCGGGTCTGCCGACGTCCTCGTGGACGTTCCTCGGCTTCCCGCCGCGCAAGCCCGGCGCGCTGCGGCGCTTCTTCGAGGACGAAGCGGCGTCGCCCCACACGCTGGTGCTCTACGAATCGCCGTTCCGGATCGGCAAGACGCTCGCCGCCGCGGCCGAAGTCCTCGGCGCGCGCCCGGCGGCCGTGTGCCTGGAGCTCACGAAGAAGTTCGAGCGCGTCGAGCGCGGGACGCTCCCCGAGCTGGCGGCGCGTTTCGCGGGGCCGCCGCCGAAGGGCGAGATCGCGCTCGCGATCGGCGGTCGCACGCGCGCGAAAGCGCTTGCGTCCGCGGACGCGATGGGGTAAAATCGCCCCCCATCGCATGAAACCCACGAACCACACCCTCCGCAACGGGGCGGGGATGTCGCTCACGGCCAGCACGCTGGGCGGCACCGTGACGTCCCTCCGCGTCCCCGACCGCGCCGGCCGCGCCGGCAACGTCGTGCTCTCCCTGCCCGACGTGCGCGACCACCACGCCAACGGCTACATGAACGCGCTGATCGGCCGCGTCGGAAACCGCGTCTCTGGCGGCGGCTTCAAGCTGGACGGCGTCTTCTACCCGATCGCCAGGAACAACGGCGAGGGCAAGCTCGCCTGCGCGCTGCACGGCGGCAACCGCGGCTTCGACCGGCACGTCTGGAGCGCGCGCGAGTTCGCGGGGGCGGACGGCCCGTCGCTGGAGCTCGCGACCTTTTCGCCCGACGGCGAGGAGGGCTACCCCGGCAACCTCGCCGTGCGCGTGGTCTACACGCTCACCGAGGCGAACGCCTGGCGCATCGAATACTGGGCCGTGACGGACAAGCCCACCGTGGTGAACCTCACGCAGCACGCCTACTTCAACCTCTCCGCCGGGCGCCGCGACGTGGGCGGCCACGTCCTGCAGGTCGCGGCGTCGCGCTTCTCCGAGCTCGACCGCGCGCTGCTGCCGACGGGGCGCTTCCCGGCCGTGGACGGCACGGCGCTCGACCTGCGCGCGCCGACGCGCCTGGAGGCGGTGTTCGCGAAGGCGAAGTCCGACCGCCGCCTCGCCAACGTCGGCGGCGGGCTGGACTGCAACTACTTTCTCGACCGCACGCAGCCGGCCGGCCGCGGGCTCGACCGGGCCGCGGAGTTCTCCGATCCGGAGAGCGGCCGCCGCCTGTCGGTGTGGACCGACCAGCCCTGCATGCAGGTCTACTCGGCCAACTTCCTCGAGCCCGGCCTCAAGGGCCGCGGCGGCGCCGTCTACGGCCCCCACTGGGCGTGCTGCTTCGAGACGCAGCACGCGCCCGACAGCCCCAACGATCCGTCGGTGCCGTCGATCCGCCTCGATCCGGGCGGCGTTTACCACACCGTGACCGAATACCGCTTCGACACGTTCGAATAGTCCCCGCGCGGCCCCGCCCGCGCACCCCGCCACCGACATGTCCGACACAGCCGAACCGATTTCCGCCCCCGCCGCCGGCCCGCGGCGCGAAGAGCGCGAGGTGCCCGTCATCCCGGGCTACCAGATCGAGGCCGTCGCCGGCGAGACGACGAGCACGCAGAGCTGGGAGGCGCTGCAGATTTCGCTCGACCGGCGCGTCGTCCTGCTCACGCTGCGCGTGGAGATGGCGGACGACCCGGCCAAGGTCGCGCACTTCGAGGAAATCGCGCGCGTCGTCGCCCGCCTGCACCACCGCAATTTCGTGCAGATCATCGACATCGCCAAGACGGCGACGGGCCTGCCCTACGTGGTGATGGAGAAAATCGAGGGGCGCCGCCTCGCCGAAGCGCTCCGCCGCGACGGCCCGCTTCCGCCCGGGCGCGCCGCCAAGGTCGTGCTCCAGCTCGCGGACGCGCTGGACGGCGCCTGGAAGCAGTCCGGGCTCGTGCACCGCAACCTCAAGCCCGACAACGTCTGGGTCCTGCCGGACGATTCGGCGAAGATCGGCTCGTTCGTCTACGCGACGGCGATCCGCCCCGGCACCGACCCGCTCGCCTCGGACGGCGGCCTGCTCGTGGGCACGCCCAACTACATGCCGCCGGAGCAGATCGACGCGGACCGCTCGATCGACTTCCACGCGGACGTGTATTCCGTGGGCGCGCTCTTCTACCAGGCGCTCACCGGCCGCATCCCGTTCGGCGAGGAGCGCGATTACGTGCGCATCTTCGAGCTGCAGAAGGAGGGGTCGCTGCCCGCGCCCTCGGACATCGATCCGAAGATCCCGGAGTCCTTCTCGCGCATCGTCGCCAAGATGATGGCCAAGCGCCCGGGCGACCGCTACGCGTTCTGGCAGGACGCGGTCGAGGACATCCACCGGGCGCTCGCCGGGCGCGACCTCTACGTGCCCGGCGGCGGCGCGTGGGTCGCTCCGCCCAGCACCGTGGCGCCGCCGACGCCGCGCCCCGAGCCGGAACGCAAGGGCAAGGGCCCCAAGGCCGGCGCCGCCGCGGGCCTGCGCCTGCCCGGGCGCGCCGGCGCGGACGCCACGCCCGCGCGCAAGCCCCTTTTCGCGAAGAGACCGGCCGCCGCCGCCGCCGCGCCGCTGCGCGCCGCGCCGCC
>JAFTHC010000184.1 GCA_017457625.1 Kiritimatiellia bacterium
CGTGATCGCCTATGAGCCCGTCTGGGCCATCGGCACCGGCAAGACCGCCACGCCCGACATGGCGCAGGACGTGCACGCGCAGATCCGCGCGATCCTCGCCGACCTCTACGGCGCGGACGCTGCGGAAACCGTGCGCATCCTCTACGGCGGCTCGATGAAGCCGGCCAACGCGCCCGAGCTTCTCGCCAAGAAGGACATCGACGGCGGCCTCATCGGCGGCGCGTCGCTCAAGGCCCCGGACTTCCTCGCGCTCGTCGCGGCCGGCGCCAACGCCTGAGTCTCCCCCCTCCCCCACCCCACGCGAAGGAACGTTCCGCCATGATGGATCTGCTCATCCGCCTTCTGATGGCCCTCGAAGCCGTCGTCTGCCTGATGCTCATCGGCATCATCCTCATCCAGAAATCCAAGGGCCGCGGCCTCGGCGTTTCCTTCGGCGGAGGTTCCGCCGAAGCCGTCTTCGGCGGCCAGATGGGGAACGTCCTCACCCGGACGACCGTCATCCTCGCGATCGTCTTCCTCGCCAACACGACGCTGCTCGCGATCCTGAAGCCCTCGACCTCGCGCGAATCGATCGCCGAGAGCTACAAGGAAGAGACCGCGGCCGCCGAAACAGCCGCCGCCGCGCCCGCCGACGCGGCGCCGGTCGACGACGCGGCCGTCGCCGCCGCCCTCGCGGACGCCATCCCCGAGGCCGCCGCGCCCGCAACCGAGGCCCCCGCGCCGGCCCCTGAAACGCCCGCGCCGGTCGAAACCCCCGCGCCGGTCGAAGCGCCCGCGCCCGCCGCCGAGCCTGCGCCCGTTGAAGCGCCGGCCGAAGCGCCCGCCGCCGAGCCTGCGCCCGTTGAAGCGCCGGCCGAAGCGCCTGTCGCCGAGCCTGCGCCCGTTGAAGCGCCTGCGCCCGAAGCGCCGGCCGCCGAGCCCGCGCCCGAAGCCTAGCCGGCCGTTTCCGTTCCGCGCGGGCGGTCCGGCTTCCGTCCGGACCGCCCGCGCTCCGTTTCCGCCCCGCCCATGAAATACCTCGTCAACATCGGACTGGAGACGCACGTCCAGCTCAAGACCCGCACGAAGATGTTCTGCGGGTGCCTGCTCTCGACGGAGAGCGAGCCGAACACGAACGTCTGCCCCGTCTGCCTCGGCCTGCCGGGCGCGCTGCCCCGCGCGAACAAGGAGGCCGTGAAGTTCACGGTGATGTCCGGACTCATGCTGGGCTGCAAAATCGCGCGCCACGCCGAGTTCGCCCGGAAGAACTACTTCTATCCGGACATGTCGAAGAACTACCAGATTTCGCAGAGCGACCGTCCGCTCTGCCTGGGCGGCTCGGTGGAAATCCACGAGGGGGGCGTCCCGGCCGGCGCCCCGAAGCGCGTGCGTCTCAACCACATCCACCTGGAGGAAGACGCCGCGAAGATCAACCACTACGCGCGGCACTCGGGCGTGGACTACAACCGCTGCGGCACGCCGCTCATGGAAATCGTCGGCGAGCCCGACCTCGCCTCGCCGGACGAGGCGATGGAATACCTCCAGAAGCTGCGCGAGATCCTCGTCTACGCCGGCGTTTCCGACTGCAACCTCGAGGACGGCAACATGCGCTCGGACGTGAACGTCTCGCTGCGCCCCGCCGGCTCCGACGCGCTCGGCACGAAGGTCGAGATCAAGAACATGAACACCTTCAAGGGCATCCACGCCGCGCTCGAGTTCGAGATCGCGCGGCAGACGGCCCTGCTGGAGGCCGGCGGCGCGGTCGTCCAGGAGACCCGCCGCTGGGACGGCGACCTGGGCGAGACGTTCTCCATGCGCACGAAGGAGAACGCGCACGACTACCGCTACTTCCCGGAGCCGGACCTCCTGCCCGTGGATCTCGCCGAGGAGCAGGTCGAGGCGTGGCGCGCGCTTCTTCCCGAAGCGCCCGAAGCCAAGCGCGCGCGCTTCCAGGAGTCGCTCGGCCTGCCCGCCTACGACGCGGGCGTCCTCGCCGCGCAGAAGCCGCTTGCGGACTTCTTCGAGGCGACGCTTGCGGCCGGCGCGCCCGCCAAACTCGCGTCCAACTGGATCATGGGCGACCTGCTGCGCCTGCTCGGCGCCGCGGCGCTCGACGTGGCGGACCTGAAGACCGTCACGCCCGCGTCCTTCGCTTCGCTCCTCAAGCTCGTCGACGCCAAGACGATCAACGGCCCGACGGCGAAAGAACTGCTCGAAGAGATCTTCGAAAAGGGCGGAGACCCCGCCACGATCGTGAAGGAGCGGGGCCTGGCGCAGGTGGCGGACGCCGGCGCGATCGAAGCGCTCGCGCGCCAGGCGATCGAAGCCAACCCGAAGCCCGTCGCGGAGTTCCGCGGCGGCAAGGCCGCGAGCCTGCAGTTCCTCGTCGGCCAGGTGATGAAGCTCTCCAAGGGCAAGGCGAACCCCAAGCTCGCCGCCGACGCCCTCCGCGCGCTGCTCGCCTAGCGCGGGCGGATCGCGGCGAGGACGGCGTCGGCCGCGCGGCGCGGTGAAACGGCGGCGAGGCACGCGCCGTCGCCGCGCGGGCATGCGCGCTTGCGGCAGGGCGCGAGGGGGCAGGCGTCCGGCGCGCGCAGCACGGCGTGTCCCGCGCCCCACGGACCGGTGCGGTCCGGCGAGGTGGGGCCGAAGGGAACCACGCACGGAACGCCGAGCGCGGCGGCGACGTGCATCGGCCCGGAGTCGTTCGTGAGAAGAACCGAGCAGCGCTTGAGAAGGCCGGCGGACTCGACAAGCGAAAGTCGCCCGCACAGGTTCGCCACGGGGACGCCCGCGGCGCGCGCGATGGCGTCGGCGCCGTCGCGGTCGGCGGGACCGCCGATCAGGAACACGCGCGCGCCGGCTTCGCCCGCGAGGATGCGCACGGCTTCCGCGAACGAGGCGGCCGGCCAGTTTTTCGACGCCCAACGCGAGAACGGCGCCACGGCGACGGCCGGCCCGGGGCACCCGGCGAGCCCGGGCGCGAGCGCGGCCGGGTCGACGTCCGGCACGCGCATCGGGAACCGGAGCGGGGACGGCGGTTCGACGCCCAGGCGCCGCGCCGTGTCGAGGCATTCCTCGACCGCGTGGCGCGAGCGGTCGCGCGGGCCGGCCAGCTCGGTGTAGAAGAGGGACGAACCTTCGCGCGCGAACGAGGGGCCGATGCGGCGCGGGGCGCGGGCCGCGCGGGCGACGAGGGCGCTCTTGAGCAGGCCCTGCATGTCGAGCACGAGGTCGTAGGGCGGCGCTCGGCGCAGGTCGCGGAGCGCGCGGAGCCACGCGCGGAAAGCGGACGGCCGCGGAACGCGCACGACGCGCGTCACGCACGCGAAGCATTCCACGAGCGGCGCGAAGGCCGGCTGGACGGCCCAGTCGACCTCCGCGTCGAGTTTCTCCGCGACCGCGGCGACGGCGGGCAGCGCGTGGAGCGTGTCGCCGAGCGAACTCAGCTTGACGACGAGGATGCGGCTGCGCGCCATGACGCGGCGGGGCCTATTCTTCGGGCGCTTCCTCGGACGCGACGCCGTCGAACGGGACGACCGGCTGCGGCGAGAGCGACTCGAGGTTGGCCTTGAGCCACTGCTCCCAGGCGCGCGCGCCGGCTTCGCCGGCCATCTGGCGGGCCATCTGCATGCGGACGAAGCCGCTCGCGTTCGCGTCGCCGGGCTGGCGGTCCACGACGTAGAAGAACATCGCGTCGGACCCGACGGGAACGAAATCGCCGGAGAAGTCGCCCTTGCCGAGCTGGACCATGAGGCGCGCGACGTCGCGAGCGGCGGGGACCGGCGCGTCGTCCTGCCCGGCCATGAGCGCGGAGAAGACGACGTTGGTGCCGACCTGCAGGCCGAGGCCTTCGGCCAGTTCGCGGAAATCCTTCTGCTCTTCGAGACCGCGCGAAATCGCCTCGCGCGCGGTGCTCGCGGCCTCCTGGAAGGAGCGGTCGGCCTTGTCCTCGCGGGCGAGCTTGGCGGCGCGTTCGGCCACCGCCTCGAAGGGCTCCACGTGGGCGGGGACGTTCGTGACGAGCATTTCGACGTAGGCCTCCTCTTCGCCGGCGCCCACGGGATCGCCGACGAGATCGCGCATCGAATCGCCGCCCAGATCGAACGCGAGAGCGACGAAATCGGGGGATACCTTGAAGTTCACGGGATAGTCGCCGCTGGCGCGGAAAAGGCGCGTCGTGCGGACCGTGGCGCCCTGCTCGGCGGCCAGGCGCGCGAAGTCGGCGGGAACGAGATCAGCCGCGTCGCGGTCGAGGAACAGGTCGGCGAACTCGCCGGCGGCCTGGTAGGCCAGGTCGCGCGCACGCTCGGCGGAGAGGGACTTGACGACCTCCTCGCGGACGTCTTCGAGCGGCTTCATCTTCGGCCCGTCTTCCGACTTGTCCGAGCCTTCTTCGAGGTAGTCCTCGTAGTGTTCGTTGTAGTAGTCGAGGACGGGATCCTCGTCGCCCTCGGCCTCGAAGGAACCGACCTTGTCGGCGTAGTCGGCGGCTTTGAAGGCCACGTAGGCGACCTGGCGCTTTTCCGGTTCGGAGAACAGGTCGACGTGCGAGTCGTAGAACGCGCGGACTTCCTCGTCGGAGACCTCGGCGGCGGCGGCGGAGAAGCCGTTCGTGAGGGTCGCCGTGCAGATCGTGTAGGAATCCGTGAAGCCGCGCAGGCGGTCTTCCAGGACGCTCGGCGCGCTCCACGGACCGGCGGCGACGGCGGTCTGGATGCGGTCGAGCAGGATGCGCGTGCGCAGGACGTTCTCATACATCGCGGGCGTCATGTCGACGGCGGCGAGGAGCTCGCGGTAGCGCTGTGCGGAAAAGGCGCCCGAGGCGTCCTTGAACGAAGGATCGCCGTGGACGGCCGCGCCGATCTGCGCGTCGGGGACGCGCAGTCCGGCCTCGTCCGCCCGCTCGAGCGCGGCGCACAGTTCCCAGACCGCGCGCGGCTCGACCGGCTCGTCCGACCCGTTGGCGCGGGCCTCGAGCCGGAGCAGGCGGACGACCGAATCGAAGCGGACGGGGTCCACGCTCTTGCCGCCGAGAAGTCCGATCCGCTCGGTCTCCGCGGAGCCGCGCGAGGCGCTGCTCCAGATGTCGGACGCGCCGAACGCGACGGCCACCAGGAGCGCGAACGCGCCCCAGAGCCACTTGTTGCGGACCATGTTGTTGAACTTGATGATGAACACGGCGTGAATCCTCTTGTCTGCCTCTTGGCGCGCGCGCCGCGCGGAACGCGGCGCGCGCGATTTTCTGTTTCTGAAAAAAGAGGCGTCCCGGCGGGGCGCAGCCTCGGGGACGCCTCAGCGTTGTCGTTGCGCGGATCCGGTTACGACTGACCGGTCGTGGTGGGATTGTCCGCCTTCTTCTTCTTGGGCGGGATGACGACGGGCTTCGAGGGCTCCTTGTAGACGCCGCTCTTGTCGAGCGTCGGGTTGTTCGCCACGCTGTCGAAGCCGGTCATGTCGCCCATTTCGGGAACCACGTCGGCCATGGCGCCGCCGGCGTTGGCCTTGGCGCCGGAACCGGCCGAATCGCCGTCGAACGCGGCGTCGGGACCGCGATCGAACACGCTGTCCTCCTTCATCTTGTAGGAAGCCCCGCGGAGGATGTCGAGAACGGTCTGGTAGACATCCTTGACGGCGTCGGCGTCGACGTCGGCGAGAGCCTCGTCGGCATCGGCGGCCTTCACTTCCTTGGCGACGGACTTGGGCAGCCCGTCGGTGGCGGCCTTGGCGTAGTCGGCACCGCCCGAAACGAGGGAGGCGACGGCCGCGGCGGCCTTGGCGAGGGCGAGCGATTCGGCCTTGTCGGAGCCGGCGGCGGCGGCGGCGGCCACGGCGTTCTTCACGACGGCGGCGGCGGTCTCGCCGTCGCTGTCGGCCTTCACCGTCGAAACGGCGGAGAGGGCGGCGACGGCCTCGGCCGCGGCCTGCTTCACGTTGTCGCCGGCGGCCGCGAGGACGTCGGAAACGGCGGTCTTGACCTGGTCGGCGACAGCGCCCTTTTCGGCGCCGTTCACGGCCTTCGCGTAATTGGCGTATTCTTTGACGGACAGCACGGGGTCGCCCGCGGAGGCTGCCGGTGCCGCGACGAGAGCGACGAGCGCGGTCGCGACGAGGGCGGTGCGGTGGATGGTTTTCATGTTCTCGTTCTTTTTTTTTGCGGAGTTTCTCCGCGGGTTGTTGTGTTTTGGTTCAAATGGCCGGTTTTCGCTACCAACCGAAATCGAAATCGTCGCTGCCGAAGTCGTCGCCGCCCTCGTCGCCGCCCGAGCCGTCCCAGCCGCCGTCGTCCTCGCCGGAACCGTCCCAGCCGCCGTCGTCCTCGCCGGACCACGAGTCGGATTCGCCGGAGGAACCGGCGGCTTCCCCGCCGCCGAGTTCCTGCGCGACGGTCATCGCGCTGTGTTCGCCGGAAACGGCCGCGGCGACACTCGTCCACATCCCGACGTTGGTCTGCCCCTCGAGATAGTTGTAGCTCTTCATCTCGTAGGTGTTGCCCTTCGGGTAGTAGATCATGACCGCCACGGCCATGCGCCCGCCGACATCGGCGTATTGGCGGCGGATTTTGCCGATGCAGCGCGACTTGAAGCGGGCGCGCTCCTCGGCGTCCTGCCCCTTTTCGAACGTCACGGTGTATTCGCCGTTCACGGTCGAAATCGCCGTCTCGTCCTTGTCGCCGGCGACCTGGACCGCCGTGTTGCGGTTCATGTTCTTCACCGTGAACTGGGGGCCGTTGATTTCCATCATGCCGTTCTGCGTCGAGAAGGTGCAGACGAGCTTGCCCGGCGCGTAGGGGTCGGGCGCGACGCGGACTTCGTTGCGCTGCGACATGTGCGTGCACTCCGCCAGCGGCGTGCGGATCACGATGGCCGCGAGGTTCTTGTCGACCTGCGCGTCGCCGGCGCCGCCGGTGCCGGTCTTCTGCGTGTTGGCGGTGATGAAGGTGTTGACCGTGCCGGCGGCGACGTCGAGCACCTTGATTTCGGAAAGGTCCTCGCCTTCGCCCACGGACATGTCCAGCAGCGTCACGTCCGCACCCGGACCGAGGCGGAACTTGAAGTCGCCCGCCAGCTCCACGATCGCCTCGCCGTAGACGGTCGAAGCGTTCGTCACCGCCGGGACGCCGGGGACGATCACGCGAGTGCCGTAGGGATAGGCGTGGTCCAGGCGCATCGGCTCCGCTTCGCGGCCGGGACGGACCACCTGCACGGCGCCGACCACGCGGGTCGCGGTGAACAGGGGCTCGAACATGTCGGCGGACGCGGCGGACGCGCCCGCGAGGAAAACGCAGGCCGCAGGCAGGACGCGCAGGACGGGGAATCGCATGGGTGTCTCCGGGACTTGTTGGACGGAACGGGCGCATATCATAATGCGAGGGCGCGCGAAAGTCAACAGGGAAATCGAATCGAAAAAAGTTTCCCGCCGCGGCCTCTTTGTGGTAGGATTGCCGCCCATGGACGACCCCTACGCCAGCGCCCTGGCCGCGTTCGATCCCGCCGCCCCCGGCGCGACCGTCCTCCAGGACGGCCGCAACCTCACGGTCCGCGTCCCGCTCGCGGGCGCGGACGCCGTGGTGAAGCGCTTCCCGGCGCCGTCCTTCTTCCGCGCTCTTCTGATGCGCCGCGCCGGTTCGCCCCCGAAGGCGACCCGCTCCTGGCTCGCCGCACGGCACCTCCAGGAGCGTCTCCCGGGCTCGACGCCCGAGCCGCTCGCCTTCCTCGAAAGCGGCACGCCGCGGCGCCCCGGACCCGGCCTTTTCGCGACGCGCTACGAGCCGGGGCTCGTTTCCTTCACCGCGCGCCTGGCCGCGCTCTACGCCCGCGGCGGCCCCGGCCCGGACCTGATGGCACTGCTGGAGCGCGTCGCGGCGGCCTGCCGCGCGATGCACGACGCGGGCTTCTTCCACGGCGACCTCGGCAACCAGAACCTCCAGCTCGCGCCGGACGGCCGCGTCCTCGCGGTGGACCTGAACCGCTCGCGCCTTTTCCCGGGCCCCGTCCCGGTCGCGCTGCGCGGGCGCGACCTCTCGCGCATCGCGCTGCCGTCCGATTTCCTGCGCGTCTTCTTCGAGATGTATTGGCGCGAACCGCCGCCGGAGGACTTCCTGCGCGCCGAACGCCGCGCCCGCCGCGCCTTCGCGCGCCACACCGCCACGCGCCGCTTCCGCCACCCCTTCCGCCGCCGCCGTCCGCCCGCCGAGCCGGTCTACCCCGCCCCGCGCGACATCTGGATCTGGGACCCGCGCTCGGAGCAGGCGCTCGTGACGATGCGCCCGAAGGACCGCCGCCGCTTCATGTCCCTCTCGCGCGTCTGGCGGCCGCTCCTGGCGCTGCTCGCCACCGGCCACGAAGCGCGCCGCCACCGCCGCGCGCTGGACGCCACGGCGTTCGACCGCCCCGTCTTCGGCGTCGCCAACCGCGTCTTCGTTTCGCTCGCCGCCGACCGCGCGCGCTTCGGCGGCGAACTGGTCCTGCTCCGGCGCCTCGACTGCCCGGGCGTGCACGTCCGCTTCTACGCGCACGAATCGGACGCCGACACGGACTTCAAGATCGACGCCGTGCGCCGCCTGCGCCGGCTCGGGCGCGCCGTCGCCGTCTCGCTCGTGCAGGACCGCGCCGCCGTCCGCGACCCGCGCGGGCGCTGGCTCGCGTTCTGCGACCGCGTCCTCGGCGCGCTGCACGGGGAACTGATCTGGGTCGAATACCTCCACGCCGTCAACCGCGTGAAGTGGGGCGTCTGGAACTACCGCGAGCTGCGCGCCCTCTTCGCGCTCCTGCCGGAGCTGCGCGCGCGCTACCGCGACGTCGCGTTCCTCGCGCCGTCCGCGATCGACTTCGAGTGGGACTTCTTCGCCGGCGCGCTGCCGCTGCTGCCGCGCCGCCGCGGGCCGCTGCCCGGGCTCTCCGCCGAGCTCTACGTGGACCGCCGCGGCGCGCCCGAACGCCGCCAGGGCCGCTTCGACGCCGTCGGCAAGATCCACTGGCTGCGCGCGCTCGCCAAGGCGCGGCCCGGCGTCGCGGAAGACCACCTCGTCGTCACGGAGTTCAACTGGCCGCTCGCGGGCACCGGCGTCTGGTCGCCCGTCGGCGCGCCCTGGGTTTCGCCGGGCGTCCGCTTCAACGACCCGTCCGTCTCCGAAGCCGACGCCGCGGCCTTCGCGCTGCGCTACCTGCTCCTGGGCGTCTGCTCCGGCGCCGCCTCGTCGATGGTGTTCTGGTCGCTCGTCGCGCGCGGCTTCGGTCTCGTCGATCCCGGCGGCGAACCCGGCGGCGAATGGCGCGAGCGTCCCGCCTTCGCGGCGCTGCGCTTCTTCTTCGCGGCGCTGCGCCACGGCTCGTTCGCCGGCGCGCCGCTGCGCGGCGGCGACGGCGGCGTCTGGCTGCTGCGCTTCGAAGACCGCGGCGGCCGCCGCCTCGCGGTCGCGTGGACGGCCGCCGCGGCGCCCGAACCCCTCCCCTCCCCCGCCCCGCTGGGCTTCGCGCCGCGCGACGTCCGCGCCATGGACGGCTCTCCCGCGGACCCCGCCACGCCGCTCACCGGCGCGCCGCGCTACTATTTCGAAGACGCCGCCCCCGCGCCCTAGCGGGCGAGACGCCCGCGGCGGGCGTTGCGCCGGGCGCGCGGCCGTGGTATCATCCCGCGCCAACGCACCCACCCCGCCACGCGCCATGCCAGCCGCAAAACCCGTCCGCTTCGAAGACCGCGTCGCCTGGTTCCAGCAGGCCCGCTTCGGTCTCTTCATGCACTGGGGCCTCTACGCGATGCCCGCCAAATACGAGTGGATCCGCTCGACGGAGAAGATTCCCGACGAGACCTACCACCGCTACGCGGAGCGCTTCGACCCGGACAAGTTCGATCCGCGCGTCTGGGCCCGCCTCGCCCGCGAAGCCGGGATGAAGTATTTCGTCGTCACGACGAAGCACCACGACGGTTTCTGCCTCTGGGACACGAAGTTCACGAAATGGAGCGCGCCCCATTCCGCCGCGCGCCGCGACCTGCTGCGCCCGATCCTGGACGCCTTCCGCGCCGAGGGGCTCCGCGTCGGCCTCTACTACTCGCTCCAGGACTGGGACCACCCGCAGTACCCGATCGACATCCACCACCCGCTGCGCGACCGCGAGGACGCCGCGGAGCTCAACAAGAAGCGCGACGTCCGCAAATACGCCAAGTTCATGCGCGACCAGGTGACGGAGCTCCTGACTCAATACGGGAAGATCGACATCCTCTGGTTCGACTTCTCCTACCCGAAGGCGACCTACCGCGGCTTCCCCGGCAAGGGGCGCGACGCATGGGAGAGCCGGAAGCTGCTCGACCTCGTGCACGGGCTCTCGCCCGACACGCTCGTGAACGACCGCCTCGACCTGCCCGGCGAGGGCGACTTCATGACGGTCGAGCAGAAGCAGCTCGACGAAGCGCCGCGCGGCGGCCCGCAGGCGGTCTCCGGCAGCTGTCTGGCGCGCTGCTGGGAGAACTGCCACACCTTCTCCGGCGCGTGGAGCTACAACCGCGACGAGAGCTCGTGGAAGTCCCCGAAGCTCTGCCTGCAGCTCCTGATCCAGGCCGTCGCCCGCGGCGGCAACTACATCCTCAACGTCGGCCCGACGGCGCGCGGCGAGTTCGACCCGCGCGCGACCGACCGGCTCCGCGTCTACGCGGACTGGATGAAATACAACGCCCGCTCGATCCACGGCTGCGGCGCCGCGCCCGAGGCGTTCCCCGAGCCGCACAAGTGCCTCTACACCTACAACGCGAAGACGAACCGGCTCTACCTCCACGTTCTCGACTGGCCTTACGTGACGCTGCGCTGCCCGAACCTCGGCCATCGCGTCGCCTACGCGCAGTTCCTGCACGACGGCTCGGAGGTGCGCTTCAGCGAGAACGGCCCCGGCGAGCAGACCGACCCCACCTCCCCGCCCGGCGGCCTCACGTTCTACCTGCCCGACGTCCAGCCCGGGAACATCCTCGTCCCGACGATCGAAATCTTCCTCAAATGAACCTCGAAAAAATCCTCGAAGCCGCGGCGTCCAAGCGCATCCTCGTGATCGGGGACGCGATGCTCGACAAATACGTGTGGGGCGACGCGTCCCGCCTCTCGCCCGAAGCGCCCGTCCCCGTCGTCCGCGTGGACCGCGAGAGCGCCGTCGCGGGCGGCGCGGCCAACGTGGCGATCAACCTCGCCGCGCTCGGCGCCCGCGCGGAGCTGTTCGCCCGCGTCGGCGAGGACGCGGACGGCCGCCGCCTCCGCGCGCTGCTCGAAGACGGCCGCGCGGAGCTGCTGCCGGCGTCCGTTTCGCCTTCGGTGCCGACCATCGTGAAGACGCGGGTCGTGTGCCGCCGCCAGCAGATCTGCCGCCTCGACCAGGAGGCCGAACCGGCCGCCTACGCGCTCTCCGCCGCCGACCTCGAGGCCCTCGCGCCCGCCGCCGCGCGCGCCGACGCGATCGTCCTCTCCGACTACGCCAAGGGCCTGCTCGCGCCGGAAGCGATCCGCGCGGTCCTCGCCCTGCCCGGCCGCGCGCGCATCGTCGCGCTCGACCCCAAGCCGCGTCCCGGCGTGGACTACGCGGGCGTCACGCTCATGACGCCCAACCGCGCCGAGGCGCTGCGCCTGGCTGGGCTCGACGACGCGCCCGGGCCGTTCCCCGCCGAGGCCGTCTGCGCCGCGATCCACGAGCGTTTCGCGCCGGAACACCTCGTGATCACGCTCGGGCCGGACGGCATGCTGCTCTCCGAGGGCGGCCGCCCGGTGGAGCGCATCCCGACGTTCGCCCGCGAGGTGTTCGACGTCTCGGGCGCGGGCGACACCGTGATCGCCGCGCTTTCGCTCGCGCTCGCCGCGGGCTTCCCGCTCGCGGACGCCGCCCGGTTCGCCAACACCGCCGCGGGCGTCGTCGTCGCCAAGCTCGGCACCGCGGTCGCGACGCCGGACGAACTCCTCGCCGCCGCCGGCCGCCGCTAGCGCCCTCCCCCTTTTTCCACCCTCCATCGCGAAAGACATCCCATGAACCTCACCGAAACCGCCGCCTGGGCCGCCGTCCGGAAGGACGTCGAAGCCGCCGCCCCGTTCTCCCTCCGCGCCGCGTTCGCGGCCGATCCCGACCGCGCCCGCAAGATGACGATCGAGGCCGCCGGCTGGACGCTCGACTTCTCCAAGAACCTCGTCGACGACCGGACGATGGCCGACCTCTACGCGGTCGCGCGCGAGTGCGGCCTCCAAGAGAAGATCGAGGCGATGTTCCGCGGCGAGCACATCAACGAGACGGAGGACCGCGCGGTGCTCCACACCGCGCTGCGCGCGCTCTCCGGCGGCGCCGTCGTCGACCAGGGCGACGGCACGGACGTCATGCCCGGCGTCCGCGAGGTCCTCGACAAGATGGCCGCCTTCGCCGCGCAGGTCCGCTCCGGCGCGTGGCGGGGTCTGAGCGGCAAACCCGTCCGCAACGTCGTGAACATCGGCATCGGCGGCTCCGACCTCGGGCCCTGCATGGCCGCGATCGCGCTGGCGCCGTTCTCGCAGCGCAGCCTGCGCCTCGGGTTCGTCTCGAACGTGGACGCCACGCACTTCGCCGAGACCGTCCGCGACATGGACCCGGAGGAGACGCTCTTCCTCGTCGCGTCGAAGACCTTCACGACGCTCGAGACGATGGACAACGCGAACACCGCGCGCGAGTGGGTGCTGAAGCACTACGACGGCGACGCGGCCGCGGTCGCGAAGCACTTCGTCGCGATCAGCACCGCGGCGGACGAGGTCGCGAAGTTCGGCATCGACACGGCGAACATGTTCGGCTTCTGGAACTGGGTCGGCGGGCGCTACTCGCTGCCGTCCGCGATCGGCCCGGACCGCTTCCGCGAGATGCTCGGCGGCTACGAGGCGATGGACCGGCACTTCCGCACGGCGCCGTTCGAGAAGAACCTGCCCGTCACGATGGGTCTGCTGGGCATCCTCTACAACAACCTCCTCGGCGCGCAGTCGCACGCGGTCCTGCCCTACGACCAGTATCTCGCGCGCTTCCCCGCCTACCTGCAGCAG
>JAFTHC010000185.1 GCA_017457625.1 Kiritimatiellia bacterium
GCGCTCTCGGGCGAGACGAGGTAGACCTGCGCGCTCTTCGTGCCGGAGCGGCCCTCGAAGTTGCGGTTGGAGGTCCGCAGCGAGACGGCGTCCGTCCCGGGGCTCTGGTGGTTGCCGATGCAGAAGCCGCACGCGTTCTCGAGGATGCGCGCGCCGGCCTCGACGAGGTGCTGGAAGAGCCCTTCGCGCATGAGCTCCAGGACGACCTGGCGCGAGCCGGGCGCGACGCCGAAGGAGACCTCCGGGTGGATCTTCCTGCCCTTCAGGAGCAGCGCGACGGTCTTGAGATCGCGGTAGGAGGAGTTGGTGCAGGAGCCGACGAGGACCTGGTTCACCTTCCTGCCGGCCAGCGAGGCGATCGTGGCGACGTTGCCGGGGTTGTGCGGGCAGGCGGCCATCGACTCGACCTTCGAGAGGTCGAGCTCGAACGTCTCCTCGTAGTCCGCGTCAGGGTCGGCGGCGAGCGGGACCCAGTCCTGCTCGCGGCCCTGCGCGGCGAGGAAGCGGCGCGTCTCGTCGTCGGACGGGAAGACCGACGTCGTGACGCCGAGCTCGGTTCCCATGTTCGTGATCGTCGCGCGCGAGGGGACGTCGAGCGAGGCGACGCCGGGGCCGGCGTATTCCATCACGCGGCCGACGTTGCCGGAGGAGCCGTATTTCGCGAGGACGGCGAGGATGACGTCCTTGGACGAGACGCCGGGCCGCAGCGCGCCCGTGAGCCACACGCGCACGACGCGCGGGGCGGTGATGTAGTAGGGGCCGCCCGCCATCGCGACCGCGACGTCGAGCCCGCCGGCGCCCATCGCGAGCATGCCGATGCCGCCGCCGGTCGGCGTGTGCGAATCCGAGCCGATGAGCGTCTTGCCGGGCTTGCCGAAGCGCTCGAGGTGGAGCTGGTGGCAGATGCCGTTGCCGGGGCGGGAGAAGACGATTCCGTATTTGCGCGCGACGGACT
The DNA here is from genome assembly GCA_017457625.1 of Kiritimatiellia bacterium. Classification (GTDB taxonomy): domain Bacteria; phylum Verrucomicrobiota; class Kiritimatiellia; order RFP12; family UBA3636; genus UBA3636. The sequence goes on from JAFTHC010000185.1 coordinate 956, forward strand.
GCAGGTAGGCGTGGTCGTCCGCGTTCTCGAAGCCGACCTGGACCGTGTTGTGGTCGACGTAGGAGACGGAGAGCTCGGTCTTCACGCGTTCGGCGCCCATGCGCTCGAACTGCAGATACGCCATCGTGCCGGTGGCGTCCTGCGTGAGCGTCTGGTCGATCTTGAGGGCGATTTCGTTTCCGGGCTCGAGTTCGCCGGAAACGAGGTGCGAGGAAAGCAGCTTGTAGGTGAGGTTCATGGCGGCGCAGTCTACCACACGGAACCGCGACCGGGCAAGGGCACCCGGCCTCCGAAGAGATCGGTCTCGCGTTGCGCGGGGGCACGGCGCTGTGCTAGTATCCGCCGCCTGCAAGAGACGCGCGCCCGTGCAGCGCCGCTCTCCCCGGCCGAATGAAAACCGCCGACTTCGATTACTCGCTCCCGCCGGAGCTCATCGCGCAGGTTCCGCCCGAACGGCGCGGCACCTCGCGCATGATGGTGCTGCACCGCGACACCGGCGCGGTCGAACACCGGCACGTCGGCGACATTCTCGACTACCTCGATCCGGCCGACCTGATGGTGTTCAACGACACGCGCGTCTTCGCGGCGCGCGCGTTCGGCCGCTGGGAGGACACGCCCGGGCGCGTCGAGGTGCTCTTCGTCGAGCCGAGCGGCCTGCGGCCCGGCGCGTGGACCGCGCTCTGCCGTTCCTCGCGCCCGATGAAGCCCGGCCGCGCGATGCTGCTCGCCGGAGGCGAAATCCGCGCGACCGTCCTGGACAAGAGCGCGCGCGACGGGCACGTCGACCTCGCTCTCGAATACGACGGCGACTTCTTCGACATCCTCGACCGCACCGGCGTGCCGCCCGTCCCGCCCTACATCCGGCGAGGCCCCGGCGACCCGCGCGTCGGTCTCGACCGCGAGCGCTACCAGACGGTCTACGCGCGCGAACGCGGCGCCGTGGCGGCGCCGACCGCGGGCCTGCACTTTTCCGAAGAGCTCCTCGCGCGCATCGACGGAAAGGGCGTGCGGCGCGCGTTCGTGACGCTGCACGTCGGGCCCGGGACCTTCCGCCCCGTGAAGGCCGAGACGGTCGAAGAGCACGTGATGGACTCCGAGCGCTACGAAATCCCGGAGGCGACGGCGGCCGCTTGGGCGGCGTGCCGCGCGCGCGGCGGGTGCGTCGTCGCGGTCGGAAGCACGAGCGTTCGGACGCTCGAAACGAGCGCCCGCGCGCACGGCGGCGCCGTCGTCGCCGAAAAGTCGCGCTCGTCGATCTTCATCCATCCGCCCTACGAGTTTCTCGCGGTGGACGCGATGCTCACGAATTTCCACCTGCCGCAGTCGACGCTGCTCATGATGGTGTCTGCGCTCGCGGGGCGCGAGCGCGTGCTGGCCGCCTACGCCGAGGCCATCCGCGGGCGCTACCGCTTCTACAGCTACGGCGACTGCATGCTGATCGTCTAGGCGCCGGGCTCGACGCAGACGCGGCGGAAGACTTCCGCGCAGCGGCCGCAGCGCGTGCAGTCGTCGGCGCAGAGGGCGCCGACGCCGCTTGTCGCCCAATCCGCCGGGAAGCGCTTGTTGTCCACGATCCGCGGCGCGAAGGCGGCGGAGTGGTCCGGGTCCATGAGAGACACGAGGTTGCCGTCGAAGGAATAGTCCGCGTAGGCGCGCAGCGTCTCGACGGGGTGCGGGTGGCGGCGCACCGCGACCTTGAAGAGCGAGACGCCGGCCTCCTCCCAGAGCGGGACGTCCTCCGGCCGGATCCACGTGGCGCGCAGGAAGTCCTCCAGCGCTTCGCCGCCCTTGGCGTAGTGCGTCTTGCAGCGGAAGAAGGAGAAGTCGAACGCCTTCGCCGTCTCGACGTCCTTCGGGCGGCGGCCGTCGCCGTGGCCGTGGAGGTTGTCGTGGAACGTCTGGAACGGGCACTGGCGCAGGCAGCCGCTGTTGACCTGCATGCCGACGAGCTTGCCGCGCTCCCGCGCCCACGCCGCGACGCGGCGGGCGTAGGCGAGGTCGCGTTGGCGCTCGCGCGAGAGGTAGAACTCGTCGAACAGGTCGCTCGCGTAGTCGAAGCCGATCGTGCCGTGCATCCGCATGTTCACGGACGCGCGGACGCGGACGCCGGGGAAGCGCACCTTGAGCACGCGGGCGATGAAGGGCGACGTGGTCGTGACCGTGTCCGGGAAGAGGCCCTCCGCGTCCATCTCGCGCAGCACGCGCGAAACGAAGTCCGCCAGTTCGGGGCTGATCGCCTCGTCGCCGTAGCAGTTTGCGTTGAAGAGCGTGTCGAGGCGCAGGCCGTTCTCGCGCGCCCACTTGAGGTCGCCGAGCAGCCGCTCGCGCACCTCGGGCGTGAAGACCGGCGCGGGGCGGCACGAGAGCACGCCCGGCCAGGCGAAGAACACCTCGGCGATGCGGGGCAGGAAGGGGGCGCACGCCTCGCGGAACGGGGCGTTGTAGAAATGGCCGACGGCCAGGTTTTTGCGGACTTCGGGCATGGCGGTTGCGGGAACGGCGGGCATTCTACCACGTAAACGCCCGCGAGTCACGCGCGGTTCGGCCGTTCGCGCTCGCAGAGCCGGGGCAGGAATCGCGCGGCGTAGAACGGCAGCGACACGAGTTCGTGGAAAAAGCGGCGTCCGGCGTCCTCGAACGCGACCGCCTGGCGTCCGGGCGGGCAGGCGTCGAGCCGGAACGCCGTGCGGGGATATTGGTGTGGCGAAGGCCGGTTCCGCCCGGCCGCGCCGCGGCGGCTACTTGACCAGGATCAGCGTGGGCCGCTCGAAGCGCTCGCCCGGTTCGCCGGAGTCCCAGAAGGCGTATTCCGTCTGCGAGACGGCGAAGGTCTTCGAGACCTTGTCCCAGAGATACGGCGCGCCGTTGTCGGCGAGGACGGGGACGTAGTGCCGCACGAGCGCGCCGTCCTGCCAGATCTTGAGCTCGTAGATCCGGACCTTCGAGAAGTAGTCCGCGTTCCCGACGACGTTCTCGGCGTAGAGATACATCGGGCGACCGGTTTGGACGTCGGCCGCGTTGGAGCCGCTCATGACCGTCGCGCCGTCGACCGTCACGGTCTGCGAGCCGGCGACGAAGTCCGCGACGATCACGTGCTTCTCCCCGACCGGGATCGTGAAGGCCTTGTTCGGGCTGTGGTTGAACGCGCCGTAGCCGTAGCACAGGTCGCCGTAATAGTGGATGGGATAGAAGCGCGTGTCGCCCCAGTCCTTGCGGGCGCCGATCACGCCCTCGTCGCCGGTCTGCGCGACCCACGCCATCGTCGCCTCGACCTTCGTGCCGGCGCGGCCCTCGACGCCCGTGTCGACGTATTGCGTGCCGGTCGATCCGACGTATTCGCAGAAGCGGACGGGCTTCGCCGGAGCCGCGAGGGCGGGGCCGATGTTGTTGGCGACGATCGGGGCCCAGGAGTAGAGGCAGAGGTTCTCCACGCGGTCGTAGAGGATGCCCTCGCCGTTCTTCACGGCGGGGACGAGGTCGCGCACGAGCGTGTCCCCCCGCCAGATCTTGAGCCAGTAGCAGCGCGCGGAGGCGCTTTCGGAGAAGCCGCC
>JAFTHC010000186.1 GCA_017457625.1 Kiritimatiellia bacterium
CGTGGCCGTCGCGCCCATGCCCAAGAACCAGCTCGTGGTCGACGCGGACGTCTCCGTGGCCGCGCTCTACATCGGCCAGGACACGAGTTCGCTCAACAACGGCGGCGACCTCCGCTTCACCGGCAAGAACTCCGCCACGATAACGTTCGAGCGCTCGTCCGGCGCGCCCGGCCTCCTGCGCCTCACGGGCCTTGCGCGCTACGCCGCGATCGGCGGTTCCTTCAAGTTCCGGGTCGGCGGCGGCGACGGCAACTCGACGACCGGCCTCGGCATCGAGATGCCCGGCGGCCTCGACGTCGATTGCGGCGACTGGCCGGACCTGGCGGACACAGCCTCCCGCGCGAAGTCCGGCCGCGTCCGCACCCACATGGGGAATCCCGTCCGATACTGGAACATTCCCGCCGGGAAGACCCTGCGCATCTTCAACGTTTACTGCTACAACAAGCTGGAGGGCGACGACCAGGGCGGCAACGCCAATTTCACGTGGGAGAACTACGCCCAGGTCACGGGCTCCGGCATCTTCCTCTACGACGGCGTCTCCAGCACCTACATCGACGATCCGTTCTACCGTTTCGAGGGCACCGTCGCCGTCCGCAACAAGCAGAAGTACGACACCGCGTACTCGATGGGCAGCCGCGGCGGCTCGTTCTGGATGGTCAACTGGACGCGCCCGACGCAGTTCGCGACGAACGCGACGCTGCTCGTCGAAGGCGACGCGGCCTACAACGGCGGGCTCTCGGTCGGCTCCTCCCACGGCGTGGTCTCCTACGGCAACAGCCACGGCTTCGGCTCGTGGGGCAGGACGGACAACGCCTTCCCCGCGAAGAAATGGATCCTCAACGGCGGCGTGGCGCGCATCTCCGGCATGAACAACACCGGCTGGGGGTCGCCGCCGGCCGCCGTCCCGAACGGCGCGGAGACGCTCGTCGTGAGCAACGGGTTCTTCTCCGTCCAGCTCTTCAACAGCCAGAATGCGGACCGGCCCACGAACGTGCTGCACTTCGCCTCGCTCGAGCACGCGGGCGACGGCGTTCTGCACGTCCGCACCGACCGTCTGTGGAACTCCCACAACAAGTCCCTCGCCCGCGACTTCGTCGTGATCGAGGGCTTCTCGGACCACGCGATCGGCGGAACGGGCACGGTGTCCTACTCGACGACCGATTCGAGCGCGGCGAACGTCCTCGACGCCAACGCGCCGATCGTCCCGTGGATCGTCGGTTCCGTCGCGGACTGGCGGAACCTCTACTTCCCGGGCGCGGCGGCCGACGGCTCGCTCGTCCTTGGCGGACATCCGGCGGCGAAGGTCCTCGCCGCCGCGACGGATCCGACGGAGAACGTCCGCGTCAGCAACACCTCCATCGCCCTGTCGGAGGACCTCACGGTGAACTCGCTCGTCCTCCAGAACAACACGAGCAAGGAGACGCGCCTCGGCGCGGACCGGACTCTCACGCTGACTGCCGGAGGGCTGATCCTCGGCGACTCCAACCGCGCCCGGATCGGCACCGAGGCCGGTCTCGCGGACGAATCGAACGGAACGCTCGTCTTTCCGCGCCGGGCGTACGTCTATTCGCCCCGCCAGAGCGCCTCCGAACCGAACGAAATCTGGGCGCCGATGGTCTCCGCCCAAGGCGCGGTGTTCTCCTATCCGGGCGACCTGCGCATCGGTGGCGACCAGACGGGCATCGACGACCACATCGCCGTCAACGGCACGCGCCTGCAGCTCGGCACCTCGGCGACCGGCTGCGAGATCGACGTTCCGGTCCACCTCCACGGCGCCAGCTCGCAGCTCGTCCTGAACAAGGCCGGCTCGTTCTGCGGGCAGGAGCTCTGGTTCTGGGACCACGGCACGCCCGGTTCGAAGTTCGTCCCCGCCGCGGGGACGACGGAGACCGTCGCGAAGTGCTACGTCGACGGCGTCGCGCTGCAGCGCGGCACGTGGGGCTCGTCGGAGTCCGGCGCGGAGCACGTGGACGACGACCACTTCTCCGGCACGGGCATGATCGAAGTGCTCGCGGACGAAATGAGCGGCCCCGACATCGCGGATCCCGAGCTCGTCACTCTGGACGACGCGTCCGCCACGTTCTCCTTCGACCTGTGGCCCGGCTTCGGCGCGGACTCCGTGGAAGTCTATGCGCTCGCGACCGCGGCGGGGAGCGGCGAGACGCTCACGAACCTCGTCTACTCCTCCGCCGAGCCCGCCGACGGCCGCTACCAGGGGACCTGCACGGGCCTAGCCCCCGAGACGGACTACGTCGTCGGCTTCCTCGCCGTGAACCGTTCCGGCGCCGACACGTTCGCGACGGAATGCGCGGACACGGTGTCGATCACGACCGCCGCCGGCGATCCCTCGCCGTCCGTCGTCCTCCGCGATCCCTCCGAAATCGGCCCCGGCGGCGCGGTCTTCCCGTGGCTCCTTGCGCGCGCCGGCTCCGGCCGCGCGATGACCTCGGTGCGCCTCTACTGGGCGGAGAGCGAGGCCGCGCTCGCGGACCTTTCGGCCTGCGACTTCGTCGAGATCCCGGCCGCGGACCGCGTCCCCGGTGACCACGAGACCGAGCTCGCCGGCCTGCGCCCCGGGACGGCCTACCGGGCGCTCCTCGTCGCGGAGAACGACGGCGAGGCGGACAACGCATGCACCTCCGGACCCGTCGCCTTCACGACCGCGGCGGAGAACCTCCCCGGCGCGCGCCCGCTCGAACTTGGCTCGTGCCTCCGCACGGCCGCCGAGCTCAAGGCGGTGGTGTCCGCGCCCGCGGGCGCGCCCGCGTTCCCGAACGTCTACGTCGTCTGGGGCCCGCGCCACGGCGGCGAATCCGGGGTGGGCCGGCTCGAAGCGCGTCGGCGCGATGGACGAAGCCGCCGCGTTCCTTTCCACGGTCCTTTCGGCCGCGGAGCTCGCGGACGCGGTCTACGTCCGCTTCGTCGGCATCGCGGACGGCGGCAAGTCCTCCTGGAGCGCCTCCTACTACCTGCCGGACGTCCCGGTCCTCGCGGAAGTCCTCCCGAACGTCGCCGTCGGCTCGATCGCGCCCGGCGGGAACGACGTGACGCTCACCGCCTACGTCTTCGACGCGGGTTCGCTCTCGGGGGACGGCCTCGTCGACGTCGCGCTCGAATACGCGCTCGACCCGGACGCCTTCGCCGACGGCTCGCTCGCCAAGGTCTGGAGCGTGCCGTTCACGAACGGCGTCGCGGTCGGCGCCGTGGACGCCGTCCGCGTCGGCGACCTGCGCCCCGGCCGCCGCTACTTCGCGCGCTTCGTCGGCGTGAACGACGCGCAGCAGTCCGGCGCGGGCGACGTCTTCTCGTTCGAGACGGCGGCGGCGGCGGCCGTCCCGCCCAAGGCCGTCTACGGCCTCCTGCAGGAGCGGCGCTCCGTTTCGGGCGGCGGAAACGTCTCCTCCGTCGAGTCGCTGGCGTTCGACGAATCGAACGCCGTTCTCGTCGAGGGCGCGATCATGGCCTACCGCAACGGAAGCGCCAAGTGGGACAGCGTGCTCGCCGGGGCGTCCTTCAACTGGGGCGACAACGTCGGCTGGCTCTACAAGGGCTGGATGTTCCTCGAAGGCGGCAAGACCTACACGTTCGGATCCTCCATCGACGACTCCTGCATCGTCTGGATCGGCGGCGAACAGGTCCTGAGGCAGGCCGACTACAACTCCCGCAACAACTACGGCACCTACGCGCCCGCCGCGACGGCCTGGTATCCGATCGAGCTGCGGATGAGCAACGGAACGGGCGGCTCCGGCGCGTGCAACGACAACGGGACGTTCGGCTTCGGCTTCAACACGGACGGCACGAAGAACGTGACCGCGTCCAAGATGACGCGCCTCGTCGACCCCGGCGACGGCTCGCTCCTGCGCCCCGACGCCACGCGCCGCATCGCTCTCGTCTCGGCGGAGCGCGCCGCGGGCGGCGTCTTCGCCACGGTCCGCGTCTCGGGCGGCAACCCCCTCGGGACGCTCCGCGCCTTCTGGGGCGCCTCCGACGGCGGGACGAACGCCGCCGCGTGGGCGTCGCCCTCCGACCTCGGCTCCGTGGGCGGCGGCGAGGCGACCGTGACCGCGACGCTTCCGGTCGCCGATCCCGGCGCGACGCCGTTCGTGCGCTTCGCCGTCGTCGGAAGCGGCGGAGAGGCGGTCTGGTCGGACCTCGTCTGGCTCGACGTCTCGCAGCCCGTGATCGGCGACGTCTTCGCGACGACCGACGGCGACCGGATGACCGTCTCCGGCGCGGCGCTGAGCCTCGGTTCGGGCGAGGGCTACTCGCTCGCGCTGCTGTGGGGCTACGACCGCGGCCTTTCGGACGCGCAGTCCGCCGCCGTCGCCGTCGCGGACGGCGCGTTCTCGGCGACCGTCCCGGTCCTGCCGGGCACCAACGGCTGGTATCGCCTCGTCGCCACCACGTCCGACGGCGGCTACGACGCGACGCTGCCGATCGAGTTCGCGACCAAGGCGGGCTCCGTCCTCGCCGCGACGGCGACGTCGACGATGAACCACCACGACGTCACCGTGTCGGGCAATCTCGACGTCCTCGGCGCCGGCGTCACGACCGTCACGCTCTGGGCCGGCGAAGACCCCGAGCACATGACGGCCGTCGGCGGGGCTTCCGCCTCCGCGATTCTGGACGGCACCGGTCCGTTCTCCCTGACGGGGACGATCCCCGGGCAGGTGCCGCACTCCTTCTCCTGGAAGATCGTGAGCGTCAACGTCGCCCCCGGCGGA
>JAFTHC010000187.1 GCA_017457625.1 Kiritimatiellia bacterium
GCCTCAAGGCCGCCGTGTGGTTCAATCCGGACGAAAACGACACGAACCTGGAAGACGGATGGCACGAGTGAGAAACGGAATCTTCCAGGAGAACGACCGGGCGGTGATGGCGGCCTACGGCTTCCCCGTGAAGACGACCGAGTCCGAATGCGTTGCGGAGCTCTTCAAGCGCTACCAGGCGCTCGCGTCGCAAGCTTGAAGCCGCCCGCGCCGTGCGGCGCGGCGGCTTCGGCGCTTCATCGGCGCGTGGCGGGGTGCCACCCCGCCACACGCGCGCGGGGCGGCGGCGTTCAGGGCGCGGCCGGTCGCGCGGGCGGGGCGTTCGTCGCGCCGGCGGCCGGAGCGGCGCCGGGCAGGCGGCGGAAGAGCAGAAGGGCGTCGCGGACGTGGGCGAAGCGGTTGCCGTCCTCCACGTAGGTGTCGAAGACGCCCTGCACCATGATCGGCGCGCCGTCCGACGGAAAGTCCGCCGGATAGGAGACCGCGTTGGTGGGGACGAATTCGATGCCCTGCGCGCAGCACGCCATCGCGTCGGAGATGAAGCACGCGTGGTAGCGGTTGGTCGTTCCCTGCGGGACGGTGGTCGCGTAGGTCCCCTTCATCCGCACGGTCTTGCCGCGGTAGGGGCCCGGGCTCTGCATCATGTCGAAGATCTGCGAGTAGACCATCGTCCGGTTCATCGCCGTGAGGTCGATGTCGACCGTTCCCTGCGGAACGGGAGGGGGCGGCGCCGGATTCAAACTCGGGCGCAACGCCGGGCCGGGACACCGAGAAGCCTGTCCCCGTGGCGGAGTGGGGGGAGGGGCTCTACGCAGTGCGGGACAGGCTTCGCGAGGGCGCAATGCGTCCCGAAAGTCAAGTCCCTCCATGCGGCCCCCGCGAGCGGGGGCCGCTTCTCCCTCTCCTACCACACCAGCAGCACCGTGCCGCGGACGGTTTCCGCCGCGCCGACCGTGAGGATGCCGGGGCCGGCGAAGCGGTCGTCGTCCACGAACTCGGCGGCGGAGGCCGAGGAGCCGTAGGTGCCGTCCGGAAGCTCGGTCCACTCGGCCGTCTCAGAGACGTCGCGCACCGAGAGCGAGGCGCACTTCTGGTCGACCGGCAGGGCGACTTTGGCGAAGTTCTTGCCGAAGCCGTCGAGCTTGATGGCGTTCGAGGAAACCGCGCCGGACTTCGGCAGCGAGAGCGTCGCGCCCGTGCACACGCGGATCGGGAGGCCGGAGGCGAGCTTGCAGTCCGCATCGGCCGTGCCGATCGAGAGCGTGCCGGCGTTCACCGCGATTTCTTGCGCGATGCCGGTCTGGTCGCCGACGAGCCCGAGGTTACCGAGGTAGGCCGCCACGAAGCCGCCGGGCGCCGTCACCGCCGCGCCGATGTAGTTCATTCCCGCGTTGTAGGCCTTCGCCCAGACGTAGGCCGGATGCGTCGCGTCGCCGAGGACGAGCGAACCGTTGTCGTCGCGGCCGGGGAGGCCGATCGACGAGGACTGGCCGCTGAGGATGACGCCGCCGGACTTGATGCGGAGCGTGCGGTCCGCGCCGAGGAACTTGTTCTTGTTGTTGTTGGCGAGGTAGAGCGAGTTGATCGTGATGTCCGTCGCCGTGCCGTTGTTCAGGTTCTTGTCGTTCGCGTAGAGGTTGGCGTCCTCGCTCGAGGCCGCGTCGATGTTCACGTTCTCGCGGGCCTCCTGGACGAGGCGGCCGTTCTCGTCGAACGTGGCGAACGCGCAGTTGCCCCAGTTGCCGTCGTTCACGGATGCGACGATCCACGGAATCACCTTGTGGACGGTCTCGGTCTCGCAGGCGCCGGCGGCTCCGATGGCGTGGTCTTCCCAGTCCTCCGCGTAGAACCGGGTGCCCGATGTCGCCGTGGAGGCGGCGTAGCGCGAGGGTTCGGACAGGGCGAGCGTCCCGCGCTCGGTCTGGCGCAGCTCCTTCGCCGTCACGACGTTGATCGGGTAGCCGGCCGTGTTGTTGTTGCGGGGCTGGAAGTAGATGTAGGACATGCCGGCGCCGACACCGAGGAAGTCGAGCACCTTGTCGTCCTCGGCGTCCACGCCCCACGTCGTGTTGTCGATCCGGCCGGCATACCAGCTGCCGCCGACGAGCGAGAGGCCCTTGGCAGGCGCGTCCGGGCCGCGGGAGCCCGACACGCCGTTGTAGGTGTTGGCGGCCACCGTCGTCGGCGGCGCGGCGCCCACCTGCGCGCTCGTGCCGAAGAGGCCGGCGCCGTTGTTCGACGTGGGCTGGCCGTTGCCGCCGAGCGCGACGACGCCGTAGACGGTCGCCGCGAGGTTTGTCGCGCCGCCGCCGCGGATCGAAAACTGTGCGGACGGGGCGTAGATGCCACCGGGGGTCTTCTGCCCCTTGAGGACGATATTGCCCGAGAGTCCGCCGATGTCGTTGTTGAAAACGATGCCGCCCATGCCTTCCTTGACGAGCGTGCCCGTGCCCTTCCAGAAACCGTAGAGCTGCGCGGTGCAGCCGCTGGCGTTGTTGCCGCCGATGGAGTAGCCGGGATAGCCCCTGAAGGTGAGGGTGACGCCTTGCAGCGTGTTCGTGCTGATGTTGGGGCTCGACAATTCCTTCACGTCGAAGAAGCCGCGGAGACCGTTGTTCCAGTCCGTTTCGGAGGAGCCGCAGTCGATCACCGCGTCGCTCGCCCACACGACGTCGATCGTATAGCCGCCGAGGCGGATGCGGCTGTAGTTGGAGCCCTCGTTGTTCGGGCAGACGACGATCTGCACCGGCTCGCCGTCCGTGCGCTCGAACGTCACGGTCTTCGTCGTGTCGTCCTTGTAGCGCTCGAGGACGCAGTTCACATACGTGTCGGGCCGGATCATGCCGCTGTAGAGGCCGCCGACCGCGATGTCCGTGCGGTGGCGGATGTAGAGGTCGCCGGCCGCGGCGTAGAACGGCAGGACCGCGATGTCGTCCGCGTTCTGCGGGTAGGAGTCGTTGCTCGCGGCGCGCGTCGCGGCGCCGTCCGCGAAGACGACCTTGTCCCAGCACTCCGGGCGGGCCCAGTCGTAGGTGTTGTTGCGCTTGGACTCCTTGAAGACGTAGACCGAGCCGCTGCCGACGGAGTCGGGCAGGACCACGACGCCCATGACGTTGGTGGTGTAGCTCGCGTCCACGCAGCGGATGCCGACGATGCCGGGCTCGAGCGCGGTGAGCGTGGAGCCGGAGATCGAGACGAAGCGGTCGTTGAGGACCTGGTAGGACGCCGCGCCGTAGAGGTCGGGCAGCATCGCCACGTCGCCGGGCCGGAGCCAGAGCGCGTTGTCGCCGTAGGTGCCGTAAGCGTCGATCGACGTGATCGCCGTCGCGCCCGCGCCGGCCGTGACCGGCGCCGAGAACGTGCGGGTGTAGTCCTCGCCGTCCACGGTGGCGGTGACGACGATCGTCGCGACCGTGCCGTCCGCCTTGGCGGCGACGCCGCTCCACGTGACAGCTCCCGCCGCGTCGAAGGTCTGCGTGCCGACTTCCTCCCCGCCGTAGGTCAGAACCGCCGAGCACTGCGCGCCGTCGTAGACCGCGGAGACGGCGAGCGAAATGTCGACCGTCCCGTCGCCGGTCGCCCACGAGGGACCGGAGGCCGCGAACGGCACCGCGCGCGTAGAGGTGTAGGGCACCGCGACGTAGAGGACCGAGCCCCAGTCGTTGACGACGCGCACGCGCCGGTAGTAGTAGGTGTCGGCGTCGAGGCCGGACGCGACGAGCGTCTTGTCGGCGTTGAGCGCGATGGGCTCCTCCGCCGAGACGGCGTCGAGCGTCGAGAAGTCCTCTTGCGTCGAGACTTCGAGGCGCACCGTGGCCGAGGAGGCGTAGGCGCCGAAGTCGGAAACGCGCGCGATCGCTCCGAGCGTCGTGAAGCCGATGTCGCCGGTCCGAGCCGTCGCGACCGGCGCGCCGGGCGCGTAGGTGGTGAACTCGACCGGGTCGGTCGTGAGCTCGACGTCGTCGTCGTTCACCACGACGGCGCGCGCGTAGTAGGTGGAGCTCTGCGCGAGGCCGTTCACGCCGACCGAGACCGTGCCGAGCGCCGCGAGGGTCTCGGCCGCCGGGAACGAGAGGACGGTTCCCGTGAAGTCCTCGGACGAGCAGACCTGCACCGTCACGGACGCGCTCTCCGCGCCCGAGCCGAGGTCCGTCACCTCGACGGCGAAAGTCGCGTTCGTGACCGCGGCCGACGAAAGCGCGATCGTGCCGACAGGAGCGTTCGGGTTGAAGAGCGTGAAGGCCTTCTGCGCGACCGATACGCCCGAAAGGCCAGCCGCGTTCACGGCGACGGCGCGCAGGTAGACCGTGCGGCTCACCTGCGGGAGCGTGATCTCGCCGGAGCCGGAACCGATCTTGTCCGTCGCGACGATGTTCGTGGTCGTGAGCGCGCTCGGGCTGTAGCCCCACACGACGCCGACGTCGGCCAGCTGGTAGCCGTAGCCGGCCCACGCCACGCGGTAGTCGAAGGAGACCTTGCCCGTCTCGGCGTCGTAGGTCGCGCCCGTGAGGCCGACCGCCGGCTCTGGCTCCGTCGTGCCGTCTCCTTGGATCGGATAGCGGATGATCACGATGCCGCTGCCGCCGTCGCCGCCCTGGTAGTAGCCGGCGATGGTCGAACCGCCGCCGCCGCCGCCGCCGGTGTTGTCCTGGCCGCTTCCGGCGATTTCGTTTTCCTCGCCGGCGCGGGTGTACATGCCGCCCTTGCCGGCGCCGCCGCGGCCCCCGCCGCCCGGGGCGCCAACGGAGCCGGCGGTGTCGGAGTTGCCGAGACCGCCGCCGCCGCCGCCGCCCGCGTAGTAGGTCGGCGTACCGGAGATGGAGAACTCGAGGCCGTCGCCGCCGGAGCCGCCGGAGACGGTGTTGCCGCCGGAGACGGAGCCGCCCGCGCCGCCCGCGCCGCCGCCGCCCGCGCCGACCTTGCGGTTCGGATTGCCGGTGTTGAGGCCGGTGCCGCCGGGGAAGCCCTGGCCGCTCGTGGCCGTGCCGGCCGCGTAGGACGCGCCCGTGGAGCCGCCGCCGGAGCCGCCGGAGACGCCCGGCGCCGTCGCGACTTGGTTGTTCAGCGCGCCGTTGCCGCCCGCGCCGCCGCCGACGGCGGTGACGATTTCAGTGTCGCCCAGATAGATGGTGGAGTCGCCGCCGTTCGTGCCGTAGGATGTCGCCGCCGAGGAGGCGACGCCGCCGGCGCCGACCTTGACCGTGTAGGTCGCTCCACCCGTGATGGGGAGCGCGGTGTCGTAGACGAGACCGCCCGCGCCGCCGCCCGCGCCGGCCCAGTAGCCGCCGGGGCCGCCGCCCGCGACGACGAGCGCCTCGACGCTCGTCGCGTAGGCCGGTGGCGTGAACTCCCACGTGTCGCCGAGCTCGGAATCGATGACGAACGTGTGGACGATGCTGTCGCCGACGCGCTTGGCGTCGCCGCCGGTGCCGGCGTCGCCGGAGCCGCTGGTCGTGAACTCATCGGTCGCGACGTCCGAGTCGTAGGGCGTCGCGAGGTCGTTCACCGCCTTGATTTCGTAGGTGTAGGCCGTCTCCGGGGTGAGGCCCGTCACGAAGCCTTCGAACGTGTCGCCGGCCGCGAGGGCCGTGGCGAGCGTCGTCCACTGGGAGGGCGCGGTGCCGTCCGTCGGCCACACGCGGACGAGGACGTCAGCCGAGGTCGCCTCGCCGCCGAGCGACGAAATCGATCCGCCGAATTGCGCGAACGCCGCGCCGGAATCGACGAGCGAGAACGAACCGACGGGCTTGGGCAGCTCGACGAACTCCACGACCGTGCCGGCAGAGAGGAACGCGGCGCTGTTCACGGTGTCGTAGTCGGCCTTCACGCGGTCGGCCGTGGGGATGATCGTCGAGACGCGCACTTCGTCCATGTCGCCCAAGAACGGGCGCTCGGAGCTGCCGGCGTAGCCGCCGATCGCGAGCGTGAGGGAGCCCTGCTCGACCTGCTTGTTGCCCGAGGGGGAGCCGGGGCCATAGGTCTTCACGCCGTTCCAGTAGGCCGTGATCTGCTGCGGGGTCGATGCGTTCGCCGTGTTCGTGTAGGTGTAGACGACGTCGATCTTGCCCCA
>JAFTHC010000188.1 GCA_017457625.1 Kiritimatiellia bacterium
GCCTCAAGGCCGCCGTGTGGTTCAATCCGGACGAAAACGACACGAACCTGGAAGACGGATGGCACGAGTGAGAAACGGAATCTTCCAGGAGAACGACCGGGCGGTGATGGCGGCCTACGGCTTCCCCGTGAAGACGACCGAATCCGAATGCGTCGCGGAGCTCTTCAAGCGCTACCAGGCGCTCGCGTCGCAAGTTTGAAGCCGCCCGCGCCGCGTCCTGCGGCGCGGCGGCTTCTGCGCTTCATCGGCGCGTGGCAGGGTGCGCGGCGCGGCGAAGCGCCGCGCGGCCTTTTCACAGGTTGAGACGGACCTTGAGGGCGACGGGGGACGGGCGCGCCACGCGGCGGCCCGCGAGGAGCGGCAGCGCCGCGAAGACGAGCGCGGCGGCGGCCGGAACGATCGGGGCGGGCGCATAGCCCGACCCGAGAAGCTGGAGGTTAGGCGCGGGCTGCCGCTACCGCGCGCGGCGGCAACCCCGCGGCGCCGCGGCACGGGGCCGCCGCGACGGCTCCGGAACCGCCGAGTCCCGGGGCGGAAGAAGCGTGGCGCGGAGCGGGGCGGGGAGCGCGGCGACGGCGTCCGCGAGGAAGGCGTCGACGGATTTCGGCGAGGGGGATTCGAGCCATTCGCAGAGGACCCAGACGAATCCCGCGTAGTAGTGCCGCAGGACGGGCTCCAGCGCCGCCGGAAGCGGCTTGCCGGTCGCGAACCGGACGTGCTCCGACGTGGACCGGCAGGCGTGGGAGAGGAAGGTCGTCGCGAAGCTTTCCGGACCGACCGCGTCGCGCAGGGCGCCGGCGAACATCGCCCGGTCGCGCCGGAAGCGGACGAGTCCGTCGCGGACGCGCTCGGCCCACGGCGGAAGGGCCTCGCCCGCGCGGGCGCGCCGCGCGGCGTCGTGGTCGGCCAGCGCGTAGTAGCGGATGACGAGGTCGTATTTGCTGCGGAAGCGGTTGTAGAACGTCCGGGTGGAGAACCCGGCCTCGCGCGCGACGTCGCGCACGGAGATCGCCTCGAACGGGCGCGTCAGCCCCAGCCGCCGCAGGGCGTCGAAGAAGGCACCGCGGACGTCGCGCGCGCCGGGGGCGGAAAGGGGTGTGCGGTCGGTCGTTTCCATGCCGCGGAGTCTATCATCCGGACCGCCGGCGCGTCCAACGAAAAGTTTACGAATCGAGGAAAGTGTGAATTGCCTTTCCGGTGCGGTTCGGATAGACTCGGCCGCGTTTTCAGACACCATCACAAGGATCCGTCCATGAACGTCCTCATCCTCCAAGCTTCACGCGCGAGTTGCTCGACGCCAACCCCGAGTTCACCGTCAACCTCCCCTCCGGTCCCTTCGACCGGCGCATCATCGCCGTCTGCGGTTCGCGCAGCGGGCGCGACCTGGACAAGGCCGCCGAACTGGGCCTGACGCTCGTCGACGGCGAAAAGGTCGCCGTCCCGGCCGTCGCGCAGCTCCCCCTCACCCTCGAATGCCGCGTCATCTACCGGCAGAAGGAGAACAACGCGCTCCTGCCTCCCGAAATTCGCGCCCGCTTCTACCCGTCTATCGAACGCTCGCATGACACGGACAAGGACGACCACATCATCTACTTCGGCGAAATCGTCGCCGCCTACCTCCTCGGATGAATCCATTCGTAAAACGCACATGAACGCAATAACTGACCCCGCCGCCCGCGCAAGACGCATCACGCGCACCAGCTATGTCGGCATCGGCGCGAACATCCTGCTCGCCGGCTTCAAGGCGGCGGTGGGATTGCTCTCGAACTCCGTGGCGATCGTGCTCGACGCCGTGAACAACCTCACGGACGCCCTGAGCTCCGTTCTCACGATCCTCGGCGTGAAGCTCGCGCGGCGCCCGCCCGATGAAAAGCACCCCTTCGGCTACGGGCGCATCGAATACTTCAGCGCCATCGCCATCGCGGCGCTCGTCCTTGCGGCCGGCGCGGGATCGACTCCGCCATCGGATCGGTGCACGTCGAGATCGACGGCTCGCTCGACGCCGCCGCGATCCATCGGCTCTCCTACGCCGTGCAGCGCGCCGTTCTCGACGCCTTCCACGTCTTCCTCACGGTCGGCATCTACGCCGTCGATCCCGCCCGTCGCGCCGACCGCGACGCCATCGAGGCCGCCGCGAAGCGCCGCCCCGGCGTCAAGGCCGTCCACGGCGTCTTCTTCGATGACGAGCGCGCCGCCGTCTCCTTCGACGTCCTCGTCGACTTCACCGTCCGCGACCGCTCCGCCCTCCGCGACGCCATCCTCGCCGACCTCGCCCCGCGCTTCCCCGGCCGGACGCTTTCACTCAATTTCGACACCGACTACTCGGACTAGCGGGCAAGTCCTCGCGTGGCGGGGTGCGAGGCGAAGCCCGCACCCCGCCACGGAGGGCGTTGTATGGCCGCGCGGGGCGCGGCGGGAATGCAGACGCGTGATTCACGCTTTCGCCCATTCGTGAATTGACCCGGAGACGGGCTTCTGGTAGGGTTGTGTGCGTCGCGCCGATGTCCGGCGCTAACCCGGAGACCCACGAGATGTCCATCAAGATCCTCCCCGTCCGTTTCGCCGAAAACGGTTTCATGACCCGTCCGTTCGCCCTCGGGGGCGAAGGCGCGGAAGGGCTCGACCCCGCGGTGAAATACCGCTCCTGCCTCCAGAACTGGGTGGTCGACACCGGGAGCGAGGTGATCCTCGTCGACACCGGCGTGCCGGAGGACTTCCCGTTCGGCGCCCCGACGCCCGATGCGACGATCTACGTCGGCTCGAAGATCAAGTCCTACCTCGAGGCGCTCGCCGACCTCGGCTACAGGCCCGAGCAGGTCTCGAAGATCCTGATCACCCACAAGCACGCCGACCACACCGGCATGCTCGGCGCCTTCCCGAAGGCCGAGATCATCTGCTCCGCCGCCGAGGCGGAGGCGGACGAGATCAAGCCCTTCCACCCGACCGTCGCCACCTTTCAGGACGGCCCCTACCACGAGTTCCCCTCCTCGCAGAAGATCGCGGAGGGCGTGACCTACCTGCCCGCGCCGGGCCACACCACGGGCAACTGCCTCGTCGTCGTCGAGTCCGACGGCCTCTTCTACCTGATCCACGGCGACGTCACCTACACCGACGTGGCGCTCTACGAGAACAAGCTCTCCGTCGTCTTTGAGGACCTCGCCGCCGCCCGCGAGACGCTCGACCGCTGCCGCGCTTTCTGCGCCGCGCGCCCGACCGTCTGGCTCGGCACGCACACGCCCGAGGCGCTGGAGAGCCTCGCCGCTCACCGCGTCGTCGACCTCGCGAACCCGCCCGCCGTGATCCCGCCCGGCGAGATCGTCTTCAAGACCTCGACCGGCAAATACGTCTGCTCCGTCTGCGGCTACGTCTACGACCCGGCCGAACACGGCGGCGTCCCCTTCGAGGACCTCCCCGCCGACTGGCGCTGCCCGCGCTGCAAGCAGGGCAAGGAGAAGTTCAACCCGGCGTAGCGAGCGCCCGATGGACTCCGCTCCGACCTCCGGACGCGCGCGGCTGCGCTTCGGCCGATACGACTACGCCGCATTCCTGACCTTCGCCACCTACGCCGCCTCCTCGCTGGCGATCCCCGTCGTGCTCGTGGAGATGGCGGACGACCTGCGCTTCCCGCTGCTGGAGGGCGGGATGGCGACGGGCGGCTCCTTCCAGATCGTGCGCAGCCTGGCGATGTGCGCCTCGATGGTCTTCGCGGGGTTCGCCGCCGCGCGCTGGGGCA
>JAFTHC010000189.1 GCA_017457625.1 Kiritimatiellia bacterium
CGAGCGCATCTCGGCCGCGGACCTCGCGGCCGCCGCCCCCGGGCTCAAGACGTTCTACGACCTCGACCCCGCGGGCATCCAGTTCGTCTTCAACCTGAACATCCTCGGCACGCTGCTGCCGACGCAGGTGTTCACGAAGGGAATGGTCGAGCGCGGCCGCGGGACGATCCTCAACATTTCGTCGATGAACGCGTTCCGCCCGCTCACGAAGATCCCCGCCTACTCGGCGGCGAAGGCCGGCGTCTCGAACTTCACGCAGTGGCTCGCGGTGCACTTCTCGCAGGCGGGGATCCGCGTGAACGCGATCGCGCCGGGCTTCTTCCTCACGGACCAGAACCGCACGCTGCTCACGAACCCGGACGGCTCGCTCACCGCGCGCGGCGACAAGATCCTGTCGCTCACGCCGATGGGGCGCTTCGGCGACCCGGAGGACCTCGTCGGCGCAGTGCTGTGGCTGCTCGACGACAAGGCCGCGGGCTTCGTCACGGGCGTCGTCCTGCCGGTCGACGGCGGGTTCAACGCCTTCTCGGGCGTCTAGGCGCGGGGCGCCTGAAAGAAGGACGGCCGCGCGGGAACCGCGCGGCCGTCTTCCTTTTTTTTCGCGCCGGAGCCCCGCGGCGTCCGCGGGGCGGGCGGCGCGGCCGGCTACTGGGCCGGGTTGACGTAGTTGACCTTGCCGGTCTTCACGCCGTCGATGTAGACCTCGACGCGGCGGTTCTCGAGGTTGCCCTCCTTCGGGTCGTTCGGGACCTTCGGGTGGTCGAAGCCGTAGCCGATCGCCTTGAGGCGGGCGCCGTCGATGCCCTTGCCCTGGAGGTAGGCGCAGATCGCCTTGGCGCGGCTCTCGGAGAGGCGCAGGTTGTGCGCGCGCTGCGAGGTGGCGCGGCGGTCGGCGTGGCCCTCGACCGTGGCGGTGGAACCCGGATTTTCGAGCATCACCTTGGCGACCTTGTCGAGCTGGTCGAAATACTGCGGCTTGATGACGGACTTGTCCGTGTCGAAGTTGATCTTGAGCTCGAAGAAGAGGATGTCGTCGGAGGCGACGAGCGGGTCGGTGCGGTCGTAGATCACCTCGTGGCCGTCGCGCACGCCGCCCTTGTCCGTGTCGGGGTCGAGCGGGTTGGTCTTGTATTTGAGGACCTCGGCGCCGTCCGAGAGCATGTCGTAGTCGGAGTCGGGGTTGAGCGGGTTGGTGCCGTATTTGCGGACTTCCTCGCCGTCCTTGAGGCCGTCGTTGTCCGTGTCCGGATCGAGCGGGTTGGTGCCGAACTTCACGACCTCCTCGCCGTCCTTGAGGCCGTCGCCGTCGGTGTCGGGGTTGCGGGGGTCGGTCTTGTACCGGTTGACCTCGTCGCCGTCGAGCAGGCCGTCGCCGTCGGTGTCGGGGTTGAGCGGGTTGGTGCCGTATTTGCGGACTTCCTGGCCGTCGGTGAGGCCGTCGCCGTCGGTGTCGGGGTTGAGGGGGTTGGTGCCGTATTTGCGGACTTCCTCGCCGTCGAGCAGGCCGTCGCCGTCGGTATCGGGGTTGTTCGGGTCGGTGCCGCGGCGGATTTCGTCCTCGTCGAGCAGGCCGTCGCCGTCGGTATCGAGCGAGACGGGGGGCGGCGGGTCGTCCTTGATGCGCTCCGCGCCGAAGCGGTAGATGACGCCCACGTCCATCGTGTGGTTGAACTCGGTGTTGTAGCCGGCGAGGTTCACGCGGGTGTCGAAGCGGAGCGTCCACGAATCGTCGAGGTGGTACATCACGCCGGCGCCGACGCGGCCGTTGAGGGAGACGGAGTCTTCCATCACGTCCTTGCCGAAGGTCTCGAAACCGACGCCGAAGATGGCGTAGGGGTCGAAGCGGTCCCACGCGGTGAAGTGGAGCATCGCGTCGGCGTAGAGCTGCAGGCCCCACGTGTCCTCGAAATACTTGTCGTCGCCCTTCGACTTGGACTCGGGCTTCTCCTGGTAGCCGCCGTCGTAGTAGTGGCCGGAGAGGTTCTCGTCGAGCGACGGGGCGAAGATGGCGTTCACTTCGAACATCCACCACTCGCTGTAGTCGTAGCCGACGCGAAGCGAGCCGTAGAAACCGTCTTCGAGCGGCTCGTCGCCTTCGAAGTTCCAGTAGCCGATGGCGGGGCTCACGTACCAGCGGCCGTAGTCGGAGGATTCGGCCGGCTGTGCGGCGGGCGCGGCCTGCGCCGCGAGGAGGACGGCCAGCGCGGCCGCCGAAACGGGATTGGATGCGGACTTGATCACGGTTGGACCCTTCTGTTGTTGGAAGGAAGGTTCTTGGGAGGCGAACCCAATTCGCCCCTGTGGCCCGGAATCATACCACATTCCGCGCGCGGAAGGAAAGCGCAAAATTTCACGTTCCCGGTTGCCGGGCCGCGAGGGTTTCGAGGAGGGAGACGAGGCGGCGGCCGACGTCGAGCTTGGACATGAGCGGCCAGCGCTCGGGCGCGGCGCCGGGGCGCAGGACCGCCACGACGTTCGTGTCGACCGCGAAGCCCGCGCCGGGCGCCGCCACGTCGTTGGCGACGATGAGGTCCAGCCCCTTGCGCGCGAGCTTGTCCGCGGCGCTTCCGAGCACGTCGTCCGTCTCCGCCGCGAAGCCGCAGAAAATCCGGCCGCCCTTGAGCGGGCGCAGCTCGGCGAGGAGGTCGGGGTTGCGAACGAGCCGCAGCGTGCCGGCCAGTTCGCCCTTGTGCAGTTTGCGCGCGGCGGGTTCGGCGGGGCGGACGTCCGCGACGGCGGCGGCCATGACGAGCGCGTCGGCGGCGGGCAGCTCCGCGCGGAGCGCCTCGAGCATCTGAAGCGCGGTTTCCACGCGGACGACGCGCACGCCGGCCGGGGGCCCGATTTCGACCGGCCCGAGCACGAGCGCAACTTCGTGACCCGCCTCCGCGGCGGCCCGCGCGACGGCGCAGCCCATGCGGCCCGTGGAGCGGTTCGAGAGGAAGCGGACGGCGTCGATCGGCTCGCGCGTGGGGCCGGCTGAAACGAGGATTTTCATGCGTGGCGGGGTCTCGCTTGACTTTCGCGCGGGATTTTGGGATGATGCCGCCCCGTTCCGCGCAACCGTGGTGGAATGGCAGACACGCTAGATTCAGGTTCTAGTGCCGCGAGGCATGGAGGTTCGACTCCTCTCGGTTGCACCAATCTCCGGCGGGAGCTCCTTCGGGCGCTCCCGCCGTTTCTTTCGCCGCTTCCCGCTCCCGCATGGCGCGTTCGCGGCGCAACCGCTTGAGGCGGCGCTTGCGCGCGAGCCGCTCCAGCAGGCCGCGCCTGGGCGGCGGCGCCGGCGCGGCGGCGGCGTCCGGCGGGTCGGCGACCGCCGTGAGGGCGTAGCGCTCGAGCCATTCGTAGCGGCCGCGGTGCGGCGCGCCGGCCGGGTCGAACATCTCGCAGCGGCCGGGCTCGGTTTCGTTGCAGACGAGCTTGGGGAAGCCGCAGCCCATGCCGGTGCCGACGAGCTTGGAAAGCGATTCCTTGAGGCTCCAGACGAGCGTCCCGGCGCCGATCGAGTCGGGCGGGTCGAGCAGCCGGTCCGCCTTGTTCGCGTATTTGCGCCGCAGGTAGAGCATGCGCCAGGTGCGCCGCTCGATGTCCACGCCCACGCGGCCGTGGCGGCCGGGCGTGTAGGCGCACAGCACGTAGGCGCCCGAGTGCGAAATCGAGCAGCCGCGCACTTCGTAGCGCCCGGTGTCGGGCTCGTAGACGACGAGCCGCGGCGCGCCGGCCGCGTCCTTGCGCACGATCGCGGTCGCGGGCGCAGCGACGACGCCGTCGGCGAGCAGCAGCCCCTTGAGCGCGACGCGCGCGGCGAGCCACTCGCGGCGGCGCTTCTCGCCGCGCAGCGCTTCCATTTCGACCAGTTCCTCCGGCGCGAGCCAGAGCGCGGGATCGACGCGGCTCTTTTCGAGCCCGCCGACCTCCCAGAGCACGGCCCGGAAGTCCGGATCCCCGGACATCGCCGCGCGCAGGTGGGGCTGCAGTTCGAACATGGCCGTGGCGGGGCGCGCCGCTAGAGCAGCTCGGCGATCTGCACGGCGTTCCAGGCCGCGCCCTTGAGGAGCTGGTCGCCGGCGACGAACATGTCGATGCCGGTGCCGTCGGAGTTCGAGACGTCCTGCCGGATGCGGCCGGCGAGAACCTCGCCGTGGCCGGAGGCGTCGACCGGGAGCGGGTACCGGTTGTTCGCGGGGTCGTCCACGAGGACGAGCCCCGGCGCCTTCGCGAGGACTTCGCGCACCATCTCCGGCGTGACCTTCCGCGAGAACTCGAGGTTGAGCGACTCGGAGTGCGCGCGCAGCGACGGGACGCGGACCGAGGTGCACGTGACGCGCAGCGACGGGTCGTGCAGCATCTTGCGCGACTCGTTCACCATCTTCATCTCCTCCTTCGTGTAGCCGTTGGGCTGGAACACGTCGATGTGCGGGAAGACGTTGAACGCGATCGGGTCGCCGAACGCCTTGGGCGGGTCGATGCGCGAGAGCACGTCGCGGTAGCGCTCCGCCAGTTCGTCCATGTCCCTGGCCTCGGCGAGGAGGGCCTTCGTCTGCGCGAGCAGCTCGAGCATGCCCTTGGCGCCCGCGCCGGAGGCGGACTGGTAGGTGGAGGCGACGAGCCGCTTCAGCCCGAACGCGCGGTGAAGCGGCGCGACGGCGACGAGCATGATGATCGTCGTGCAGTTCGGGTTGGCGATCACGCCGCGGTGCCACTTCACGTCCTCGGGGTTCACTTCGGGGACGACGAGCGGGACGTCGTCGTCGAGGCGGAAGGCGCTGGAGTTGTCGACCATCACGGCGCCGGCGTCGACGACGGCCTTGCGGAACTGTTTGCTCACGCCCGCGCCGGCGCTGAAGAGCGCGACGTCGACGCCCTTGAAGGACGCTTCGGTCATCTCCTCGACGGCGATTTCCTCGCCGCGGAACGCCATCTTCCGGCCGGCGGAGCGGGCGGAGGCGAGGAGCTTGAGGGAAGCGACGGGAAAATCGCGGCGCTCGAGCGTCTTGATCATTTCGACGCCGACGGCGCCGGTCGCGCCGGCGATGGCGACATGCTTGGGATTCATTGCGGTCTCCTGGGGAAGTGCCCGCCGCGCGGGCGGGCGGCGGGCGGACATGCTAGCAAAAACGGGCGGCGGCGTCCAAGCGAAACTGCGCGCGGGCGAGCGGCGCGCGGCGCCCGCTAGCCGGCCAGGACGCGCAGCGCCTCGAGGTAGCGCGCGCGGGTCTTCTCCACGATTTCGTCCGGAATCTCCGGCGCGGGCGGCTCGTGGTTGAAACGGATCCCGTCGAGCCAGTCGCGCACGAACTGCTTGTCGAGCGAGGGCGGGTTGGAGCCGGTGCGGTAGTCCGCCGCCGGCCAGAAGCGCGAGGAGTCGGGGGTGAGGACTTCGTCGGCGAGCGTCAGCGTGCCGTCCGCGTCCAGCCCGAACTCGAACTTCGTGTCGGCGATGATGACGCCCTTGGCGCGGCCGTGCTCCGCCGCGCCGTCGTAGAGCTTCATCGTGAGCGCGCCGAGGCGGTCCGCCATGTCCTTGCCGACGCGGCGCTCGAGCTCCGCAACCGAGACGTTTTCGTCGTGTTCGCCGATCTCCGCCTTCATCGACGGGGTGAAGATCGATTCGTCGAGCTTGTCGGCCTGGACGTAGCCGGGGCGCAGCGGGCGCGAGCAGACCGTGCCGCGCTCCCTGTATTCGGCCCAGCCGGAGCCGACGAGGTAGCCGCGCGCGATGCACTCCACGGGCACCATGTCGAGCTTCTTCACGATCATCGACCGGCCGTCGAGGTCGGCGGCGAAGGGCTTGAGGACGGCGGGATACGCCGCCACGTCGGCCGTGACGAGATGGTTCGGCACGTCGGAGAAGAAGCGGAACCAGAACAGCGAGAGCTGCGTGAGGACGCGGCCCTTGTCCGGCACGCCGTTCGGCATGATCACGTCGAAGGCAGAAAGGCGGTCGGTCGCGACGAAGAGCAGCGAGTCGCCGAGGTCGTAGACGTCGCGCACCTTGCCGCGCTTGGGTTCGGGCAGGCCGGGGATCGAGGAAGAGAGGAGGGCGTGGTTGCGGTCGTATTGCATGGCGGTTCTTTCCGTTTTCAGGCGCCGTCGGCGGCGCCGGGGGCGCGGAACGGCGCGTAGGGCGCGCCGCTCCAGCTGATGCCCTTGGCGTTGGAAAACTCCAGCGTGTTGAGGCGGACGGCGTGGACGAGGATCGAGAGCGCGCCCATGACGAGGTTCAGGGCGTGGCCGAGCAGCAGGATCAGCACCATGCACGGGATCTTGATCCAGAGCGGCAGCGCGAGCCCCGCGGCCATGGTGTCGAACGTCTCGGCGATCTTCACGGCCGCCAGGCCCACGGCGAAGAGGCGGACGTAGGAGATGATGTCGCCCATCGACGAAATGACGTTGAGCGGCGTGAGGCACAGCGAGACGACGTTCTCCTTGAGTTCGCTCTTCTTGTAGGAAAAGAGCAGGACCAGCAGCACCGAGACGCCCATGACGACGCCCGCCCAGACGGGGAACGAACATCCGGGCACGGCGATCGAGCAGACGACGAAATACATCCCGAGCAGCACGCCGCCCCACCCCAGTTCGGCCAGCGCCTTGGAGTCGGGCCAGAGCTGCATCACGTTCCACCCGCGCGCCAGCTCCAGATGCGCGAGGCCGATCGTGAAGCACAGCCACATGATGTTGCCCTGGTCGCCGAGCCAGCGTGCCGTGGGCAGGTCGCGGTTCATCCACGCCGGGAGCCATGCGGCCGGCATGCCGAACCACGTGCCGGACGCCACGCCCCACGCGACCGTCGCGCAGGAGAAGACCAGCAGCAGCGTCGAAACCGCGCGCACGCCGGCCTGCGGCGAGGCGCGGAGCTTCTTCCGGAGCGCGGCCCAAAGCGCGAGCAGCAGCAGGCCGTAGCCGGCGTCGCCCACGAGCATCGCGAAGAAGAGCGTGAAGAACGCGTAGAACGGAACCGAAATGTCCGTCTCCGAATACCCCGGCAGGATGCCGAGGGCGCCCAGGAGCGTCAGGATCGGGCGGAACGCGCGCGGCGGCCGCAGCTGCACGGGCGGCGTCTCGCCCTCCGCCGGGTCGCGCAGCGCGACGCCCCACCCTTCGCGGCGGGCCGCGGCGAGGAGCGCGTCCGCGCCGTCCGCGGGGATCCACCCCTGCAGGTGCGAAACGGGACCCGCGTCCAGGAGGTTCGCCGCCGCGAGCGCGGCGGTCTTCGCCTCCGCCGCGGCGCCGACCGCGGCGGCCGCTTCGCCGGCGCGGGGCGCCAGCGCCCGCAGCGAGGCGGCCGCCTCGCGCATTCCGGCCTCGGCGGCCGCGGCGCCGGCGCGCGTCGCGCCCAGGCTTTCGGGCGGCAACGGGAGCGCCTCGACGCCCTCCGGGAGCGGCGCGCCCAGAAACGCGCCGCGGATTTTCTCCTTGTCGCGCGAAAGGATCCGCAGCACGCCGCGGGCGGAAAACGCGGCGAGGTCGAAACCGGCGGGAAGCTCGAACAGCGAAACGGGCACGCCCTTCCGCGCCAACGCGCGCGCCGCGGCGGGATCGAAATCGCCCCACGGCGCCCAACGCGCGGCCCGCTGCACCAGCTCGGCGCGGCGCGAGCGCGCTTCGACGTAACGGCCGACGCACGCGAGCGCCTCCGCCACGACGCCGGCGGCGGCCGCCCCGGCGGGCGGCGGCCGGAGCGCCAGGCCGAGGTCGTCCCTGTTGGCGCGCGCCTCGGCGATCGCGTCGCGCGCGCACTCCGCCGCGTCGCCAGCGAGCGCCGCCGCGGCCACGCCCGGCGAATCCGCCACGGACACCTCGACGTGGACGAGGCCGAGGTCGGCCAGGGCTTTCAAGGCGGCGTCGCGGTCCTTGGAGAGACACAGCACCGTCGCGTGCTTCATCGGAACGATCACGGCGCGACCTCCTTCCCGCCCGCCGCTTCGGCGGCGCCGCCCTTCTTGCCGTGGCTCTTGGCGATCTTGCCGCGGGCGACGGCGGAGGTCTGCTCGTCGCCGAGCGCGACGTTGATGACGCGTATGTTCTCGACGCACTCGGGAATCTTGACCTTCTCGAAAAGGTTCACGCGCTGCGACGTGGTGCGCAGCTCTTCGGCGACGAGGCGCACCTGCTCGGCGGCGACCTCGCGCTCGGCGCGGACGGACATCAGCTCCTCGGCGGCGGCGGCCGCGTCGTCCGCCCAGGCGGGCGTGGCCCAGAGGTCGAGCTCGGCGCGGCGCGCTTCGATGCCGTCGAAGACCGGAATCTCGACGCCCGCGATGTTGCCGGCGTGCGTGCGGACGCGCTCCAGCTCCACGCCCAGCGGCACGGACCCGTCCGCGAGCAGGCCGGCCCAGGGCTTCGCGGCCGCGAAGACGGCCTCCTCGCGGCGCGCGAGGGCCTCCTCGCGGGCGCGCATGCCGCCGAGTTCCATCTGCAGCTGCGACTTCTTGAGCTGCAGCATCGGCAGGAACCGGCGGTAGCGGGACAGCGCGTCCTTCTGCGCCTTGAGTTCGGTTTTGGTGAGTTTGACCTTGGGCATGGGAGCGGCTCGGAACGGCGCCCCATTCTACCCGTTTTCCCGCCCCCGCGCAAGCGGGCGCAGGCCGCGCGTTTTTTTTTGTAACATTCCGTCGCGGTTTCGTGTAGAATGGGCAACCATCAACGAAAGGAGCCCCCCCATGCCCACCGAATCCATCCAGTTCGCCCCGTCCGCCCGCCCCGCCGTCCAGGCCGGCGCGCAGCAGGCCGCCGCGTCCGCCGCGCAGACCGCGCCCGCCGCCGTCCTCGGCGGCCCGTCCGTGAGCGTCACCGTCTCCGGCTCGTCGCTCGACAAGCTCGTCGCCAAGGTGAAGGGCGAGAGCGAAGACGCCCGTCTCGCCGCGGCCAAGCGCCGCATTGCGGTCGTGCTCACGGTCCTCACCGCGCTCAACATCCAGATCACCGAAAACCAGAAGAACTCTCTCGCGCAGCTCGAGGTTCTGCAGGCCCAGCTCGACGAGCTCGCCGAACTGCTCGCCGGCAAGGAATCCGGCGGAACGGCCGCCAAAGCCAAGGTCGCCGCCCTCGAGGCGCAGATCCAGGCGCTCAAGAACGCGGTCGAGAACGCGATCAAGGACGGCGAGGCGCACCGCAAGCAGGTCGAGGAGCTGCGCCGCACGCGCAAGGCGGACGACGCCGAGCTCAAGAAGGCCGAGGCCGACCTGGCCAAGGCCGAGGCCTCGATCGCCGCCGCGCAGGCCAACCTCTACAAGGCGCAGTCGGACCTCATGACCGCGAAGGCCGCCGTCGAGACCTCCAAGAAGGACATCGCCGACCTCAAGGCGCAGATTTCCGGCCTCGAAGCGAAGATCGCGGACTGCGCCGCCGCCGTGGGCGACAAGGCGCTCGCCGCCATCGCCGCGGGCCTCCGCGCCGACGCCGCCGACGTCGAGCCGCCCGAACCGCGCGAGACGCAGGCCGACCGCGAGAAGGAGGAGGCCAAGCAGATCGCCAACGACCCGCTCCGCGCCATCCGCGACGCCCTCGACCGCATGGACGAAGACGTCCGCCGCACGATCGAGGACAACAAGACGATCCTGGTCTAGCCCGCCCGGCGCGCGCGGCGCGAGACGGTGCTTGCGCCGCGCGCCCGCATGCGCTAGAATGCCCCGCAAATGCCACTCATCGAAACCAACGTCATCCAGGGCGGCGCCGTCTACGGCGTCGCGCAGATGTCCTACACGGTGGACGGCGCCGCCGGCAAGGACTACTCCGCCGCGCTCGCCGCCGCCGCGCTCAAGGAGAGCACCGCCATCGAGGCCGCCGCCGCGTCCTACACGGAGGTCGTCCGCGTCCGCGAGCGCAAGGTCACGGATCTGGGCGAAGCGCTGGCCTACCTCAACAAGGCCCTCTCGACGCTGCGCGTCAAGAACGCCGAGCCCGGCGACAAGACGTCCGAGATGTACGAACTGGCCACGGCCCATTCGCTCCTTTCGAAATACGGCATCTCGCTCAACTGGTCCTCCTATAGCTCCGACGCCGGCGGCGACAAGATGAGCATGACGCGCGCCAACATCATGAAGGCCCAGAACGACGTCCAATACGCCCTCGACACCGAGGACAACAACCTGCAGCAGGACCTGGTCGCGCTCAAGGGCCTCATCTCCAAGCGCGACAGCGCGTTCTCCGCCGCCTCGCGCATCGTCAAGAAAGCCGACAACGCCGCGAGCGCCACGATCGGGAACATCGTCTGAGGAACGGAAAATGGCCACCATCGAAAACGTCAAAGTCGCCGAAAACCTCACCTCGCTGTGGGGAATCAACGCCTACGAATACAAGATCGCCGGCAGCCAGGTCGACTTCCAGGACCTGATGATCGCCGTGAGCGAACGGCGCGCCGTCGCCGTCGAAGGCGAGGTGACCCCGCTCACCACGCGCGTCCGCACCCGCAACAAGGACCTGGAAATCCTCGGCAAGGCCCTCTCCGAGCTCTCCGCGGCGCAGGCGACGCTGAAGAGCGACGCCGGCGGCGACGACCACTCGACCTACTCGTTCAGCGCCGACGTCAAGGCCCGCGTAAAGGAGC
>JAFTHC010000190.1 GCA_017457625.1 Kiritimatiellia bacterium
CCCGTAGCCGAAGCCCTCATCCGCGATGGCCGCCTCCCCGCGCCGCCCGCCCCGCCCGCCCCCCCCGAACCTCCGCCCCCGCCGCCGCCGGCCTGACGCCGCCGCCGCGCCGCACCATGCCCCCGCCCCGGACAACGAACCGCCGGACCGCGCTCGCGCTCGCCGCGCTCGCGGCGTTGCTGTTCGGCGCGTTCCTGTGGCCGCTGCCGGCGCACCTGGCCGGCGGCGTCGCCTACACCGCCCACGCCACGGCCGGCGAGCCGCCCCGCACGCTCGTGCAGGGCGACCACCTGCAGCTGCAATACCACTTCGACCTCGTCCACGAAATGCTCGCGGGCCGCATCCGCGCGTTCTCGAATCCCCGCGAGTTCGCCGTGGACCCCGCCACGCCCGCGCCGCGCCGCGTCGATCCGTTCTACTTCCCGTTCGCGCTGCCCTACGCGCTGCTGCGCTTCGCGCTGCCGGACGCGCTTTGCTGGAACCTCGCGCAGCTCCTGTCGGTCTTCCTCGGGCTGCTCTTCTGCCACCGGCTCGCGCGCCGCTTCGGCGCGGGGCCCCTCGCGGCGCTCGCGACCGCCGCGCTCGCGAGCTGCGTGCCCTACCGCTGGGTCGTCCTCGCGGGCGGCTCGCCGACGGGGTTCGGCATGGGGCTCGTCCCGGGCGTGGCGCTCGGCGCGGACATGGCGGTGTGCGACCGCTCCGTGCGCGGCGGCGCGCTCGCGGGCGCGCTTCTCTTCTGCCTCTACGCCGCCGACCTGCACTGCTTCCTCTTCGCCGCGCTGTCGCTCCCGCTCTGGGGCGCGCTCGCGCTGCTGCGCTCCGAACGCGGCCTGCGCCGCCCCTTCGCCCTCGCCGCTCCGCTCGCCCCGATCGCGCTCGGCGGCGCGCTCGCGGGCGCGCTCGGCCTCTTCGCCAAGGCGGGCTACGAGGGGACCGACGCCGCCGGCGGACGCACGCTGCGCGAGCTCGAAGTCAACTCCCCCGACTGGCACGCGTTCTTCGACCCGTCCTACTTCAGCCACTCGCCCGACCAGTTCTACATGGGCGTCGTGCTCGCCCTCTGCCTGGTCGCGGCGGGACTCGCCGTCGTCGCGGCGTTCCGCCCGCGGGCGGGGCGCTGGCGCGCCCCGCTTGCGGGCGCGGTCCTCGGCGCCGCGATCCTGTTCGTCTTCTGCCTCGCGCTCGGCACGCACGGTCCGCTGGAAGCGCTGCCGCTGCGGCTCGTCCGCAAGCTCGTCCCGCCGTTCCGCATGGTGCGCCAGCCGCTCAAGGTCTTCTGCCTGCTGCCGGCGCTCTACGCGGCGTTCTTCGCGCTGGCGTGGTCGCTCCGGCCGCGGCTCCGTTTCAGCAAGGGGACGATCGCGCCGGCCGTCGCGATCGTCCTGCTCGCGTTCCTTTCGGGCCACCGCGGCATGCGCGCGGGCATCTGCCTGGAGCCGGGCCGCGCGGACGCGGCGTGGCTTGCCGCGGCGGCGGACGCCCGGGCCCGCGGCGTCGCCCCGCGCGCGCTCGTGCTGCCGATCTGGCCGGGCGACTCCTCGTGGAGTTCGATCTACCAGTATCACGCCGTGCGCGCGGGCGTTTCGATGCTCAACGGCTACGCCGCCGTCCGCACCCACGACTACGCCGAGCGAGTGTTCCGCCGTTTCGAGACGATGACCGAGGGCGACCTCACGGACGACCAGCTCGCCGGCCTGCGGCAGCTCGGCGTCACGCACGTCATCCTCCACGAAAACGCCTTCCCCGCGAAAGTTTCGCCCTTCCCGTTCGGCGAAACGCTCCGCCGCCACCTCGCCGACCCGCGTCTGCGCCTCGTCGGCTGGAACCCGGGCGTCTGGGCCTTCGCGGTTTGCGACCGCGAAGACGACGCCCCGTGGCCGACGGCGCTCGAACCGGGCTTGCGGATCGAAGGCCCGGATCCCGCGCCGGTCGTGCCGGCGGCGACGGCGCGGCACTGGCGCTTCGACCCGCCGGCGACCAACGCCGCCGTGAAGCTGCGCTCGTTCGCCGGAATCCGCCGCGACGGCTTCGGCTGGCTCGTGCGCGCGGAGGCGGACAAGGACCTCGTCCTCGTCACGTCCGTTCCCGGCTCCGGAGAGCCCGCCGCGACGAACCGGTTCCCGGCGGTCGAAGGGGCGGCGCCCGGCTCGTGGCGTCTCGCGTGGGTCCCGGCGCCGTTCCCGGGCTCGAATCTCTGGACCCGGCTCGAAACGCCGGGCACGGCGCGCATTTCGGACCTGACGTTCGCGGAGGACCCCGCCGCGCGGCCCGCGGCGGATCCGTTGCTGTTCATCCCCGCAAGCGGCCTCGTCCACGAATTCGGCGCGACCTCCTTCCTGTCCCTGAACGGCGTTCTCCAACCGCTGCCGGGGCTGTCGTTCTCCCCCGGCCGCGACCCGCCGTGCGTCGCCGCCGAAGGGCCCGGCCTGCCGCTGCCCCTCGCGCCGGGCCGCTGGCGAGCCGTGCTCGAGCCGCGGAACGACCCGGCGCCCGCGCGCTTCCGCTTCGCGGACGGCGCCGGCCTGCCCGGCGCGGCCGTTTCGCCGGACGGCCGCGCGATCGCGTTCGACTACGACGGCACCGCCTTCGCCGACTTCCGGGTTCTGCACGACGGCGCCGGGGGCGGCCTCCTCGGCATTTACCTGGAACCCTCGGACTGACGGCGCCGCGGCCTTGCGGACCGGCGGGCGGGTGTGGTAGCATCCGCCCCTGCCATGCAGACCTCCTTCCGGCAGCCCGTTTTCCTCGTCCTCACCGCGCCGTCCGGCGCGGGCAAGACGACGCTCGTCAACCTCCTCCGCGCCGAGTTCGACGTGTTCGACTACTCGGTCTCGTGCACCACGCGCGCGCCGCGCGGGGAAGAGAAGGACGGCGTGGCCTACCATTTCCTCTCCGACGAAGAGTTCCTGCGCCGCGTCGCGGCGGGCGAGTTCCTCGAGCACGCCATGGTCCACGGCCACCGCTACGGCACGCTCAAGAGCGCCGTCGAAGGCCCGATGGCCGGGGGGCGCTCCGTCCTGCTCGACATCGACGTGGCGGGCGCCGCGCAGGTGCGCGACATCGTCCGCGGCCTGCCGCCGGACGCGCCGCTCGCCCGCGCGTTCCTCGACGTCTTCATTGACGTGCCTTCGCTCGAAGAGCTCCGCCGCCGCCTCGAAAAGCGCGGCGAAGACGCGCCGGACGTCATCGAGCGCCGCCTCCGCAACGCCGAAGGCGAGCGCGCGCGCCGCGGGGAGTTTTCCGCGATCGTCGTGAACGACGACCTCGCGACCGCCCACGCCGAGCTCCGCGCCCTGGTGCTGCGCAAGGCGTGCGGCTGAAGCGGCGCGCGCGGCGCCGGGCTATTGGGCCCGGACGGCGAGAAAACCGGTCTCGGCGGCGCGGCCGGCGGGCAGGCGGAACACGAGCCGGTATTCGCCGTCGCCGACGGCGTCCACGCGCGTCGGCGCGAGCCGTTCGCCGCCGCCCGCGGCAAGCGCGGAGAGGTCGGCCGCGTAGACGGGCGCGAGGGCCTCGGCTTCGACGGGCGAAGCGACGCGCAGCGTGATTTCGAGCGCGCCGTCCGCAGCGGCGGCGAAGGAGGCGTCCTCGACTTTCGGGTCGGGAAGCGTTTCGGCGACCGCTGCGCCGCCGCCCGCGGCGACGCGGCGCAGGGAACCCCCGGCGACGAAGCGGAAGGACGACGCGGTTTCGGGAAGCCAGAGCCAGACGCGCCCTTGCGCGTCCGCGGCAATGCCGTCCGTGCCGTAGCGGCCGGGCAGGTTCGCAAGGTCCGGAACGGCGCCGGGCGCCAGACCGTCCACGAGGACGCACCGCACCGCCTCCACGCCGTTGGACGGCGCGGGGAAGAGCCCGTTGGCGATCCGGAGGGAGCCGCCGAGCACCGTCACGCCGCCGCCCGCCGCGCCGTAGGCGCCGGGCCCGACGTCGGGCGCGTTGCACCCGCCTTCCGCGAAGAGCGTCGCGCCGCGCTGGACGAACGCGCCGGCGTCTTCGTCGATGCCGCCGCCGATCGCCGCCGCCCAACGCCCGCCGGCGGCTTCGAGCACGGCGGGCGCGGCGCCGCCGTCGGGCGCGGGCGCGGCGGAGACGGCGACCGAGCCGCCGGGCGCGACGCGGACGGCGGGCGCGTAGTCGCCTCCGGCGAGCGCGTTGCCCGCGCCGGCGACGGCGAGTTCGACGGCGCAGGCGCCGCAGTCGAGCGCGGGAAGGCCCTCCGCCCAACCGTCCGCGGCGCGCGTCCACGCCGCGCCGTTTGCCGAGGTCCAAAGCCCGGCGTAGGCGCCGTCCGTTCCGTATCCCTCCGCGAAAAACAGTCCGCCGCGGAAGACGACCGCCGGGAAGACGCCGTCCTGCTTGTCCGCGCGCGCCCAGTCGACGCCGTTCGTCGAAACGCGCAGGCCGGTTCCGAGCGGCAGCGTGCTCGCGACGAAGACGCCGTTGCCGGCCGCGGCGGCGATCTTGGTCGCCGAGACGGACGCGGTCCCGACGGAGACGGGCTCGCCGCTTTCGAGGCGGAGCGCGCGCCAGCCCGACCGGCTGCCCGCAAGGAACCGGCCGCCTCCGTCCGCGACGAGAAGCGACAGCGTCCCGCTCTGCCCGGAAAAGCCGCGCGCGCGCCAGTCCGTGCCGTCGGGCGACCAGTAGACGGCCTGCGCCGGGTCATCCCCGCCGACCGCGACGAAGAGGCTGTCCGACCAGACGACCGCGTTGGCGTAGAGATTCGTCGCCTGCGTCCAGCGCAGGCCGCCGTCGCGCGACGTCCAGAGCCCCTCCGTCGAGGCGGCGACGAGCGTTCCCGTGGCAGGGTCCCGCGCGACGGCGCGGAGGTTGTGGGGCGTCCCGTTCCACTCGGCCGCGCGCCACGCGGCGCCGTCCTCCGAAAACGCGAACCCGCCGCGGTTCCTGACGGCGACGAAGCGCTCGCCCGCCCAGATGACTGCCGCGTCGTTCGTCTCGTGGGGCGTCCACAGGACGTTCGAGGGCTTCCAGACGTCCGCCCACGTCTGCGGCGAGCCGAACGCGGCGGCCGGGTCATCCGGCGTGAGGACGGCCGTGGGCGCCGCGGCGTGGTAGAGCCCGTCCCGGAAAACGGCGACGGACCGGCCGGCGCCGTCCTCCGCCACGCAGCGCGCGTAGCAGCGCGCGTAGTCGAACCCGTCCGCCCGCGCGCGAACGCCGGTTCCGGCGGCCGAGAGCGAGAGGTTCGAAACGACGAGCGTGCAGTCCGACTCGGCGCGGAGGACGACGCGGCCCGCGCTCTCCGCGCCGGAGACAACGAACGGCCCGGGGCCGGTCAGCCGGACGACGGGCGCCTCGCACGACCAGCCGGAGCCCGAAGCGCCGGCGCCCACGGCCGCTCCGTTTACCGTGATGGCCGCGCCCGCCGCGTGCGTCGCGCACGCGAGCGCAAAGGCGACTGGGACGGCGAACGCGGTTTTCGCCGTTTTCCCGCCGCCGGATCCGGCGCGGCCGAAGTGAAAGCCAAGCAAGGTCATGGGAGGTCCGTTTTCGCGGCCCAGCGGGACCGGTTCTCCCGCCGACGCGACAATCATAGCAAACCCCGCCGGTCCGTTGCAATCCATTTCGTTCGCAATCTTGACGGGCGTCACGCGACGCTGTTATCCTTTCTTCCGTGAGAGCGTTCCGTTCCGCTTCCGTTTTCGCGCTGGCGGTCCTCGCGGCCGCGTGCGCCGGCGCGCGGTCCGTTTCGCTGGACTTGCGGCCGCGCGCGCCCGCGGCGGAGGCCGGGTCGCGCGGGGTTGCGCCGGGCGCGGCCCCGGCCGCCGCCGCGGAAGACGGCGCGCTGCGCCGGACCGCGCTTGCGGCGGGCGCGGCGAACGCGCCGGCGCTGGCGCCGGGCGACGAGCTGTCGCTGCGCCTGTTCGACGACGCGGACGTGGCGCTCGTCCTGCGCGAGCGCATCGAGTCTCCCCTCGGCGGCGAGACGTTTCTGGCGGGGCCGGCGGACGGACCGCTCGCCGCCGTCGTCCTGCAGACGGAGGCGGGACTTTCGGTCGAGGCGCTCGACGCGGCGTCCGGGCGGTCGTTCTCGGTCGTCGCGGCGCCGGACGGCGTCGCCGTGCGCGAACGCGCCCCCGCGGAGACGGCGGATACGGTCTGCCGCGAGGTTGTCCCGGACCTCCCGGCGGCGGCGGCGCGCGAGGCGGACCTCCGCGCGGCGGGCGACCAGCCGGAGGCGACGCTCGACGTGCTCGTCGCCTTCGACGCCGACGCGGCGGCGTGGGCGCGCGCCTACGGCGGCGGGACGACGAACTTCGCGACGGTCTGCGTCGCGAAGATGAACGTCGCCCTCGCCAATTCCGGGCTGGGCGCCGCGTTCCGCTTCCGGATCGTGGGCACGGTCGAGCTCGCGGCCAGCGCCGCGGGGGAGCATCCCGATTCGCAGTCGCTGATGTTCGACGCGACGCTCTCGGCCGTCCAGTCCGGCTCGGGCGCCTGGGCGGAGGCGAAGGCGGCGCGCGACCGCGTGGGCGCGGATCTCGTGACGACGCTGATCGACACGGGGTCCGCCCACGGGACCACCGGGCTCGGCTACGGGCTCCGGACGACGGACTTCGCGTCGTTCTCCGAGCATCCCTTCAACGTCTGCGCCGTCCGCGCCGTCGCGGCCGGCCACACGATGACGCACGAGTGCGGGCACAATCTCGGCGCGGGCCACGCCACCGCCGTGAACGCCGACAGGATCTCCCCCGGCCCGCAGCTCTACGACTACTCGGCGGGGCACTTCTTCACGGGCGCGGACGGCGTCGCCTACCATTCGATCATGGCCTACAACTGGGACGGCTTCGGCGCGCATTACGAGCTGGCGCCTCTCTTTTCCTCGCCGGAGCGCACGTGGGCGGGAACGGCGGCCGGCGACGCGGCGCACGACAACGCCCGGACGATCCGCCAGACGTGGGCCGCCGCGTCGACCTGGCGCGGGCGCAAGGTGCCGGCGTCCTACGACGTGTTCTTCTCGCCGGCGGACGGAACGGATTTCGACGGGTCGCTCGAGGTGACGCTCACGCCCGGCAAGGCGGGGCTGCCGATCCGCTACACGCTCGACGGCACGGACCCGACCCTCTCGTCCCCGCTCTACGCCGGGCCGATCGTCCTCGCGGCGGCCGCGACGATCCGCGCGGCGGCCGAGACCGACGGCGTGCTCGGCCCCGTCCACCGAGCCTACTACGGCCCCGACCCGATCGCCATCGCGTTGGAGGCGCCGCAGATGCCCTGGACGAACGACGCCGGCAACCCGTGGGTCGTCGACGCGGCGGTCTCGCACACGGGCGGCAGTTCGGTGCGCAGCGCGCTG
Source organism: Kiritimatiellia bacterium (assembly GCA_017457625.1). Classification (GTDB taxonomy): domain Bacteria; phylum Verrucomicrobiota; class Kiritimatiellia; order RFP12; family UBA3636; genus UBA3636. The sequence goes on from JAFTHC010000190.1 coordinate 7,319, forward strand.
CTCTCCGCCGGCGCGACCGGGGCGATGCGGCTCGAAACCGCGGTGACGGGCCCCACGAACCTCACCTTCCGCTACCGGCGGCATTTCACCTCCGATTCGCTCTTCGGCGTCTTCGTCTCGCCCGCCGGCGCGCCCTACGAGCCGGCGTGCGTCTTCCACGACACGGACGGCGGCACCGCAGGCGAATGGCGGCTCGTCGAGTGCGCCGTCCCGGCCGGCGAGCAGCGCGTCGTGTTCACCTACCAGCAGGGCTCCTCGTATTACGTCGACTACGACGGCGACTACGATTTCAACGGCGTGTGGCTCGACACCGTCCGCGTCGGCACGCTCTCGCGCTCGCCGACCGTCCTGCCCGAGACAACCGGCCACGAGCTCGCGGCGCGCACCTTCACGGGCTCGCTCGAGGTCTCGATCGTCCCGCCCGCGGGCGTCGACGGCGTGCTCTGGTATTCGACGGACGGCACCGATCCCCTCGGCGACAACGGCCGCGTCTACGCGGGGCCGTTCGCCATCGCCGCGTCGACGCGCGTCCGCGCGGCGTTCGTCGAGCCGGGGCGGGACCCGAGCGCCGAGGCGGACGCGCTCTACCTTGAGCGCCACGCGGTCGGCCCGGGCGAATGGACGCCCGATCCCGGCGGCGCCGTCGCCGCGGCCGCGGCCGATCCGGGCGCGCGGCTCGTCGCCGTCCTGCTCATGGCGCTGACCGGGCCCGACCCGGACTGCGACGCCTTCGCGCCGCTCGCCCGCGATCCGGCGTTCCTCGCCTGGTGCGCCGACAACGGCGTCTACCTCGTCGCGGCCGACCCCTCCGCGTATCTGGAATCGAAGCGCGCGGAGGACTGGTTCTGGGACCTGCACGACGCGTGGCTGGGGACGCCGACCGGCGTCGCGCAGGTGCCTGGCCTGCACTTCGTGCGCCCCGCCGCGACGAACGTCCCGGTCGCGCAGGGCGTCGCGATGGTCGACCCGGCGGCGGTGCCGCCGTATTCGATCGGCACCGTCCCCTACGACGGCTCGCTCGGCTCGCTCGTGGCGGGGTTCGCCTCGGTCCTCGCCTCGAACGCCGCGCCCGTCGCCGTCTCGGCCGGCAGCGCCGAAGTTCCGGTCGCGTGGCTCGAGCGGCGCTTCCCGGGCGCGGCGGCGGCGTCCAACGAATGGGCGGCGCTCGCGCTTCTGGACGCGGACGGCGACGGATTTGCCGCGTGGCAGGAGTTTCTCGCCGGAAGCGATCCGGCGGACGCCGCTAGCCGGCTGCGGGCGACCGTCCGCGTCGAGGGCGGCGAACCCGTCTTCGGCTTCGCCCCGACCAACGCAGCGCTCCTCCTTTTCGGCCACCGCTACGTTCCCGGGGGAAAGACGGACCTCGACGAGCGCGCCTGGTCGCCCTTCCGCCCCGGCCACCGGTTCTACCGCATTGCGATCGAGCCGTCGGCGGGGCTGCCATGAAGAGCAGGGACAACGCGCGATTTCTCCGTTCGTCCGCAAAAATCACACACGGTGGAATTGAATGTATTCAATGGGTTGGAGCGCGTTCGCAACCGTCTTGATCGCATCGGGCGAAAGGGCTCCGCCGCGGTTTGGGTGACAGGAATTATGGCGCAACGCTCCGCTGAGACGCCCGCTTGCGGCGGGAGCGTGGGGTGTGGTAGGATTCGCGGCATGGCAAGAACGGCGGAAAAAGGGAAGGAAAGCCCGCTCGCGGGCAAGAAGATCGTCCTCGGGGTGACGGGGTCCATCGCGGCCTACAAGGCGTGCGAGCTGACGCGCCTGTTCGTGAAGGCGGGCGCCGAGGTGGCGGTCGCGATGACCAAGTCGGCGCGCGAGTTCGTGGCGCCGCTCACGTTCCGGACGCTCTCGCGCCGCACGGTGGCGCTCGACTCTTTCGAGAACCCCGCCACGTGGGTTCCCGGCCACGTGAGCCTCGCGGACTGGTGCGACCTGATGGTCGTGGCGCCGTGTACCGCGAACGTCGCGGCGAAAATGGCCTGCGGCCTCGCGGACGACCTCCTGACGGCGCTCGCGCTGGCGTGCCGCAAGCCCAAGCTCGTCGCCCCCGCGATGAACGACGGCATGTGGGAGAACCCCGCCACGCAGGCGAATCTCGCGACGCTGCGCGGGCGCGGGATCGAAGTGCTGGAGCCGGGCGCGGGCGAGCTGGCGTGCGGCACCGAGGGCCGCGGGCGCATGCCCGAGCCGGCCGAAGTGCTGGCGGCCGCGGAAAGGCTGGCGGCGCGGTGAGCGGTCCTTCGACCGTCGTCGTGCTGGACGCGCAGGCGAACTCGCCCGCGCACAAATACCTCGACGCGCCGGACCGGCTCGTCGTCCTCACGGATTCGCCCGCGCTCGCGCGCCACGCGCTCTCCACGATGTCCGTGGCGGTGTTCGTGTGCGACCTCGCGGCGGCGGCGGACTTCAAGTCGCTCGCCACGATCGCGCAGGTCGCCTCGCCCAACGTGCGCATCCTCTTCACGGGCGCGAAGCCCGCCGAAACCAAGGCGCAGCAGCTCCTCCAGGCCGCGCACGCGCGCGGCGGCTTCTTCCCGCGGCCGTGGAACGGCATCGCGCTGCGCAAGGCCGTGGCGGACGAAACGGCGGCCGGCGAACGCGACGCCGCGACCGGCGGCGCGGACCTCCCGGACGAAGGCGCCGCCGCCGCCCCGCCCGCGCCCGGGAGCAAGCGCGTGATCCGCATCGGCGGCGCCGCGGCGCGCACGGTCCGCCAGCCGGGCGCCCGCATCGTGGTCGGCAAGGCCGCCGCCGCCGCGAAGTCCGCCGAGCCGCCGAAGCCGCGCGGCCCGCAGGGCCCCGACCCGGCCCTCTACGAAGTGGTCGAGCTGCTCGGCCGCGGCGGCACGGGAACCGTCTTCCACGCGCGCGACAAGTTCCTCGGCATCGACGTGGCGATCAAGGTCGTGAACCGCGAACTCGTGGAGAAGCCCGGCGTGCTGGATTCCTTCAAGGACGAGGCGCGCATCACGATGCAGCTCTCGCACCGCTGCATCCTGCGCCTCTACGGCTACCAGGTCTACAACGGCTGCCACTACATCGTCATGGAGCAGGTGCGCGGCCGCCCGCTGCGCGACATCATCCTCGATTGCGGCGCGCTCTCGACCGAGACCACCTGCCGCATCCTGCAGCAGGTCGGCTCCGCGCTCGACTACGCCCACTCGCACAACGTCGTGCACAAGGACGTGAAGCCGGAGAACGTCTACCTCACCGAGGCGGGCGAGCTCAAGGTCATCGACTTCGGTTCCGCGGTCCTGCGCGACGCGAGCCAGGAGGACGGCTACGTCGTCGGCACGCCCGAATACATGCCGCCCGAGCAGCTGCGCGGCGAAGTCGTCGGTCCGCCGGCGGACGTCTACGCGCTCGCCGTCATGACCTACCTCATGCTCATGGGCTGCTATCCGTTCCCGGTCGGCACGTCCGCCGAGGACCTGCTTCAGGGCGTCCGCCCGGACTTTTCCGCTCTGCCCGAACCGCTGCGCGGCGTCCTCGCCAAGGGCGCCGCCTACGAAGTCGCGTTCCGCTACCAGGGCGTGGCGGAGTTCGTGCGCGACGTCCTGGCGGCGTGCGGCTGCTCGGAGCTGGAGCGCGACGTCTTCGCGCCCGTCCGCATCCGGTCCGCCGCGGAAGCCGCCGCGGAGGCCGCCGCCACCTGACCCCCCCGCGGGCGCGAACCGCCATGTCCCCGTTGTCGACCGGCCTTTCGCAGGACATGCGCCTGGGGCAGCACCAGGTCCTGGCGCCCGCGATGCGCCAGAACCTCGAGCTGCTCCAGGCGCCGCTGGCGGAGCTTTCGCTGCGGCTGCGCCAGGAAGCGGACGTGAACCCCGCGATCGTCCTGGAGGACCCCGGAACCGTTTCGCTCGACGCCGCGCGCGAGGCCGCCGACCGCGCCGCCGCTCCGGACGCGGCTCCCGGCGACGCCCCGGACGCCGGCCCCGACCCCGACTTCGGCGTCCTGGGCGAACTCGGCTCCGACGCGGACGACCTCTACGCCGACGGCCACAACAACGAATACGACCCGGACGCGGACGAGCGCCGGCAGTTCTTCTTCGATTCGATTCCCGCCGCCGAATCCCTCCAGCGCCACCTCGCCGCGCAGATCGACGAACGCGGCCTGCCGCCGGAGGACCGTGCGCTGGTTTCGCTCGTGGCGGGGTCCGTGAACGACGCCGGCTACCTCGACACGCCGCTGGCGGAAATCGCGCAGGCCGCCTTCCGCCCCCTCGCGGACGCGGAACGCGCGCTCCGCGTCGTCCAGGAGTTTTCCCCCGCCGGCGTCGGCGCGCGCGACCTGCGCGAATGCCTCGCGCTGCAGCTGCGCGCCGATCCCGCGGCCGCCGGCTCCGCCGCCGCCGCGCTTCTGGCGGACCCGGAGGCCTTCGCCCTGCTCGAGAAGCGCGACTTCCCCCGCATCGCCGCGCGCCTCGGCCGCTCCGTGCCGGAGGTCGAAGCCGCCGTGCGCGACCTGGCCGCGCTCGATCCCGCCCCCGGCCGCGCCTTCGCCGCCGACCGGACGGTCTGGGTGCGCCCGGAACTGGTCGTCCGCGAAACGGAGGACGGCCGCTTCGAGGCGTTCCTCGACGAAAGCGAGCTGCCGAGCGTCCGCCTCTCCGACTCCTGGCTCAAGGAACTGGACCGGCTCAAGAAGGCGCTCCGCGCGCGCGCCGGCGACCGTTCTCGTGCCGCCCGCGAACGGCGCGAGGCCCGCGACTGGATGGCCGAGCGCGTGCGGACGGGGCGCGCGCTCATCGACGGCCTGGCGCAGCGCAAGGCGACGCTGCTCGCGGTGGCGCGCGCGGCCGTGGCGCGCCAGCAGGACTACTTCCGGGACGGCCCCGAGGCGCTGCGGCCGCTCGTCATGGCGGAGGTCGCAGCGGAAGTCGGCGTGGACGAGTCGACCGTGTCGCGCGCCGTCGCCGGCAAATGGGTCCGCGGCCCGCGCGGGACCTTCGAGCTGCGCTCCCTCTTCCGCGCCGCCGTCCGCACGGCGGGCGGCGAAACGATCGAGACGGACCGCGTCCGCGCGCGCATCCGCGCCCTCGTCGCCGCGGAAGACCCGGCGCGCCCGCTTTCGGACGCCGCGCTCGCGGCGCTTCTGGCCGGGGAAGGCGCGCCGATCGCGCGGCGCACGGTCGTGAAATACCGCACGCAGCTCGGCATCGGGACGGCCGCGTCCCGCCGGCGCGGCTAGCGGGAGCGCGCGGACCTGCGGCGGGCGAACGTGGCCAGCGCCGCCGGGCCGACCTTGTATTCGCGGCCGCAGAGGTGGCAGCGGAAGACGACGGGCCCGCCCGCCGCCGCGAGCGCGCGCAGCTGCGCGGCGGGGCGCTCCGCGAACGAGGCGAGGACGCGCTTGGCCGAACACGAGCAGCCGAACGCGAGGGCGCGCGTGGGCCCGGTCTTGAGGTCCCAGAGGTCCAGCACGTCGCGCATCGTCGCGAGCGTCGCGTCGAACTCGAGCTGGTCGGCGACCGTGCCGTCCGCGAAGAGGCGCGCCACGCGCGCGAAGTCCTTGTCGTCCGCGCCGGGCAGGCGCTGCACCGCGAGCGCGCGGACGCGGTCCGGCTCGCCGTCGCAGTCCGTGGCGCAGAGCGAGAGGCGCGTGGGGATCGCGTTGTTGAAGAAGGCCGTCAGGACGATGTCCGGCGTGGCCGGCTCGACGGCGAACGACATCTGCGAGCGGATCGCGCCGCCGTCCTCCGCCACGCGCGTGATCTTGACGCGCGCCGCGCGGCCGCAGAGCGCCGCGTCGTCGGGCGCGGCGCCGGAGGGCAGGAGCGTCTCGGGCGCCGCCTCGAACGCGTGGCCGCGCAGGTGGCCGTTGCCGTCGCGCTCCAGGTGGAAGCCGCCGAGCGGGCCTTCGAGGTCCGCGTCGAAGCAGAGGACTTCGTCGTCCTCCCCGACGTCCACGCCGAGCAGGCCGAGCCCCGCGAGCGCCTTGCCGAAGACGCGCGCGGCGGGCGCGGAGAGGCCGTGCGCGGCGACGAGCCGGCGCGCCGTTTCCGACACGTCGGCGTAGAGGAAGCGCAGCGCCTTGGAGGGGCTGAACGCTTCGAGGCAGCAGTCGTTGGTGCGGGCGAGGACCATGGCTGGCGGGGGAAAAGGAAACGGCGCCGCGGCGGGGCCGCGGCGCCGTTCCGGGCCGTTGCTCGGGCTCTCCGGGCTAGTTGACCTTGCGGCCGCCGACGCCCGCCGCGGTGGCGGCGCCTTCCTTGGCCGCTTCGTGCGGACGCAGCGCGCGAACCGTGGCGCCCGCGGCCCAGCACTCGCTCTCGCGCATCTGCTTGAGCTGCTTCTCGAGCCACTGCTTGTAGTTCTTCTTGCCGCAGTCGCGGATGACTTCCTTGCACTCGGTCTTGCTCACGACGCTCTTGTAGAGCTGCTCGAAGACCGGCTTGACGGCCTTCTTGAAGATCTTGCGCCACTTGAGCGCGCCGTGCTGCGCGGTCGCGGAGCAGTTCTGGTACATCCAGTCCATGCCGTTCTCGTCCACGAGGCGGATGAGCGACTGCGTGAGCTCCTCGCAGCTCTCGTTGAACGCCTCGGAGGGCGAGTGGCCGTGCTTGCGGAGCGTCTCGTATTGCGCCTCGATCATCGCGCAGAGCGCGCCCATGAGCGAGCCGCGCTCGCCCGTGAGGTCGGAGGAGACCTCGTTGTGGAACGTCGTCGGGAAGAGGTAGCCCGAACCGATCGCGATGCCGAGCGCCAGCGTGATGTCCAGCGCCTTGCCCGTGGCGTCCTGCGCGACGGCGTAGGAGGAGTTGATGCCGGCGCCGGAGAGGAAGTTGCGGCGGACGTTGAGGCCCGAGCCCTTGGGGGCGACCATGATCACGTCCACGTCCTTCGGGGGGACGATCCCCGTCACGTCCTTGTATTCGTAGCCGAAGCCGTGCGAGAAGTAGAGCGCCTTGCCCTTGGTGAGGAACGGCTTGATTTTCGGCCACATCTCGCGCTGCGCCGCGTCCGTGACGAGGAACTGCACGATGTCGCCCTTCTCGGCGGCCTCCTCGTAGGAGAAGAGCGTCTTGCCGGGGACCCAGCCGTCCTTGAGCGCGCGCTGCCAGGAGGAGCCGGGGCGGTCGCTCTGGCGCTGGCCGACGATGACCTTGAAGCCGTTGTCGCGCATGTTGAGCGCCTGGGCGGGACCCTGGACGCCGTAGCCGAGCACGGCGATCGTCTTGCCTTTGAGGACCTTGCGGGCCTTCGACATGGAAAATTCTTTGCGGGTTGTAACCTGTTCTTCGACGCCGCCGAAGTTGATCTTGGCCATTGTGTGCCTCGTTGGATTGGTTGGGTTTGGTTGTAGATCTTGGTTGCCTCTCCAGGATTCGAACCTGGACAAACTGATCCAGAGTCAGTTGTGCTACCGTTACACCAAGAGGCAGAAGACGGCGGAAGATTCTAGAAAAAATCCGGAACGAATGCAACCGGAATTTTTCGCGGGGGATTGACTTCCGCGCCGAGCGGTGCTAGACTCCACGCCCGCTTTCGCAAACAACAGGACCGAACCATGAATTTCGAACTTCTCGACAAAGCCAAGGCCCGCGTTTCGAGCGTCCCCGTGCTCGTCAACCTCTGCTCGCTCCGCGTCAAGCAGATCAACCAGGGGCTGCGTCCGCTCGTGAAACCGATGCCCGGGGAGGAGACGGTGGACGTCGTCCTGCGCGAAATCGCCGAGGGCAAGCTCGTGGCGGAAGTCGATTTCGACACCCTCGAGCGCAAGGGCCTCGTGCGCCGCTAGTCCCCGCGGGCCGGGCGGCCCGCACCCGTTTCCGATGGCCAAGCCGGAGAAAAAGAAGCCCGCGAAGGAGCCGACCGCTTCCCTCGCGCGCAACCGCAAGGCGTTCCACGACTACGAAATCGCGGAAAAGCTCGAGGCGGGGCTCGAACTGCGCGGCACGGAGGTGAAGTCCTTGCGCGAAGGCCACGCGAGCCTCGCGGGCGCGTGGGCGCACGTGGACAAGGAAAAGGACGAGGTCTGGCTCGACAACGCGACGATCCAGCCCTACGAGTGCGGCAACGTCCACAACCACGCCGCCACGCGCATGCGCCGCCTGCTGCTGCACCGGCGCGAAATCCTGCGCCTGCGCGCCTTCACGGAGCGCAAGGGCAACACGCTCGTGCCGCTGGAGCTCTACCTCAAGCGCGGCCGCGTCAAGCTCCTGCTCGGCGTCTGCCGCGGCAAGACCGAATACGACAAGCGGGAGACGATCAAGCGCCGCGAAGACGACCGCGCCGCGCGCCGCGTGATCGCGGCGCACCTGAAGCGGTAGCGCGGGGCGCCGCCGCGGTCCAAAGGTCCGAAAGTCCGAAAGGTCGCCGGATGAAAATCGTCGAGAAACCGGACGAGGTCGAAGGAGTCGCCGGCGGCGTCGTCCTGGCGGCCGGATTCTTCG
>JAFTHC010000191.1 GCA_017457625.1 Kiritimatiellia bacterium
GGCGAGTCCTACACGCAGACCGTCGCCAACATCCCGCCTGTCAAGCGCGCCGCATTCTATGCGGCTTTCGACGCGGCGTTTCCGCTCGTATCCGACCCCGCCATCGCCAAACTGCCGCAGTCCGAGCGTCCGCCCGAGTTCATCAAAAAGGTCGACCGCTCCTTGGTGTTCGGCCGCATCATGAAGAATCTCGACAAACTTGCCGTGCTCCATGCCGCGGGCACGCTCACTTCCGCGACGTTCGTCAAGACCTGCTTCCCCGAAGCGCGCCGCAACACGCTCGGCGCGGTGAACGACCTCTTCAAGCAGTGGGATCTTGAAATCAACGGCGACGAGGACCGCGGCATCCCGTCGAAGTATCCCGGTCTTGGGGGTCCGATCATACCGCTGATGGAAGAGACCGGCTGCACGGTCAAAGAGGCCGCCGCCGCCTTGCAGCCGGGCGGCGCGAGGCCGGCGACGCCGCAGTACGTCGCGGCCGGCTCTCTTCCGCTCGTAGCGTTCGACGGCACCACGCGCGAGGCGCGCGAGCAGCTTGTGGGCGACCTCAAGCGTCCCACCGGCTACAACTACATAGGCGACAACAAGCAGCTTCTCCCGAAAGGCTACGGCTTCCGCTTCAATTTCCCCGACGGCACGACATACAAGACCAACGCCACGGAGGAGGGGCTCGCCCAGATCGAAACGGTCGCCGACAAGGCGGAGGCCCTCTGCGGCCCCGCCCACCGCGAACAGGCTTCTTCGGTCGTGATGATGCTGTCGCAGTCCGGACTGTGCGTTCTGCGCGGCGGACTCAAGGGCTACGGCATCGAGTCGAGCGAGCATGCCGCCGTCGATTTCACGCTCTCCAGGAATGCCGAGACGGGCGACATCTCCATACGCTACTCCAGCCCCAAGGAGCTGCCGTTCTCCTTCGAGTGGAGCGCCACGATCAAGCCCGACGGATTCGTGAGCACCACCCCGCTCCGGTTCCTGGACGAGCGGCAGACCCCGAACTGCAGGGCCGGCGTCGAGGAGGCCGTGGAGAACATGCAGAATCCGAAAGGGACCCACAATCTCTTTTTCAAAAACGACAAGGCGCGCGCCGTGCCGCTCATCGAGACGATGATGCACGCCACGGGCGGCGACAAGGATGTCATAAACCTCCTCAAGGACACATACGTCTGCACCAGTCTCCTCTACAACTTCCAGAACAACCTGCGCCCGGCCGATGTCATTCTGTCGCGCGTCGCGCGGCTCAAGGAAAACGTCGCCGAACTCCGGGAGGCGACGAAGGGCAATCCCGCGATGTTCAAGATGGGGCTTTCCCGCCTCGCGGGACTTGGCGGCAAGCCGGTTCCCAAGGGCATGCTCGCCTCCCTCGTCAAGGCCGTGAACGCGGCGGACATCGGCAAACTCAGGAAACTCTCCGCCGCCTCCACCACCCTCGTGAAGATGAACGCCGCGATCGTCCAGTACCACGCCGCCGTGGGGCAGGCCATCAAAAAGTCGGGCATCCTCGCGATGTTCGACGGCGACGTGGGCGGAGAAGAGATGCTCGCCATGAACATGCTTGCCGGCGGACTCGTGGCAGGGCGCCTGGGACAAGACGCCCTGCGCTCGATCAAAGGCGCGCTCGAATCGCCCGTCGCCGGCCAGCTTCAGGCCATATACACCGATTTGAACAACGAAAACCTCGTTGAAGCCGGCGTGCCGAGGCACGAGGCCACCATCATGAAGCGGACGGTCTCCGATCTGTCCTCCGACATCCTGTCCCTGCTCGACAATGTCAGTGCCACTCTCGGCGCGGAGGGAGGGGACGTCCCCGCCTTCAGGGGCAGCCTCGACGATCTTGACGGCTTTGACGACATCGCCATCGAGATTCGCGACATGACCAACAAAGTCCACGCCGACCTCATCCAGATGGAGCGCGAAGCAATCGAGGCGCGGGAAGCGCAAAGGAAGGCAGGCGCGAACGGAATGCAGGGCGGAAACCTCGTGATCGAGCCGTAGGATTTCACCCGGCGTACGCATTTTTTGTAACATCCGCGCCCGGTTTCGTGTAGAATCGGCGTCACACCAAACGCAACGGGTCCCGCGACCCAGGAGAAGAGCCCATGCCACTGCCTTCCGTCCAGCACATCCGCGACATCTCGTTCCAGGACCACTTCCTGTCCACGCAGGGGGCCGCGCCCAAGAACGGCAAGATACAGGTCAACCACAACACCTTCGACGTCACGTTCGTCGACGGTAAGGTGAACGCCAAGTTCGCGAGCGGCAACTGGTTCACGAACCTGTTCCGCTCCTCCACCCTCACCCGTTTCACGCAGACGCTCCAGGCCCAGTACGACGCCTGGGTCAACGGCCAGGCGAAGGCGGGCGGAGGCGATGGCGTTCCCGGCGGCGTTGTCCATGACATGGTGGTCAATGACCATGTGCAGGAGCCGCCCGTGATGGCGAATCTCCAAAACGACCCCAACGTCGCGGACGAGAACGCGGGGATCGACGAAGGGGTCAAGGACAACCCCAACGTCGGGGGCGACAACAAGGCGCAGGAGCCGCCTGCGGCGAAGGATCTCCCCAACGGCCCCAACGTCGCGGCCGAGAACGCGGGGATCAACGAAGGGGTCAAGGGCAACCCCAACGTCGTGGCCGACAACAAGGCGCAGGAGCCGCCTGCGGCGAAGGGTTTCCAAAACAACCCCAACGTCGCGGCCGTGAACACGGCGATCGACGGCATCATCGACGTCCTCCACGCGAACTACGACAAGATCGACAAGGACGGTCTCCGGTATTCGAAGGCGGTCATGAAGGCCTTCGCGATGCCGGATACGGCCGCCTCGCTTTCCGAGGACGACGCCGCGAGCTACGAGCGCGCTGTCGTGGGTGAATCCATGCCGAAGAACATGGCCAAGCTGCTCTCGAAGCTCGGCGAGATCGGCAAGCTCGCCGCGCTGCGCAACCAGCTCACGAACGTCCCGTCCGGCAGGGAGTGCGACGAGATCGTCCGCAACGCCGGCTTCCTCACGCACACGCTCGAAAACAACATCGGCAAGAGCGAGCAGGAGATCAAACGCTACGTCCTGGGCATGCTCGACACGGTGATCGACGGCTTCCTCGCCGCCGTGAACGGCATGACCGACAAGAACACGCAGGCCCTCGATTTCCTGAACAAGTTCGACGGCGCGTGCATCGAGGCGAAGAACGACAACATCCAGGAATACATGCAGCGCGCGATGAACATCGCCTCCGCCGGCCGCTCCGAGCAGAAGGACGACCTGGCCTACAGCGTCACGGCCGAGTTCGCCGCGCTCGCCGAGAAGGTGAGGACGCCCTTCCTCGATGCCGCGCGCACGGAATGCGAAGCCGAAGTCCGCGCCTGGTGCGCCAAAAAGGGCATTACGGACGAGGCGGAGATCCAGGAACGCATCACGGGAACGGCCGAGACGAAGCTCGCGGCAAAATCCGACGAGATCGAGAAACTCGTGAAGGACAAACTCCAGACGGAAGGCAAGAGCTTCCTCTACGAGAATCTCTGCGGCGCGCTGCGCCCCGTCACGACCGTCGGGAAGGACGCGAAGACCGACCAATGGACCGTCACCACGCTCGTGGACAAGAAGGGAGATCCGATCATGAAGCCCGTCTCCGCCTCCGACATCGACAAGGACTTCGACAAGTTCGTCGAGATGTTCATGAAGGACGCCCACGCGATGGGCCTGGTCGAGAACAAGACCCGCCCCGCCTCCGGAAAGGTCTCGTTCGCCACGAAGCAGGACCTGTGCGCCACGGGCGTCCTCAAGGCCGCCGACTTCTACGCCAAGGGAAGCGCCGAGGATTTTGCCGAGCTCGTGAAGGTCGTGAAGAAGAATCTCCGCCCCGGGCTCGACATTCCCGACGACAAGCTCGAGACGGCGGTACGCAACGCGCTCGATACCCTTCGCGGCACGAAGAAGAACAACGACGAGGACACGGCCGTCGCCTTCCGCCGCCTGGTCGAGAACGTCGCGACGGCGGCCTACAAGGATGCGCCGAACGACGGCATGCGCCTCGTCCACCTCCTCGCCCGCGGCGTCGAGCAGTCCCACAAGGACTACGCCATCGGCAACTGCCTCAACGACATCGAGGGCAAGGCCCTGCGCTGCGCCCAGATGCTCAAGTTCGCCTTCAAGGACAAGATCGTGGACGTCGCGAAGGCGCAGAAGGCGATCGCCGACACGATCAAGTCCATGGTCGAGCGCGGGCTCAACCCGAAGGCGGGCGACAACGGGGCGCGCGCCTGCAGGCAGAATCTCGAGCGGATCATGTATGGCGGACGCCTCTTCACCGACCAGATCGAATACGACATGGGGCACCGCGCCGGCGGCAACGCCGAGATCGCCTTGAACAAGAGCTTCGGCGTCCTGCTCAAGTGCATCGAGCACTACGGCAAGATCGACCGCGCGACCTTCATCCGCGATCCCGGACAGCCGGAGGTGAAGGCATGACCCCCGGCGTCCCCGAAGCCGCGCTCGCGGCGCTCTCCGCCCGGCTCGGCCTGCCGCTGGCGTTCGACGACGACGCCTGTTCCGTGATGGTCGGCGAACAGCCGTTCTCCATCCGCCGCGACGGGCCGGGCGACCGGCTCGTCGTTTCGGCGATCGTGGCGGACGACCTGCCGGACGCGCCGTCGCGCAAGCTCGTCGAGGACCTGCTCAACCTCGGCTTCGGCCTCATGCACGACGGCCTGCCCGCCGTCGCGCGCGACCCCGAGACCGGCTTCCTCGCGGCCTTCGCGATCTTCGCGGGCGACCGGCTGGTCGCCCCCGAGTTCCCGGACGCCTTCGAGAAGTTCGCCGCCTTCGCGCAGCGCCTCGCCGACCGCCTCGACAAGGAGCGCCACGCCCCGCCCGCCGCGGCGGACGGGGCCGGGCCCGCTCCGGCGCTGCACGACGCCGGATACCTTCCGGTCTAGACTTTCCGCGACAACCAACAACCCGACAACCAATCCCCACCCCACCCATGGACAGCCAGGAACTCGTCGGCCGCTTCGGCGAAAAAATCGGCATCTCCCTCTCTCTCGAAGACGGGGCGTGCGCCTTCGAGGCGGACGGCTCGCTCATCACGATCAACGACCTGCCGGAGGTCGGCGCCATCGCCCTTTCCGGCGATTTGGGCGAGCCGCCCCCGGAGCGCCTCGAAGCGCTCTACCGGACGCTCCTCGAAGCGAACCACCTCTTCCGCGAAACCGCGGGCGCCACGATCTCGCTCGATCCGGAGGCCGGCCGTTTCGCGCTTTGCAAGTCCCTGCCCGCCGCGCTTCTCGACCAAGACTCGTTCTTCGGAGAGGTGGAGCGCTTCGTGAACGCCGTCGAGTCCTGGAGCCGCCTGATCCGCGATTTCCGCTCCGCCGCCGCCGAGGCCGCGGCCAACGACGGCGAGGACGCGGCTTCCGCCCCCGCTCTCGGGTCGGGCGGATTCCTCTCCGTTTAGACCGTTTTTCCCTTTCCCGGAGAACCGCCATGCCACCCGTCAACCTCGCCAACGTCAACATCTCCCTCCAGCAGTTCCAGGACATCTCGTCCGGCAAATACAACGCCGGCGAGGTGAAGCTCGAAAGCGAAACCACGCTCGGCAAGATCAACAACCACGTCCACCGCACCGGCGCCAACGACAAGTCCCTCTCCCACGAGGAGGTGCTCGCCATCAAGAACGCCTTCGTGAAGGCGCTCTCCTCCCACGGCGTCGCCGAGGCGGAAATCGGCCGCATCCGCCGCGATCTCGGCCTCGCGGCGGACGCCGGGATCGACAAGACGCTCCATGAGCGCAGCCTCAAGCCGCTTTCGCGCCAGCAGGTGCGCGAGATCCTCGACCGCAACGCCGCCGCGATCAACGCGTCCCGGACCGAGAACGGGGACCGCGTCTTCATCGCGCCCGCGGCCCGTCTTCCGGGCGCCGACGCGGCCGCCCGCGCCGCGCGGGGCGACGAGGTCAACGCGGCGCTCGCCGGCACGCGCAGCACGTCGGAGCACGCGGGCGTGGCGCTCGCCGAGGCGGTCGTCGCGGGCGACGTGGACTTCCGCTCCTACGAGGAAAGCCAGGCGCTCGCCGCGCAGGCCCGCGCCCAGCTTGCGCAGATCCTCGAAAAGACGAAGGGCGCCCCGAGCGCGGAGCGCGAGGCGGTGGTCGAGTTCCGCCTCCGCGCCACGGGCCAGAGCGTCCGCATCCCGACCGGCCGGAGCGAGGCGGCGTTCGTCCGCAGGCTCGAAGAGATGCTCGTGCGCCTCAACGCCGTCCAGGGAACCGACGAGCGCAGCATCGCCGTGCGCACGGCGTTCGGCGCGATCGAGAGCGCGGCCGCGCGCCGCGACTGGCTCGACGGCCTCGCGGGCGCGCCCGACGCGGGCTTCAAGGTCCGCACCGCCGTCGTCCTGATGCTGACGGATGCCGGCATCGACGACTACGAGACGCTTTCGCTCGTGAACCGCGTCGACGACGAGATCGCGTTCGGCCTCGCCCGGACGCTTGCGGCGCTGGACGGCGGGCTCCGCGGCGACGCGCTTCGCGGCGACCAGGCCATGCTGTCGCTCGCGCACCTCGCCGCAAACGGCCACGAAGTCCCGCAGGACGCCCGCGCCGCCATCCCCGCGACCTCGCCGAAGCAGTGGAACGCCGCGATCCGGCAGGCCATCAGCGGCAACGAGCCGGAGAAGCTGCCGCACGACGTCCGCGCGCTGGTCGACGCCCTTCCCGGCCGCCTGCGCGACCAATTCGGTCCGGACTTCCTCGACGTGGGCGAAACCGGCGTCCGGTTCATCGGCTCGGCGGACTCCTACGAGGTCGCCCCGGAGGACCTTGAGGACCGCATCACGGCGGAGAATCTTCGCGACCGGCTCGACGCCCTCGTGCAGCGAAAGGCGGCCCAGCGCTACGCGGACGGCCTCATCGACCGCGCGATCGTGGCGGCCGGCGGCGGCGAGGAGAACTCGCCCTCTCTCTGGAACGACTGGGAAACGACCCGCCCGGCGCTCAAGGAGCGCCTCCTCGCCGCGCGCACCGCGGCCGAGGCGGACGCCGTCTTCGCCGAGTTCCGCCCGGAGATCGAGGCCGACGCGCGGCGCTTCGCAGCCGTCCA
>JAFTHC010000192.1 GCA_017457625.1 Kiritimatiellia bacterium
CTCACGGCCTTCTCGATCTTGTTGTGGATGGCGAGGAAGCCCGCGGCGGACATGTCCTTGCGGACGACCGGCTTGCCGTCCTTGCGGAGGATCCGGCCGTCGGGGTCGGTCTCGAAGACGCCGGCGAAGAGGGCGTGGATCGCGGCGGTCTGCTTCGCGAGGACCTTGTCGAAGGGCTCTCCGGGGGCGACGCTGCCGACGAGCACGTCGGCGGTCTGCTTGACGCCCTCCGGCGTCTTCATCGCGGAGACGGTCCAGGTGTTGGCCGTGCCGGGGGCGTGGACGCGCTTGCCCGTCTTGGGATCGACCTTGGGGACCATCTTGCCGGTCTTCTTGTCCTTCACCATCACGTAGCGGTTGTCGCGGACTTCGTAGACCTGGCCGTCCTGGATGTTCTTCGCCTCGACGCGGAAGTCGAACTCGTCGGCGATGGTCTTGACGCGCGCCGCCCAGACCTTGTCGACGGAGGGGATCGTCTTGGCGACGGCGTCGAAGATCTTGACGTCCTCATCGAAGCGCTCCTTCACGCCGGGGCGCAGGATCTTGACGATGACGGTGTCGATGCCGCCGCGGTCGTTCATGAACGTGCACAGCACCGCCTGGCCGACGGTGGCCGCGCCAAGCGTGACGAACGGCTTGCCGCCGACGCTGACCCGCATGGTGTACTTGTCCGGATTGAACTTGGCGATCTCGTCCAGCTTGGCGATGACGTAGCTGTCGGGGAGGGGCGGAATGGAGCTCTTGAGCACGTCGATCGCCCCGCCGTGCGGACCCATCGCGCGGCGGTCGATGCCCTGGAGGGTCTTCTGCATCAGCGGGCCCGCGCCGAGGAAGATCGCGGAGAGCAGCTTCGTCCTGCCCGCCACGCTCCCGGCCTCCGCCGTCTCCGGCGCGTTGCGCAGCGCGGAGGAGAGGACGTCGGCCTTGCGCTCGTGCGAGACGTTCGTGAAGTAGGTGGAGAGTACCTTCTTCTGGAAGGCGAGCATCCCGGGGCGGGTCGAGTTGGTGACGGGGTCGTCGAGGATGTCGTCGAGGGTCTTGCCGGAGAGGCTCGCCGTGATCTGCGCGGGCGACATCTTGTCGTATTCGGAGGCGATCTGCGCCTTCGGGTCGAGGTTGCAGACCTCGTTCACGTAGGCCTGCAGCGGCGCGGCGCTCGCGTCGGCGAGCTTCGCGAAGGCCTGCGCGACCTTGGCCATCGCGGCGGCGGCCGCCGCGTCCTTCGTGAGGTCCATCCCCTGCAGATACCGCTTGATCTCGACGGGGCGCACGTCGCGGATCTCCTTGCCGAGCGCGGCCGCGATCGCGGCGCGCATCGTCGCGCGGACGTCGGCCATCGCGGCGCCGACGAGCTCGCGCAGCTGCGGCACCACGGCGTCGGCGACGGCCTGCGAGTTGTCGATGAAGCGGCAGAAGGCGTCGATGTTGCCGAGCATGATCTTGCGCAGGTCCTCCCCCGAGGCGTTCGGGGCCTTGCGGAGGATGGCCTCGGCCGCGTCGAAGAGGTCCGCCGCGAGGTTGCGCATGTCGGCCGGCTTCGCGTCGCGCGGGCGCGGCGCGTCGGTGTCGAGCATCTCCGAGACGTGCAGCGTGATGCCGCCGACGACGTCGCCCTTCGCGGCCTGGGCGGTCTGCGGCGCCTTCGGGACGGCGCCGAGGTCCTTCTGCGCGACCGAGGCCGCCTGGGTCTTGTCCTTGCTGCCGGCGACGGAGCGGTAGAGGTCGCTCTCGAGAAGCTCGTTGCGCGCGGCGATGGCGGCGAAGGCCTTGTCGAACGCGCCGTCCGCGCACTTCTTCGCGAACGCGTCGAACTCCGCGAGCGTCGCCTCGGCGAGCGTCGCCTTGCCCGTCGCCTCCGCGAAGGCCTTGCGCACGGCCGCCTTGAGCTCGGCGGTCTGCGCGGCGTTGCGGCCGGGGAGCCGCGCGTCGCCCGACGCCAGCGCGGCGAGCGCCAGCGGGTCCTTGCGCGCCAGCTCGGCGAGCGCGCCCGCCGAGGCTCCGGCAAGGACGGCGCCCGCCGCCTGCAGCGCCTCGGGGGACGTCTCGAGCACGGCGGCGCCCACGGTTTCGCGGAGGATCCGCGCGAACGCGTCCGCGAGCGCGTCGGCCGTCTCGGGGTTCTTCGCGCGCCCGAGCATCGCCTGGACGGCGTCCTCGTCGCCCTGCGAGAAGGACCGGAAGTCGATGGCGCGGCCCGTGCCGGCCCTGGCGGCGGCCTTGAGTTCCAGCGCGAGCGAGGCGACGAGCCCCTTCGCGTCCGCCACCAGCTCCTTCGGGAAGAGCGCCGCCGCGCCGTCCGGGTCGGCGCAGAGCAGCAGCAGCGCGTGCAGGTTCCCCGCGACGAGCGCCTTCAGCGCCGCGCGGTCGCCCGTGGCCGCGGCCTTGACGAGGTCCAGCGCGAGGTCGCCGGCCGCCTTGCGCTCGGCGGGCTTCGCGGCGGCGAACGCGAACTTCTCCGTCCGCTGCGCCGCCTCGAAGTGCTTCGGCGCGTCGGTGCTTCCGGTCTTCACGGACGACGCCTTGTCGTCCGCCGGGCGGTCCTTCGGCCGCTCGAAGAGCAGCGTCAGCGCGTTGAAGGTCCGCTTCTGCTCCGCGCGGCGGCGCATCCGGTCGAACGTCGCCTTGAAATGCTCGGAAACCTCGCCGTCGCCGCTCTCGACGGAAGAGAGCCGGTCGTCCAGCGGATTGCGCGCCGGGCCAAACGCGCGGCCGGTGCGGACATCCTCCGCGTCCCTGGCGAGCGGCGCGCCGAAAAGCTTCTCGAACTTGTCCTTCTGCGGCGGCGGCTCCTGCGGGGCCTCCTCCTGCGGCGGAACCGGCTCCTCCTGCGGCGGCGGGAGCTCGCCGCCCTGCGGCGGAACCTGCTCCTCCTGCGGCGGCTGCCCGGCATCCTCATTCAACTTCTCGTTCGCTTGTTCGACGATGGTCTTGACGATTTCCCGGCCTTCGTCGCCGTCGGCGATCTCGCCGACGCCCTCGGCGATGGCCTGGACGTTGTCCTTGTTCAGAAGCGCCGCGTTGCGCTCGGTGCGGATCATGTTCTCCGTCCACTCGGTCGTGCCCTTGGCCACATCGCGGGCGTAGCGCGCGAGCGACAGGTTGTCGAGCTCGTCCAGCAGCCCCTGCCCGACGCCCGCGAACTGCCGGAGGATCGCCTGCGCGACGGTGCGCCCGAGGCAGGGGTCGCCGTCCTCGCCCACGGCGCCGTGCTTCTTCGCGTAGGCGAGCATCTCGCCGAGACGCTTCCGGCCCAGAAGCTCCGCGCCGGCCGCGATCTGCCCGTCGAGCCGCGCGACGATTTCCGCGGGTGAGACGCCCAGATTGAGCGACAGCGTCTCGCTCCCGACCTTGATCGACGCCACGAGGCGCCGCGCGTTCATCGCCTCCTCGGCGACGGACGAAACCGTGATTTTGCCGAACGGCGTCTTGACCGACTGCGGCCCCGCGTCGGGGTTGGCGACGAAGGCCAAGACGGCGGCGCGCAGCGCGGCGAGCGTCAGGCCCTGGCGGTCGAGGCACAGGTCCAGGCCGCGGTTCCAGGCGTCCTGGAAAAGCGTGTCGTTGATGTTCGCGCGCAGGCCCGCCGCGACCTTCATCATGTCCGGGCTGGCGCGCAGGGCGGCCTTGGCGGAATCCATGCACGACCGGCCCGCGAGCAGCGCGAAGAGCTGCTCGTGCGGCGGGCTCTTGCGCACCAGCGAGGCGAGCTGGGCGTCCACGGCGGCGCGCGCCTCGCGGATCTTCCGCGAATCCGCGGCCTCCGGGAGCGCCGCGAGGCCGGAATCGTGGCGGAGAATGTCGCGCACCTGCTCGCGGGAGAGCGGCGCATAGCGGCGCCGCAGGGCATCGCCGGCGCCCTCGACGGTCGTCTTCGTCTCCGCGGCGATGCCGAGCTTCGCGCGGATCGCGGCGATCTTGTCCGCCGAGACGCCGCCGTCGGCGAGCGCCTTGACGAACGCCTCCTTCACCGCCACCGCGCGCTTCGGGTCGATGGCGACGATGTTCTTGCCCGTCATGTGGACGTGGTTGTTGACCTTCCTGAGGCCGGTCACCTCGCCGTGGCGGTTGGTTTCGAAATCGATCTGTCCGGCGTTGTACTTGCCGTTCGA
>JAFTHC010000193.1 GCA_017457625.1 Kiritimatiellia bacterium
ATCGAGGACAACGCCAACCAGGACACGCTCTACAACGGCCAGAACTGGCGACAGATGACCGGAAAGAGCGGCGAGACGTCGCTTTCCGCGATGGCGGCGAACTACAAGGCCGGCCTCGCCCGCGACGGCTCCAACTGGGGCAGCATCGAGGTGTGCCACGATTCGCCCCACGCCGACCCCGAGCACTACGCGGCGCTCGAGAACGTGGCGCTGAGCTACCCGTTCAACTGCATCCACCCCGTGGCCTCGTCCGATCCCGCGCAGGCCTTCCGCAACGCCTCCGGCGACCTCGTGATGGCGCGCCACTACTCGCTCGACGAGTTCTGCGCCAACGACTACAACCTCGAGAGCGGCCAGTCCATCGCCGGCTACTACACCAGCGACATGGACCACGCCGGCCGCGCCGTGATGTGCGCCGAGACGATGGCGATGGCCGTGAACGACCCGACGATCCTCGGCTACCTCTTCGGCTCGAACCTCGACCGCCTCGACGCGCCCTACGTCCGCGAGTTCAACCTCAACTTCCTCTCGCTCCCCGCCACGGCCTCCACGGTCCTGCTCGGCGGCACCTGCTCCGACCCCGTGACGATCCGCCGCTGGACGACCGACGCCGGGAACTACTGGGCCGTCATCAACGTCACCGCCCGCCCCGTCTCCGGCTCCTGGGACCTGCAGACCTCCAGGACGCGCGTCTGGCGCACGCTCGACTGGCGCGAGGAGGCGGTCTCCGGCGGCAAGGTCTCGTTCACGCTCCAGCCCTACCAGATGGTCTGCCTCACGGACGTCGAGCCGGCCGCCCTCGTCGCGCCCGTCTTCGGCGACTGCGCCGCGGGCGATCTCGCGGCCCGCACCGCCACGCTCTCCGTCGCGCTCACGTCGCTCGGCGAGAACGCGACGGGCGTCACCGTCGCCTGGACGCTCTCCGGCGGCCCCGCCGCCGCGTCCTCCGGCACGCTCTCCTTCGCCTCGGCCGGCGCGGAGACGGCCGACCTCTCCGGGCTCGCGCCCGAGACGGCCTACGCCGTCACGCTCGTCGCGGAATCCTCGACGGGCAAGAAGGCCTACGCGTCGGTCTCCTTCACGACGCCGCGCTTCCCCGTTGCGCTCGGCGTCCCCGAGGTCGAGACGGACGCGGCCGGAACGACCGCCACCGCGTCCGTCGCGATCGACCGCGCGGACGCCGCCGCGACGCTCGTCTTCCGGGCGCCCGGCGCCGCGGACCGGACCTGGGCGAACGTCGTCGCGGGCGAGACCTATGCCGGATCGCTCCCGGTCGAGAAGGACTCCACCTCGCCGTTCGTCTTCACGCTCGTCCACGTGGACGCGGCGACCGGCGAGCGCTACGAGGCCTCGGCGAGCGACATCGCCGTCGGCGTCCCGACGGCCGACTGGTTCAACGTCCGGTTCGATCGGGACGGCTACACCGGCTGGACGTTCGCCACCGGCGCCGACCCGGCGGGCGCCGGCTCCTGGGAGAAGGAGGGCGGCACGAACAGGACCGCCTTCGCGACGGACGGCGGCAACCGCCGCCTCGACGTGGACGCCGGCGACGGCGGCTTCGTCCGCTACGAGCCGACCTCCGCCTCGACCGCCGGCCGCGCGGTGCGCGTGAAGGGCCGCGCGCAGCTCGTCTCCGAGCCCGGTGCGCCCGCGGACCTCGACGCCGCCGCGCTCGCCGGCCTCGCGCTCGGCGACGGCGACTCCGGCCTCGCGCTCCACGGCTGGACGGCGGACGGCTGGGTCGCGCTCGCCGGCGCGCCCGTCGCGGAGAACGAATGGATCGACTGGAACGCGACGGTCGACTTCACCGCCAGCCCCGCCACGGTGACCTACGGCATCGGCGGAACCGTCCTCTCGAACGCGACGACCGGCGCGACCGCCCTCCCCGCGGCCGGATCGGCCACGCGGCTCTCCGCCGTCGTCTACGAGGGCAACGCCGTCGTGGACGACTTCCGCGGCGTCACGTTCGTCCCCGTCGTCGTCGAGATCCGGGAGCCGGGCTACGCGGGCGTGTCCGAGCCGATCGCCCTGACGCCCGCCGCCGGCGGCGAATCGGCGGGGACGTTCGACCTCGCGATCACCCTCAAGGGACAGCCCGCGAACACGTATTTCACCGCGTTCGAGTGCGAGACGCTGAGCGCCAGGCCCGCGGACTGGATCGCCGTGAAGCCGTCGGTCCTCCCGAGCGCCGACGATCTCGCCTCCGGCACGGTCGGCCTCTCCGTCGGCGCCGAGGAAAGCTCGAAGTTCGTGAAGATCGTCGCCAGCGACCACGCGATCAACGCGGGAACGAAACTGTCGGAACTGGACCTCGGCGACTAAGATCGAACGCACGGAGACACCTTCCATGAAAAACACCATCCTTCTCCTCGCCCTTCTCCTCTCCCTCGCCGCGCCCTCCGCCCGCGCGGACGATCCGACGCCCGTCAAGCTCTCCCGCCTCGGGCGGTCGATGTTCTATCGCGGAGGAAGGGGCTATGTCGGCGACGCCGGATTCAACGGCGGCAGCTACATGTCGCACGTGTTCAACGGCACGTTTACCGACTACCGCATCCAGAACACCGCCGGCGCCGAAATCGTCATCCCCACGACGGGTCTCGACGAGGACGAACAGGACACGGGCGTGGCCTGGTACGTGACCGAGTTCAAGGTCGGGCACGCGGGCAACACGAAGTATTCGCTCTACTACACGACCGAGCCGGCTCCGGACTACTCCGCTCTCGAGCTGAAGCAGGACCAGGACAGCAACAAATACTACGAAGTCGATCTCGATCCCCGGACCTGGATCCCGATCCCCGGCGCCACGGGCGTCCAGGCCGAAGGCACGAAGAGCTTCGCCGTGAACGCCGTCGCCACCGCCGTCAAATACGTCTTCGACACGACGCTCGGCTGGACGGGGTCCCTGGGCGAGGTCGAGGTCTGGGGCGTCGACCCCGCCTCCGTCGGCTGCCAGCATCCCTCCTACACGGAATGGGAGGAGGTGCCCGGCTCCGCCACCTGCACGACCTACGGAATCAAGCGCCGCAAGTGCCAGGTCTGCGGCGAGGTCTTCGAACTCGACTCCGCCCTTCCCCTCGGCCACGACTGGGAGGAGAATCTCCTGACGCCGGGCTCGAGCTCATCCTACGGAAGAGGAACGCTCGTCTGCACGAGGTGCGGCGAGGCGATCAGCTTCTACGATCCGATCGATCTCGCGGAACAGGGCGGCATCGCCGCGCCCGGCGCGGTCCAGTTCACGACGCTGACGGTGTCTTCGACCGGCAATCCGGACTGGGGCTGCAGTCCCTCGAAACTGATCGACGGGAACTGGGAGTGGCACTTGTGGTCGGACTGGCACGCCCTCACGCACAGCCACGACGAATGGATACAGTTCGACTTCGAAGTGGAAATTGACCTGACGAAGATCGATTTCCTCGTCCACGACCATACGCAGACCGTGGAGTTCTACAAGGTCGAGGACGATGTCGAAACGGCCATCGCCGAAGTCGCCATCACCGGAACGGGCTCCACGGACGAGAGCGCCAGCCAGAGGAAGGCCGTCTCCTTCCGCGGCCTTTCCCTGAAGACCTTGCGCATCCGAATTGCGGATTCGACGGGGATCGCGGTGAACGGAAGCTACCCGCTGTGCATGGGCGAAATCCACCCCTGGGGCACCGTGAAGGGCGCGGGGCTGCTGGACGTGCGGCGCTCGCGGATCCTGCTCTACTGACCGCGAGGCCGCAAGGGCCTCGCTACAGGACGGGCGCGAGGCCGCAAGGGCCTCGCTACAGGACGGGGCCTCGCTACAGGACGGGGCCTCGCTACAGGACGGGGCCTCGCCACAGGACGGGGCGTCTTGTAGCGACCCCCTTGCGGGGTCGCGATGCCGGGGCTACCGCGGCACGAGCGCGAAGAAGCGCTCTTCGTAGGCTTCGAAGGCGCCGTGTTTCTGGAGCAGGGCGCCGAGTTGCTTCACGAGGGAGCGGTCGCGCTCGGCGGCGGCGAAGGCGCGTTCAATCTCTTCGCGCACCTCCGGACCGAGCGCGTCCTTGCGGTCGAAGAGGCGGCGCTCCGCCATTTCGGAGAAATTCTTGCGCGCGGACCGGGCGACGATTTCGCGGAAGAGTTTCACGAGGCAGACGTCCCACGGTTCGTCCACGCCCAGCACGAGCGCCAGGTAGGGGTCCTTGCGCGAGGCGACGTCGCGCTTGGCGTCCTCCACGACGGCCGCGAGCGGGCGGCCGACCGTCTCTTCGCTGAAGGACTCCCGCTTGAGCACGTAGCCGTAGCGCAGGATCCGGACCGATTCCTCGTTTTCGGCCAGCCATTCGGCGTATTTGCGCGCCTCTTCGCCGAAGCCCTCCAGGAGCATTTCCGAATAGGCCGCCGGCGTCACGATCTGCGGGCGCGCGAGCTTCATGCGGCCGGTGCGGACGCGGCAACGCTCGACGCTGTCCATCGTCTCGCACACGTGCACGTAGCCCACGATCGTGCTGCCGAAGGTTTCCAGCGTGCCGGACGGGGCGACGAGGATTTCGGTGTTGGCGACCGCGTAGCGGAAGTCGAGGGCTTTGTCGGCGCTCATGGAGGGGCGGCGGCCGGTCTAGGCTTTCTGGCCGTAGTAGGCGCCGGCGCCGTGCTTGCGGAGGTAGTGCTTGTCCAGCAGCGCGCGCGGCATGTCGGGGAGGTCCGGGTCGAGCGCCAGGTCGTGCCACGCCATGAAGGCGAGCTCCTCCAGGACGACGGCGTTCTCGACGGCCTTGGCCGGGGTCTTGCCCCACGTGAACGGGCCGTGGCTGCGGACAAGCGCCGCGGGGACGGACGCCGGGTCGATCCCGCGTCCGCGGAACGCCTCGACGATCACGTGGCCTGTCTCCCACTCGTAGTGGCCGGGCGCGCCTTCGATCTCTTCGCGGCGCATGGCGCGCGTGCAGGGCACGGCGCCGTAGAAGTGGTCCGCGTGCGTGGTCCCGAGCGGCGGCAGGTCGCGGCCCGCCTGGGCGAGCGTCGTGGCCCAGCGGCTGTGCGTGTGCACGACGCCGCCCGCCTCCGGGAACTCGCGGTAGAGCACGACGTGCGTGGGCGTGTCGGAGGACGGGTTGAGCGCGCCTTCGACCTTTTCGCCCGTCTCGAGCGAGACGACGACCATGTCGGAGGCCTTCATGGTTTCGTAGGACACGCCGCTGGGCTTGATGACCATCAGGCCGCGCTCGCGGTCGACGCCGGAGACGTTGCCCCACGTGTAGACGACGAGGCCGCGGCGCGGCAGCTCGAGGTTCGCCTGCAGCACCGCTTCCTTGAGTTCTTCGAGCATGGCGCGCCTCCTACGAGCGGAGCTTCCACGCCAGATCCGAGAGGAACAGGTCGTGTTCGAGCCCCTCGACCGTGGTGTCCGCGCCGATGTGGACGAACTCGATCTCCATGATCCGCGCCCAGTCGCGCAGCTGCTCGGCCGTCACGTCGTGCGTGAGCGTCGTGTGGTGCGCGCCGCCGGCGGCGATCCAGCACTCCAGGCCCGTCTGCAGGTCGGGCAGGGCGCGCCACATGACGCGCGCGACCGGCAGGTTGGGCATCTTCATGATGGGCTTCACGCACTCGATGTCCTGCACGATGAGGCGCAGGCGGCCGCCCATGTCCACGAGGCTCGCCACGAGCGCCTTGCCGGCGCGGCCCTCGAAGACGAGGCGCGCGGGGTCCTTCTCGTTCATGCCGATGCCGAGGTGGTGCGTCTCGATGCGCGGCTTGTCCGCGGCGAGCGAGGGGCACACTTCGAGCATGTGCGCGCCGAGCGAATACTCTCGGCCGGGCTCCAGGTGGTAGGTGTAGTCCTCCATGAACGCCGTGCCGCCGCTCTTGCCTTCGCCCATCGCCTTGATCACCGCGGTCATCGCGGAAACCTTCCAGTCGCCCTCGCCGCCGTAGCCGTAGCCCTGCGCCATCAGGTGCTGGGAGGCGAGGCCGGGCAGCTGCTCCCTGCCGTAGAGGTCTTGGAAC
>JAFTHC010000194.1 GCA_017457625.1 Kiritimatiellia bacterium
CCGCGTTCCGTGGACGGACGACTCCGGCAAGCTCCACGTGAACCGCGGCTACCGCTTCCAGTACAACACCGCGATCGGCCCCTACAAGGGCGTCCTGCGCTTCGACAACACGGTGAACCTCTCGGTCCTGAAGTTCCTCGGCTTCGAGCAGGTCTTCAAGAACTCCCTCACCACGCTCCCGATGGGCGGCGGCAAGGGCGGCTCGGACTTCAACCCGAAGGGCCGCTCCGACGCGGAGGTCATGCGTTTCTGCCAGAGCTTCATGACGGAGCTCTACCGCCACATCGGCCCGGACACGGACGTGCCGGCCGGCGACATGAACGTGGGCGGCCGCGAGATCGGCTACCTCTTCGGCCAGTACAAGCGCATCGTGAACGAGTTCACGGGCGTGCTGACCGGCAAGGGCCTCTCCTTCGGCGGCTCGCTGATCCGCCCGGAGGCGACGGGCTACGGCGACGTCTACTTCGCCGCGAACATGCTCGCCACGAAGGGCGACTCGCTCGAGGGCAAGGTCTGCTCCATCTCCGGCTCGGGCAACGTCGCGCAATACGCGGCCGAGAAGCTCGTGCAGCTCGGCGCCAGGCCCGTCACGTTCTCCGACCGCTCCGGCTGGATCTACGTGAAGGGCGGCATGTCGCAGGACTTCATCGACGAGGTGAAGAACCTCAAGCAGGTGAAGCGCGGCGAGCTGGCCGAGTTCGCGAAGGGGAAGAAGGGCGTCGAGTTCCACAAGGACGGCCGCCCGTGGGCCGTGCCGGTGGACTGCGCCTTCCCGTGCGCCCGCCAGAACGAGCTCGACGGCAAGGACGCGGACACGCTCCTGAAGAACGGCGTCAAGGTCGTCGGCGAGGGCGCGAACATGCCGTCCACGCTCGAAGCGGTCGACAAGTTCGTCAAGGCGAAGATCCTCTACAGCCCGGGCAAGGCGTCCAACGCCGGCGGCGTGGCCACGTCGGGCCTCGAGATGTCGCAGAACTCCGAGCGCCTTTCTTGGAGCGCCGCGGAAGTCGACGCGAAGCTCAAGGGCATCATGAAGGCGATCCACGACAACGCCTACGAGGCCGCGAAGGCCTTCGGCAAGAAGGGCAACTACGTCGCGGGCGCCAACATCGCCGGCTTCGTCAAGGTCGCCGACGCGATGGTCGCGCAGGGCTACGTCTAGCCCGCACCCGATCCCGCCCGCGGCGCGCGCGCCGCGGGCGGGACGCCATCTCCATTTTCCGCCCGCCCGTCCCCGGCCGGGACCGAAACGCGAAGGAACGAAACCATGAAGGAAATCTCCGGAACCCTCTCCGCCGCCGGCGCCAAGTTCGGCATCGTCGTGAGCCGCTTCAACAGCCTCTTCACCGAACAGCTGCTGCAAGGCGCGGAGGACTGCCTCCTGCGCCACGGCGCCAAGCCGGGCGACATCGCCTTCGTGCGCGTCCCCGGCGCGTCCGAAATCCCGCTCGCGGTCCAGCGCCTGCTCAAGTCCGGCAAGTTCGACGCGGTGCTCGCGCTCGGCTGCGTGATCCAGGGCGCCACGCCCCACGCGGACCTGATCGAGCAGCAAGTCGCCCGTTCGCTCACGCAACTGGCGCTGCAATACGACAAGCCCGTCACCGGCGGCCTCGTAGCCGCCAACAACCTCGAGCAGGCCATCGAACGCGCCGGCACGAAGATGGGCAACAAGGGCTGGGACGCCGCGATGGCCGCCGTCGAAATGGTGTCGGTCTTCAAGCAGGTCTAGCGGCCTGCGTTCGCAGGTTCTCAAGTTCTCAAGTTCGCAGGTTCGCAGGTTCCGGTTTCCATGTCTACGAGACGCCAGGCCCGGGAGTGGGCGTTGCAGCTTCTGTTCGAGTTCGACCAGAACCCGGAGCCGGAAACGGCCCCGGAGTCGCGTTTCGCCGCGTTTTGGACGAGCGAGTTGCGCCTGCGCGCCCCGGACGAACCGCCCGAGGGACCCGAGCCCGCGGCCCGCGCGTTCGTCGAGGACCTCGTCCGCGGCGTCCTGTCGCACCTTTCCGCGATCGACCGGCGCATCCAGGAGCGCTGCCCCAACTGGAAGATCGAGCGCCTCGGTTCCGTCGAGCGCTCCGTGCTTCGGCTGGGCGTCTACGAACTCGTCTTCGCGCCCGAGACGACCCCCGCGGCCGTCGCGATCAACGAAGCCGTCGACCTGGCGAAGTTCTTCGGCTCGCTCCAGGCCGGCTCGTTCGTGAACGGCGTTCTGGACGCCGTCGCCCGCCGCGAGCGCGACGCCCGTTCCCGAGCCCGCTCCAAGCCGGAAACCTGGTCGCCCGGATCGTAGGCGGCGGAACCGCATCCCCATAACGGAACGCGGCCGCGCGACGAGTCGCGCGGCCGCGTTCGCCGTGACGGCGGAAGGGTCTAGTAGAGGCCCTTGACCTTGCCGGTGGCGGTGTCGACGTCGATGCGGCGGTAGGCCGGATCCGAGCCGGTGCCGGGCATGAGCTTGATGCCGCCCGCGACGGGGACGATGAAGCCCGCGCCGCAGTAGGTCAGCACGTCGCGCACCGGCAGGCGCCAGCCGCGCGGACGGCCGACTTTCGTCGGGTCGTGCGAGAGCGAGTATTGGGTCTTCGCCATGCAGACCGGGAGATTCGACATCGTCGGGTTCGCTTCGATCACGCGCAGCTTCTCCAGCGCCGCGGGCTCGTAGTCGACGCCGTCGGCGCCGTAGACCTCCTTGGCGACCTTCTCGATGCGGGACTGCAGCGGCTCGTCGAGCGAGTAGAGGAACTTGAACTCGGACGGCTTCTCGGTGGCGGCGACGACCGCCTCCGCGAGCTCGCGGGCGCCCTCGCCGCCCTTCTCCCAGTGCTTGGAGACGGCGAAGAGCGCGCCCTCCTCCTCGGCGACGCGCCTGACGAGGTCCCACTCGGCCTTGGTGTCAGTGTAGAACGCGTTGAGGCAGACGACGGGCGTCACGCCGGCCTTCTTCACGATGCCGATGTGCGCGCGGAGGTTGTCGCAGCCCTTCTCGACGAGCGCGAGGTTCTCGCGCGTGTAGGCGTCGCTGAGCTTCGCGCCGGGCTTCACCTCGGGGCCGCCGCCGTGGAGCTTGAGCGAGCGCACGGTCGCGACGACGACCGCGGCGTCGGGCTTCATGCCGGTGGCGCGGCACTTGATGTTCCAGAACTTCTCGAAGCCGATGTCGGAGGCGAATCCGCTCTCCGTGACGAGGATCTCGCCGAGGCGGCTCGCGAGGCGGTCGGCGATCACCGAGCTCTGGCCGATCGCGATGTTGGCGAACGGGCCGGCGTGGACGAAGACCGGCTGGCCCTCGAGCGTCTGCATGAGCGTCGGGTTCACGGCGCGGACCATCCACGCGGTCATCGCGCCGTCGACCTCGAGGTCGCGCGCGGTGACGGGCGCGCCGGAGCGCGACCACGCCACGACGATGCGGCCCATGCGCTCGCGCAGGTCCGCCAGGTCGCGCGACACGGCGAGGATGGCCATGACCTCGGACGCGACGGTGATGTAGAAGCCGCTGTCCATCTGGTAGCCGTCCATCTTTCCGCCGCGGCCGATCTCGATGTTGCGCAGCGCCTGCGCGCAGAAGTCGATCGCCCAGCGCATGTTGATGCGCGCGGGGTCGATGTCGAGGCGCTTGAGGTTGCGCTTGGCGAGCTTTTCGTCGTCGTAGTTGCGCTCGTGCTGCATGCGCGCGGTGAGGGCGGTCATGCAGAGGTTGTTCGCGTTGGTGATCGCGTCGATGTCGCCCGTGAGGCCGAGCGAGAGGGGCGCGAGCGGGAGGCACTGCGCCAGGCCGCCGCCGGCGGCGGAGCCCTTGATGTTGAACGTCGGGCCGCCGGAGGGCTGGCGGATCGTGGCGACGGGGTGGCGGCCGAGCACGCCGAGGCCCTCGACGAGGCCCATCGTCGTCGTCGTCTTGCCCTCGCCGAGCGGCGTCGGGGTCATGGCGGTCACGTCGACGTACTTGGCGCGCGGGGCGTCGGCGGGCGTGCGGGCGATGACGCTCTGCGCGTCGACCTTGCCGTAGCAGCGGCCGTAGGGGGAGAGTTCGTCGGGGCGGATGCCGAGGGCGGCGGCGACGTCCGTGACGGGACGCAGTTCGTTTTCGGCGGCTTCGGCGATTTGCCAGTCGGAGAGTTTGGTCGGATCGAGTTTCATGGTGGGTCGGGGGTGGGTTAAAGGAGCGTCTCCATGGCCCGAGCAATGCGGAGCAGGCGAGGCTCCTCGAAGGGCGGGCAGAGGATCTGCAGGCCGACGGGGAGACCGAGGTCGGCGGTGCGGCCGCAGGGGACCGAGACGCCGCAGAGGCCCGCGAGGTTCGCCGGGACGGTGAACGCGTCGCACAGATACGCCTGCAGCGGGTCGTTCACGGTCGAGTCGAGCGGGAAGGCCGGCGTCGGCGCCACGGGGCAGAGGATCGCGTCGACCTTCGCGAACGCCGCGTCGAAGTCGCGGCGCACGAGCGTGCGGACCTTGAGCGCGCGGTTGTAGTAGGCGTCGTAGTAGCCGCTCGAGAGCACCCACGTGCCGAGCAGGATGCGGCGCTTCACCTCCGGGCCGAAGCCGTGCGTGCGCGAGAGGTCGTAGAGCGACTGCAGCGAGCCGTCCGGCCCGACCTCGCGGCGGCCGTAGCGCACGCCGTCGAAGCGCGCGAGGTTCGCGCTCGCCTCGGCGGTGGCGACGATGTAGTAGACGGCGATCGCGTATTCGGTGTTCGGCAGCGAGATCTCCTCGACGCGCGCGCCGGCGGCGGCGGCCTTGTCGATCGCCGCGCGCACCAGCGCCATCACCTGCGGGTCGGTGCCCTCGACGAAATACTCCTTCGGGACGCCGATGCGCAGCCCCTCGACCGAGGCGCCGGCGAGCGCGGCGCGGTAGTCGGGGACGGGGCGGTCGAGGCACGTCTGGTCGTGCGGGTCGGCGCCGGCGATCGCCTGCAGGAGGATCGCGGCGTCCTCGACGTCGCGCGCGATCGGGCCGACCTGGTCGAGCGACGAAGCGAACGCGGTGACGCCGTAGCGCGAGACGCGGCCGTAGCTGGGCTTGAGCCCCACGCATCCGCAGAACGACGCGGGCTGGCGGATCGAGCCGCCGGTGTCGGTGCCGAGCGAGGCGAGCGCCATGCCGCCCGCGACGGCGGCGGCGCTGCCGCCGGAGGAGCCGCCCGGGACGCGGTCCGGCGCGACGGGATTGCGCGTGACCTGGAACGCGCTGTGCTCCGTCGAGGCGCCCATCGCGAACTCGTCCATGTTGACGCGCCCGCAGGGGATCGCGCCTTCGGCGCGGAGGCGGGCGACGACGGTCGCGTCGAACGGCGCGACGTAGCCTTCGAGGATGCGCGAGGCGCACGTGCAGGGCTGGCCCTTCACGTTGAAGATGTCCTTCATCGCGACGGGGATGCCCAGCAGGTCGCGGTCCTCGCCCGCGCGGCGGCGCGCGTCCGCCTCGGCGGCGCCGGCGAGGGCGCCCTCGGCGTCGAGCGTGAGGTAGGCGCCGATGGCGCCGTCCTTGGCGGCGATCGCGTCGAGGACGGCCTGCGTGAGCTCGACGGACGTGAAGTCGCCGCGGCGGAGGGCGCGCTGCGCGGAGGCGACGGTGAGGGAGGAGATGTCGATACCGGCCATGGCGCTACTCCACGATGCGGGGCATGCGGAACTCGGTCTCCGACGCGTCGGGCGCGTTGCGGAGGACCGTCTCGCGGTCGAGGGAGGGCTCGACGACGTCCTCGCGCAGGACGTTCGCGACGGGCTGGCCGTATTGGGTTGGCTCGATGCCCGCGAGGTCGAGTTCGGAAAGCTTGTCCACGTAGGCGACGATGGGGCCGAGCTCCTTCTGGAACCGGGCCATCTCCTCCGGGGAGAGGTCGAAATGGGCGAGGGCGCAGACGTGCGCCACGTCGAGCCCGGATTGTCCGGTGGTTGTCATGACGCCGCGGCATTCTAGCACAGGCGTTCGCGCGCCCGCAAGCGGCGCGCTTCGCGCGGGCGCGCGAGAAAAAAGGAATCTTGCGTTCGCGCGCGGGTTTTGCTAGACTCGCCGCCCGTTTTCACGCACGCGCGACTTCAACACGCACCACACAACCCAACCCGAGGCCCGACATGGCTAACATCCCCCTGGACAAATACCGCAACATCGGCATCATGGCCCATATCGACGGCGGCAAGACGACCACCACCGAGCGCATCCTCTACTACACGGGCGAAAACCACAAGCTCGGCGAGGTGCACGACGGCGCCGCCACGATGGACTTCATGGTCCAGGAGCAGGAGCGCGGCATCACGATCGGTTCGGCCGCCACGACGTGCTTCTGGCGCGACCACCAGATCACCATCATCGACACCCCCGGCCACGTCGACTTCACGGCCGAAGTCGAGCGCTCGCTCCGCGTGCTCGACGGCGCGGTCGCGCTCTTCTGCGCCGTCGCCGGCGTCCAGCCCCAGTCCGAGCAGGTCTGGCGCCAGTCCGAGAAATACAAGGTCCCGAAGGTCATCTTCGTGAACAAGATGGACCGCGTCGGCGCCGACTTCTTCGGCTGCCTCGAGGACGTGAAGAAGATCCTCCAGGGCAACCCCGTCCCGGTCGTGATCCCGATCGGCAAGGAAGATTCCTTCGAAGGCGTCGTGGACCTCATCCGCATGAAGGCGCTGCGCTTCGACGAATCCTGCAACGGCCTCAAGGTGATCGAGGGCGAGGTCCCGGCCGAGCTGATGGACCAGGCCAAGGAATGGCGCCAGAAGCTCATGGAGAGCGCCGCCGAGACGGACGACGCGCTCATCGAGAAGGTCCTCGAAGGCGAGGAGCTCACGGTCGAGGAGCTCATGGGCGCGATCCGCAAGGCCACGATCGAGCGCAAGATCCAGCCGATGCTCTGCGGCACGTCGTTCAAGAACAAGGGCGTCCAGCCGCTCCTCGACGCGATCGTCGACTTCCTCCCCAGCCCCCTCGACCTGCCGCCCGTCTACGGCACGCTCACGAAGAAGGAGGAGGAAGAGGGCAAGGAGCCGCCCGTCCGCCATGCGGACGCCAACGAGCCCTTCGCCGCGCTCGCGTTCAAGATCGTCGCCGACCGCCAGATGGGCAAGCTCGTCTACGCCCGCATCTACTCCGGCACGCTCCACCAGGGCGACGTGGTCTACAACTCCACGCGCGAGCGCGACCAGCGCGTCGGCCGCCTCGTCCGCATGCACGCCAAGAAGCAGGAGGCGCTCGAGAGCGCCCACGCGGGCGACATCGTCGCCCTCGTCGGCCTCGACCGCACCCGCACCGGCGACACGCTCTGCGACGGCGACAACCCGATCTTCCTCGAGTCGATCGAATTCCCGGCGCCCGTCATCTCGATTTCGATCAAGCCCAAGTCCCACTCCGACAACGAAAAACTCTCCAAGGGCCTGCAGGCCCTCGCGGACGAGGACCCGACGTTCGTCGTGAACTACGACCAGGAGACGGAGGAGACGATCATCTCCGGCATGGGCGAACTCCACCTCGAAATCATCGTGGACCGCCTCAAGCGCGAGTTCAACGTCGAAGCGGAAGTCGGCCGCCCCGAAGTCGCCTACCGCGAGACGATCACGCAGCAGGTCGAAGGCCAATACAAGCACGTCAAGCAGACGGGCGGCTCCGGCCAATACGGCGACGTCTACCTGCGCATCGAGAAGGTCGAGCCCGGCACCCCGTTCGAGTTCGTGGACGAAATCGTCGGCGGCGTGATCCCCAACGAATACATCCCGGCGGTCGAGAAGGGCGTCAAGGCCGCGATGGAGAAGGGCCCCTACGCGGGCTGCCCGGTCGTGGACATCAAGGTCGCGCTCTACGACGGCTCCTACCACCCGGTCGACTCCTCGGCGATCGCGTTCGAAC
>JAFTHC010000195.1 GCA_017457625.1 Kiritimatiellia bacterium
ATCATGAACCGTCTTCAAGCCAATCTCTGCCTTCTCTGCGTGACGCTCTGCTGGAGCGCCGAGGTGGTGCTTTACGCCTGCATCCCCAAGGGCGTGCCGTCCTTCGCCACGTCGTGCGTCACGTCCTTCACGGGCGCGGCGCTCCTTTTCTTTCCGTTCCGCGCCCGTCTCGCCGCCGCGGTGCGCGAAGGCGGTCGGCGTTTCGTCGGCGCCGCATTCGGCCTCGCCGCGCTGAACGCCATCTACAACACCCTGTATTTCCACGGGACGAAGTCGTTCGACGTCGCATCGGGCGCCTTTACGTTCTGCATGACCGTCGTCGTGCTTCCCGTCGTCCTGCTCACGTTGCGGCGCAGCGTCGCCCTGGAAACGTGGATATCCGTCGCGCTGGTCCTGGCGGGCATCGTCCTGGCGCTGGGGCCGTCGCTGCGCGCCTCGCAGATGCAGGGGCTCGCCATCATGGGGGCCGGGTGCCTTCTGCGCGCCGTTTCCATTGTCTGGCTCGCCGACACAGCCAAACGATGCGACCCCCTTTCCCTGGCGATACTGCTGCTGGTGTTCGCGGGCGCGATTTCCCTCGTCGGATGGACGGCGGAGAGCCCCCGTCTCTTCCTGTCCCTTCCGCGTTCGCGCACGCTCGTGGCCTCCTGGGCGATCTACGCCTACTTCATCGTGGCCTTCGCCCAGACGCTCAATGTCTTCGCGCTGCGCCGCGTCACGGCCGCCAACGCCACGGTCGTCTATTCGCTTGAAATCGTATTCTCCATCGCCTGGGGCGTGCTGCTCCCGGCGGGGATCGTCGACCGCGTCACGCTCACGCCGCGCATCGCTCTGGGCGCGGCGCTGGTGGTGGCGGGAACCCTGGCCGAAATCGCGGACTTCCGCGGTCGCCGGCGAGAGACGGAACGCGAAGGCTGCTCTGAAGCCGCGGCTCGGGATGCCGCCAACGAAAAGGAGGCGGGGGCATGAACCGCCATGCGTTTGTCCGATTCTCGGGACTTCTGGGAATCTACCTTGTCGTCGCAATCCCGTTCAAGGCGATGAACCTCATTCCCGGATTCACGGATGTCCGCCCCGTGCAGGCGCTCGGGCCCGTCTACGCCGTATTCTTCGGGCCGGTCGGCTGTCTGGCCGCCGCCTGCGGGAACTTGGCGGCCGACGCCATCGACCATGCGCTTCGCTGGACTTCGATCGCCGGCTTTGCGGCGAACTTCCTCGGCCCTTTCAGCGTCTGGTTCCTCTGGAAGCGCGTCTGGCGCGCACCGTTCGCGCTTCGGACCCCGCGGGACCTGTTGCGGCAGTGCATTGCGGTATTTGTATGCGGCCTGGTTTCCGTCGCGATCCTCGCGCCCGCAGTCGCGATCATCTATCCGGAAGTGGACATTTCCCTCTTCGCATGGTCGGTCGTCGGCAACACAACCGCCTTCCCCATCCTGCTCGGCATCCCGCTCGCGATTCTCCTTCAGGAGGAGTTCGGATTCACCCCATGAACACGGAACCCGCACCGGGACCAACCAGACCGGTTTCAGCGGCAACGGGATCGCGGAGATCGCCAGATTCTGCCTGCGCGACCGGCTATGCGAACCAGGCCACGGACGCCGTCGTGATGACGGGCGCGGGCATCGCGCTCGACCCGGAGCGAACCAAGAGCCGGTTCTCCGCCGCCGGAACGGCTGACGGCCGGACCAGAAAATGTTGCCAATGTGAAAATGTTGCCAGTTCCCAATTCCAATTTCCAATGGATGGAATGCCGGGCGCTGATGCCAAATTGGCAACTGGCAACATTGGTATTGGCAACATTCGCACACTGGCAACATTCTTCCCGTATTTGCCCCGCACGTGCCGTTGTGGTAGAATTGAAGGCCGTAAACCGCAACGCGCATGAAGACCGGAAAACAAACGAAAACGGCCGACGGGGCGGCGCGCGGGCGCATCGTCCTCGTCGGCACCTACAAGGGTGGCCAGTTGAAGGACTGGCCTGGCTTGTACTGCTGGCCGCTGGGCAAGGATGATTTCAACGCAGAGGCGCAGAGGCGCGGAGAGAAAAACTCTGCGGTCTCTGCGGCCTCCGCGTGAGACAAACTCCGCGCCAGCTGCGGCCTCCGCGTGAGACAAAACGCCGCGCTCTCCGCGTGAGGAAACGACTCCGCGCCCGCTGCGTGCGGGTTCACGGACCGGCACATTCCTCCACCGCGTGTTCCGAGGCGAGGCGGAGCGGCGTGGGGGCGGCGGGGTCGGACGCGAGGGAGCGGAGGGCAGGAAGCGCGGAGCGGACGCGGAGGAGGCCGCAGACCTGGGCGGCGGAGACGCGGTTGGCGGAGGGAACGGAGGCATCGGAAACGAGGGCGGACGCACGGGTGCCGAGACGGGCGCGGTCGACGTGGGGGTCGATCTCGGAAAGACGGGCGAGAGCGAGCAACGCCGCGCCGCCGACGGAGGTTCCGGTTTCGATGACGGCTTCCTCCAACGCGGCGCGGACGTCCGCCGCATCGGCCGAAGCCGGATCCCACGTGCCGCGCACGACGCATTCGCGGGCGTAGCGCTCCAAGTGCTGCACGGCGAAGTTGCGGACGAGTTCGT
This sequence comes from Kiritimatiellia bacterium, assembly GCA_017457625.1. Taxonomy (GTDB): domain Bacteria; phylum Verrucomicrobiota; class Kiritimatiellia; order RFP12; family UBA3636; genus UBA3636. Next base: position 2,581 of record JAFTHC010000195.1, read on the forward strand.
CGTTCGTCCGGTCGCGCCACGTCGCGATTAACCGGGCCGCTTCGTCCCGCCCTAAATCCGCCGCCGCAAGCGCGCGATCCATGGCTTGGTTGATGTCTGACGCTTGCGCAGCCACAGATGATCGCACGCTCCTCCCATCGGCATCCCTTCCGGACATGGATGCCGGACCGCGGAACGGAATACGATCGAAGTTTGCATCGGTAGTTCCGTCGAATTCCCCGCCGGGCATTCCGCCCGCGTCCAGCATCACCATCCGGTCCGATTCTTTCGATTCCGATTCGTCCACCGCGACGGAAACGACGGGCGGTGGCAGAGGTTCCGGCTCGACTTGCGTTTCCGCATCCGCGGACACCGGATTTCCGATACGGTTCACCAAAATCCAAAGGGCTGAAGCCCCAACCGCGACCGCCATCCCGAGAATCCATGCGGAGACACCGTCGCCACGGTATGCACGAGATTTCAAAATGCGGAGAATCGCCGAATTACTCATACCCAGTTTCCTCGCTGTCTATTTATCTCCCGGCGTATCGGCTGCGCCGGCGGAAGAATCCGAAGGAGAAAACAGGGCATAGGATCCGCAATCAAAAATTCAGAACGAGACCCAATCGACTTTCGCCGCCGAAAGAAGAAGTGTCGAATCGGAAAAGTTAGAGTTCTCGGATAGTGTATTGGTTTTGATGAACGGCAACCGTCTATGTTCGAAACGCATCGGGTCGTTTGACGGCGTCGCACCGAGAATCCGCGCCGAACAGATGCAGTCCACTTGAAAAAACGATTCCAATTCAGCCGCAAGAACCGACGTCCCGGATTTGGCCCCCAAGGTACTTGCGGAAGAACTCCGACAGTTCAATTTCGATTCCCGAGTCTGTGGGAATGAACCACTGTGATGCGTTTCTCATTATTTATCCTTCATCGATTCGGGATGCATCAAGGTCGACCGATTCCTGTTTCTTTCAGTACAATTGTGGACGACAATATCTAGACCATCGGTTGTTGTGAAGTGTGTTCGCGAATAAATTCGATTACCAAAAACAGGGCGATAGACCTCGGAATAAACCGAAACAAGACGAGCCCGCTCATCCCCAATTTGAATCAAACGGCGAAAATCTCTTATTTTTGCAAAAGCAAAAAGCGAGCAAAGAACCGTAACCGAAGAAAAAAATATCCAGAGCACAGGAAATGCTATGGACAAAACACCGGAAGCGAAAACGACCACTCCCAAAATGAAACAACTTTTGTTTCGTTGTTTCTTCATGTCCCAAATGGCTTCCGCTAGACAATCAAACGCCAAAGGTTTCTCTGGACCATTAAGATCATTGATTGATTGTTTTCCGCAAAAGAACGAATTTCTCAGCCGACGAAAATCTTCATCAAGAGAACGGGAAAACAAAACCGAAGCCTCAATTCTCGTTATTGAGAGGCATGTCAGAACGGACCCGAAATTTGTGTGAATAATTACTTTTCTGAACAGTAAAAATTTGTTGCTGGCAACTGTGAAAACAACGTCACAAACCCGTTGCGTTAAGTCCCTCAAGAGCGCATCAATTTGAATTAGTCGAATTCTGGAAAAAACTGCAGTGTAAAAAAGCGGCGCTGAACAAGCGACTAAAACGGAGCCGACAGGATTTCTTTCAGTAATTGTCAACCAGAAAAGACCAACCGAAAGAAATATTCCACTAGACAAGAGAGAAAAATTGGCCCAAAGAAGCCAAAATCCCTTTCGAACGTGCAAGAATCGTTCCAGTTTATTTTTGTCCTTGAACAAAATCATTTCCAGCAATTATTCACCGCACTTGAAAAGAGTGGACAACGACGCGGTTCCCGCAGTAAACCCGATGGCGGCAGCGCCTGCCATGGGAGTCGGTGCGGACCCCATCCATTTGGTCACACTTCCATTTTCATAATTCGGGTTGTAACGATTAGCGTGCTCGTATGCCAATCTCTCCTTGAGAGAGATGCCAGTTGGCGCGCGACTTTCAATTCCCGTCATCTTATTGACCATGCCTCGTCCCATAAAGCTTCCACATCCAATTCCGCCAACTATGTTTCCGGCATTAAACGCAACGGAATCCCAATCATTATTCATTACCGCAATGGTGGTCGAAGCTACTGTGCTAGCAGTCCCAACAACCGCACCCACACCCAACCCGGTAGTTACGATTGCCGATGCCACTGTTGTTGAGACGCCCGCCGTAACTAATGCAGTAACAGCCACGGGAGCGGCAACTGCAACGATAGCAGCTGTTGCTACGCCAATAGCCGCGCCAACTGCAAAGGATCGCACCACGCTCCAAAAACTTGTTCCTGTCGGATCAATAAGACAAATCGGGTTGTTTCCGCAAAAACAATATAGATTCATCCCCCCACTGATTCCGATTGGATCTTTGGAGAGCCAGCGGCCAGTGGCGGGGTCGTACCAACGGGCGCGGAAGTTGTAGAGGCCGGTCGACCAAGAATACTCGCGGCCCTGAAAGAGGTAGCGGTTGTTCGCGAGGGCGGGGACGGAGACGGACGAATCGAGGACGTTGCCCCAAGCGTCGTAGACGTAATGGGCGACGAGGGCGCCGGTCGAATCGACGAATCCGTGGACGGTGTTCTGGTGGTCCGTGAGGGCATAGTAAACGTGGGGCTGTCCATTGCCGTCTGCGACGGTGACGGACAGCAGGTTGTCAATGCCGGGACCCCAGACGTAGGAACGAACGACGGAGCCGGATTCGTCGAGGTCGGCGATGCATTGGACATCGTCGTAGACGTGGCGGATCGTGCCTTCGGAAGTCGTGGTGGTCGCGCGGCGGCCAAGCGGGTCCCACGTATAGGATTCGGCGAAGGCGCCGTTGGTGGAGACGGAGACGAGCTGATATTGCGTGTTCCACGCAAGCGCGCGGGAAAGCGGCTCGCTTGGAGAGCTCGCCCCACCGGAGATGTTCGTCACGCAGCCCGCCGGATTGTATTCGTAGGCTCCGCCGGTGAAGGTCGCGAGGCGGTCGCCAAGCCCGAGAGTATAGTCGACCGCGCCCGAGTCGGTGTCCGTCTTGCGGAGGCGGTTGCCGGCGAGGTCGTAGGCGTAGGTCATCTGGCGGGGAGGCGGATTCGTTCCGAACGGCGCCGATTCTATCCGCTCGGAGACCAACCGGTCAAGGTCGTCGTAGGCGAATACGGCTCGCCGGGGACGGCTCGCCCCACCGGCGCTGACATCGACCGTCCGGTCCACGATGCGGCCGATGGGATCGAGCGAGTAGCCGAAGCGGGCGAGCTCGGCGCCGGACGGCGAGCGGTAGACGATGTTCGTCAGGCGGTCGCGCAGGTCGTAGGCGAACTCGGTCACAATGCCGGCGTCGTTCGTGATCGAGGCCACGAGGCCGTTCCAGTCGCCGTAGCCGAAGTCGAAGGCGGCGTGAGGCGCCTCGATGCGGGCGACGCGATTGGCCTCGTCGAGGTCGTAGTCCGTCTCGCCCGCGACGGAGACGACGGAGGCGACCTGGCCGGCGGGATGGTAGCCGTAGAAGACGGGCGTGCCGTCCGCTCCCGCGGTGGACACGAGCCAGGCGGCCTCGTTGTAGACGTTGGTGACGAGGCCGACGGAGTTGGAGGCGGATGTGAGAAGCCCGTCGCGGTCGTGGCGGAAACGGATGTCTCCGTCCGGGAAATGGACGCAGGAGAGATTGCCGGCCCAATCGTAGAAACGGCGGACGAGGGATCCGTCGAAGCGCCGGACGTCGGCCAGACGGTCGCCGACGGCCCAGGCGTTGACCATCACCTGTCCTTCCAGGTTCGTGACCGCGACGACGCGCTCGTTGCGGTCGAGGACGTAGGACTCGGCGGCGCGGCCGAGCGGGTCGAAGATCGCGAGCGTGTTCATCTGCCGGTCGTGCTTGAGCGACCAGAGCGGAATGACCGTGCCGTCGGCCGCGCGGCGCGACGAGAGGACGGGCGTGCCGAGGACCCACTTGATTTCGTCGGTCCGGCCGAGGGCGTCGACGTGGTTCGTCGCGTGGCGCCAGGTGCCGTCGTAGAGCCACGACTCGGCGGCGCCGTCGGGATGCACGACGGAGAGGGGAAGTCCGAAGGCGTTGTTCACGGTCGCCGTCGTGCGGACGGAGCCGCCGGGTCCGGGAAGAGACACGGACGAAACGCGGCCGAGCGAATCGTAGCCGAAGGAGACGGCGGGATCGCCGGCCGATTCGACGCGCGTCACGTAGCCCGCGGCGTCGCGGACGGTGGAAACGGAGTGTCCGTTGGCGTCGACGGCGTTCGTGACATGCCAGGCGTCGTCGCAGTGCAGGACGGCGCGGTCGAGGACGCTGTTGGTGCCAGCACCGAAGACAAGCAGGTCGCGGCTCGAGCGCTCCCAATGGGTCTCGCGCCCCTCGGGAGAGCGAACGGTCTGCGGTTGCATCCACGTCTCGTCCCACGCCTGGGACCAATAGTTGGAAGGGAGCGAGCAGTAGGAAGAGGACCAGTAGAGGGCGTTGTGCCAGTCGCCGTAGTTCACGGCGGACATCTCGTAGGCCCACGTGTTCGTGTCGGCGAGCATAGACCAGGTTGCGTCGCCCCTTTCGCCGTAGAGTGAACGGGCGACCAGGGAACCGCACTGCGTCGATTGGACCTTTGCGGTGTTCGGGTCGTAGAAGATGTCGGTCCGGACCTTGTGTCCCGCCACGGACTTCATCTCGATCGTCCGCCCCTGCCAGAACCTCAGCTCGGTTTCGTAAAGGCCGCCGTCGAGAATCGTGTAGGTCGCGCGGGCGCCGGGAGCGTCCGAATACTTGGCGTAGACGAAATGTGCGGACATGCCGTTCGGATCGGTCTTTTCGACGAGAAGCCCCTTCGAGGCGTCCGTTTCGCCAGCGAAACGACGGCCGAGCGACGGATCGGCGCAGGTGTCCTCCGCGTAGGGCTTCGCGAGCGGTGCAAACGGATGGGGCTCGGGAGTCGAGCCTTCGCCGTAGCGATAGGTCGAAACGGCGCGGCGGAATCCGTCCACGCGCGTCGCCGAAGCGAGGGACGGCCCGTCCGTTTCGGTGTAGGAGAACTCGACGTAGACCGACGGGTCGGGCGACGAAACGCGGGAAACGAGACCGTTGGCGCCATATTCGAAGGAAAGCGATTTGCCGCAGGCGTGGTCGACGCGAAGAAGGCGACGGGATGCCGGGTCGGCGCGGTTCGCGTAAACGAGCGTGACGATGTTTTCCCCGTGAAGCGAGACGGACTCGAAGACGCCGTCGGAGCCGAACCGGTAGATGGTTTCGCCGGGCGCCGTCACGGCCCAGGAACCGTCGGATTCCCGCCGCAAGACGAGCATTCCGACGTCGGACATCGAATACGAGCCATCGTCGAGCCGTTTGAAATGGTGGTCGTTCGAAACGCCGGCCGATACCGGATCGGCAAGGCACCTTAGGAACATCCAGTCTCCGCCTTCGTAGGAAGCGAGCCTCCAGTCCCAGCAATGCGTCCATCCCCTGCCAAGAGGGCCGGACGAAAGCAGGGAACTGCAGTAAACCCGGCGGAACGCAAGATCGACATCGGGGCAGGAAACGAGAAGGTCCGTTCCGGATGTCGTCACGGCGCCGCTCGTGTAGCCGACGGGATCGCCGCCGCTGTCCTCCACCGGAGCCGGAGGCGTCGTGCGAGGCGTCGCGGGATCCGGTAACGGAGGTTTGGGAGGATTGGAGGGGGGCGGCGGAGTTTCGGGGGGTAGATCCGGCGGTGTTTCCGGCGGCGTCTCCGGCGGTGTTTCCGGCGGCGTTACGGGCGGTGTCTCCGGCGGCGTAGCGGGCGGCGTCCCGGGAGGTTCGGGCGGAAGGTCGTCGTCAAGCGGTGGAGGGTCTTCCGGCGTTGGATCGTGCGGCAACGGCGTTGGATCGTCGGGGGCGCCGGGATCGTCAGGATCGTCGGGATCATCCGGATCATCGGGGTCGTCGGAATTGCCGTGGCCGCCGCGAAGCCCGTGTTTTTCGATTCCGTCGTGATCGTCGTTGGGAGGGGCGACGGGAGGATTCTGTCCCGGGGGAGGCTGCTGCAGGCCTGGCGGCGGATCGTCGGGAGGGCCGAACGGCCAGGGAAGCGGTTTCTTTCCGTCGTCGATCGGCGGCGGTTCCGCGGGCGGGTTCGTCGGACAGTCGTCGAACGGCGCGTTGGGATAATCGACCGCTTCGAGGGGATTCGGCGTCTCCACGTCTCCGTTCCGCGTTTCGTCGCCGTCGTCCGGATGGCAGTCCGGCGCCGGTACAACGGAAGGCGCCGGCGGAATCTCGGCAAGAGCCAGTCCGGAAAGAACCAGGGCGAAAAGGAATGCCAATGCGTTGCGTTTCATGTCAAACAGCTCCTTATCGATTCGTGTCCGGTCCTTTGTGGCAAGGCCACACGTAGTGGCAGGGATTCTGCGTCCCGGCCGACACGTAAACCGGATAGGTTGTCTCCCCCGTCCAAGAAAGGGTCGTCGGAGAGATGTCGAGCTGGGGAGCCCCCGACGAGAAGCACACGCCGGAATTGTAGACCGAGACGCCTAGTTGGACGGTTTGCGGCAGGTTGAACGTGCGCAGCGTGACATCGGTCACGCGGGTTCCGTCGGCAAGGCGCCTTTTGAGGTGGTAGACGCCGTCGACGGAGTAGAAGACCTTGTATCCCTGCACTTCGGCGCTGTCGAGGACGCGGCCGTCGGGAAGCTCGACGGAGATCGCGCGGAAGCCCGTGAAGTCGGGGACCGCGACGGACGCGGCCGCTCCGTCCGCTGTCCGAACGACGGCCGAGGGCGCGAGATCGGGTTCGGTCACGACGACCGCGTCGCCGAGAAAAGAACCGGGAATATCCAGACTGTCCGTGTGGCCGCGCCATGCCGCGACACAGTCCCCTAGACGGGCCTCCTCGACGCGGAAGGGGATGGAACGGACGACGGTCTGCCCGTTCGTTTCGGCGGAGACGCGCGCGGAATACTCGCCGGGTTCGCGAAAGCGGATGCGCTCGCGCGCGCCCTCGGAAACGACCAGATTGGTGACGCCGGGGACGGCGAGCGAGACCGGAGCATCGGGAGATCCTTCCACGAGGAGGGAATCTCCGGCGCGGAGCGTCATCCCGCCGTCGGAGAGAAGGAGGAAGGGTTCCCACGAAACGGCGACGGACGAAGAGGCCGTTCCCCGCTCGAAGGAGACGAAGACGCCGGCCGGCCGGCCGGGATCGAGAGGAACGTCCGTCCACCAGCCGCAGGAGGGAAGGGGTTTCACGGGCAGGGACGGGACGGTCCGCACCGAGGCGAACGACGGGGCGGTCCCGCGAAGGCAATACGGGGAGACCTTGGATGATACGAACCCCGAAACGGCGGTGCCGGAAAACGCCGCGCGGGCCTGCTTCCAGCCGGAACCTTCGGGGGAAAGCAGTTCGACGGAAGCCACGGAGGGCTGGGCCGCATTGAAGACGCAATGCACGGCGAGCGACAGATCGTGCGCGCCGGCCTCCAGGGCGGGCGGGTCGAAGAAGAGGCGGTAGGTGCCATCGGAAAACTCCCGGCATTCCGAGGCGAGAAGAGGCTTTCCGTCCAGTTCCGCCGAGAGGAATCCCGAGCCGGGATGGTAGCCGCGCCCGGCGACGGCGATCCGGTAGACGCCGTCCTGCGGGGCGGCGAGCATTTGATCGAAGACGAGCCGGCCGGCGCGGTCGAGCAAAACGGCGGAGCCGTCGTCGCCGATCATCCACGCTCCGCCTGCCACGGCGTCGGGGAAGCGGTCCCGCGGAACGAAGGAAACGGTTTCGAACGTTCCGTCGAGATCCGCGACGAGCGGGTCGCTGTGGAGGGAAAGGACCTCGACGGCGTCGGTCACGCCGTCGCCGTCGGTGTCGGCGAGAAGCGGATCGGTGCCGGCACGGTATTCCGACAGGGAGATCAGTCCGTCGCCGTCCGGGTCCGCGAAGGCGTCGGATGCGAGGCAGGGATTGAGGCCGTGCGCGACTTCCCAGGCGTCCGGGATGCCGTCGCCGTCGGAGTCCGCGAGGAGCGGATTCGTGCCGGCGAGGAACTCGGCGAGGTTGGAAAGACCGTCGCCGTCGGGGTCGAGCGCGGCGTCGGACGGATCGGACGGATCGAAGCCGAACTCGGTCTCCCACCAGTCTTCGGCGCCGTCGCCGTCGGAATCGGGATTGCCGACGAGACGGAAGTAGCGCGTCTGCGGGATGTTCGACCAGGAGGAACCGCTCGGCTGCCAGTGCAGGCGCAGCGTGGGCGGCGCGCCCTGCGTGAAGTGGAGGACCTCGAAGTCGTGGAAGCCGTAGGCGAGTCGGACGGTCCCGGAGCGGGTGCGGCGCGTGTGCGCGCCGCCGTTGTCGACGACGAGCGCGCCATCGAGGTAGAGGCGCGAGCCCTCGGCGGATTCGAGGAGGAAGGTCCAGTCGCCGGTGGACGGGACGAAGAGGCGTCCGGCGTGGCGCGAGGCGAAGAGCCGCGTGGCGGAGACCGGAACGCCGGGCCAAGAGGTGGCCTCGGTATGGTTGATCGCGTGCTCGATCCGGGTCTGGCACGGAGTCAGGAGCGAAAAGTCGGGCAGGTCGCCGGGACGGGAGGAAAGCGCGTAGTAGGTCGAGGCAAGGCCGGAGGCGTATCCGGGCGGGCACGGGAGGACCTCGACCGTGCGGACGGCGGGAACGGACGAAACGCCGGCGGAATCGGTCGCGACGGCGGAGACGGCGACGGTCCCCGTCGCGGCGGTCTCCCACGCGGCGGAGAAGGGGGCGTTGGAGACGGACGAGACGAGCGCGCCGTCCGCGAAGAAGTCGACGCGGGCGACGGCCTCGCCGAAGCCCCAAGCGGTCGCGGAGAGGGCGACCTCGTTCCCGACGTAGCAGACGGCGGGATCGGGCGCGGCGAGGCGGACGCCGGGCGCGTAGGAGGCGGGCTCGGCGTGGAAGACGGCGGAGGCGGGAAAGAGCGCCTCCGTGCCGCCGGGAGGCGTCCAGGAGAGGCGCAGGCCGGCCGTGCCGGTGTTCTCGTAGAAGCCGACGGCGACGTCGTGGAGGCCGGCGGAGAGCGGGACCGTGGCCGAACGGGTGCGGTAGCTGTGCGGGGCGTCGTCGAGGATGACGGCGGCGCCGTCGATCCAGAGCGCGGCGCCGTCATCGGACGCGAGTTGGAAGACATAGTCGCCCGGCGTCTCGATCCAGAGAGAGCCGGAGAAGCGCGCGGCGAAGTAGTCCTTGAAGCGCGAGTCCGTCCCGGGCCACGCGGCGGACGTGTTCGGGAAGTCGATCGAGGGAACGGCGAGCCAGAGATCGGCGGAGAGGGCCGCGAAGTCGGGGAGCGCCGAAAGCGCGGATTCGGTCTTGTGGAACGAGACGAGCCAACCGGTAATGAGCGAATTGGTCGGCGAAGCGGCATTCGCCGCTTCGCCGACCGCGTTGGAAGGAACGAGCGAGAGCGAGAGAACGACGAGCGAGGGGTCATAGAAGGGAAGCAGGTCGGCGTTCGTCTCGACGTTGTAGCCGGCCGCAAGGAAGAAGTTGATCGGATCGTAGCCGTCCTCGGGCGCGACCCGGGCGGCGCCGCCCGTGGCGGGGTTGGTGAGAACCGTTTCGTCCGTGGCGGGGTCCTCGAACGCCAGCGCCGCGCCGGAGCCGACGGCGGCGAACCACGCCGCGGCGTTCGTGGTCGCCGGCGCGACGGACACGGCGCCGACGTTCTGCGTGACGACGGACGCGGACGGCAGCGCGGCTGCCTGGGCGTCGCGGAGCAGGTCGCGGACGTCGAGCGGGACTGCGAATACGGGAGATTCGTCCGCCG
>JAFTHC010000196.1 GCA_017457625.1 Kiritimatiellia bacterium
CCGCAAGGACGTGCCGCTTTGCGGCAAGGACGGATGGAGGGTGTGTTCATGGGCGTGTTGGGGGTTGGAGGGGAAGGTTGCTCCGTCCCGCGCGCGACGAGCGCAAAGAGTGGGAGAAGGAGGGTGAGGCTCTACATGGGGCGCTTCAACGAGCGGCCGGACCAGCGGACGGGTTCGTTTTCGGGTTGAGGTTCCATGGCGTGGCGGAGGGTTTATGACGGGTGCTCCGCAAGGGACGGCGCGAGGGCGAGGAGGGGGAGGAGGATGGCGAGGCGTTTCATGGCGTTTTCCTTTCTTCGCGGACTTCGTGCGAGGGGGCAAGGGACAGCAGGGACGGAAGGGACGGAGTGGCGGGGTGCGGAGAATGTTGCCGATGTGGAAGCGTTGCCCGGCCCAATGTTGCCAGTTGCCAATGCGGCGGCAAGGGCGGCGCGTCGGTCTGGGATTCTATCACGGTCCGGGGGGAATTACGAGGAAAAAGGGCGAATGTCGCGGGCGCGGCGCCCGCTCCGAGCCAAGGACAACCGCCAATCGCACCGTATGCAAAATTCGTGCAATCATCCGCTCTGGAAGCGGAGATTTCAATCAAAATCACGCACGGTGGAATCGACTCCGCGCCCTCCGCGGACTCCGCGTGGGGATTCGGCCCTGCGGTCTCTGCGCTCTCTGCGTGAGTTTTTACTCCGCGTGAGATTCCGCCTCCGCGCCCTCCGCGTGGGAGAACAGCTCCCGCAGCCGCGCGGCGAAGGCGGCGGCGAGGAGGGCGTTGCCCTCGGCGTTGGGGTGGAGGCCGTCACCGGAATACGCGGTGGCCATGTGCGGGTCGAGGACGGCGCGGCAGTCGACGGTCGGCAGGCCCTTCTCCTCGGCGATCTTGCGCTGGACCGGAACGACACCCCCGCCGACGATCTTCTCGGTGACGCCGTAGGTGAACCCGCCGCCCTTCACGGTGGGGGAGATGCCGATGACGACGACCGGCCGGGGATCGAGCGCGAGGTAGTCCTCGACGAGCGCGGCGTAGCCCTCGCGGAAGGCGTCGCCAGTCTCCTCCCAGTTCGGCGGCTTGGAATCGTTCGTGCCGATCATCAGGATGACGGCGTCGGGCTTGCACGAGAGCGACTTCGTGTAGCTGAGCGTCTTGCGGTAGTCGAGGTCGCCGGGCCGCAGGTCGAACTCCTTGCCCTCGCGCCGCGCGGTGCGGGAGTTCACGCCGAAGTTGCGGACCTTCCAGCCCTCGCCGAGCTCGGCCTGGAGGAGTGCGGGATACGAGTTGGTCAGGCCTCCGCCCCACGTGATGCTGTCGCCCACGCAGGCGACGACGCGCGGCGCGGGCGCGTTCGTGGCGGGGTCCGCGGCGCGCGCGCTCGCGGTTGCGAGCGCCGCGGCCGCAAGGACGAGCGCCGCTGCACGGCGAATGAAGGGTGCGGCTGCGCCGCAAGTGAAGGGCGGCGGCGTTGCCGCCGAATGACGGGCCGCTTCGCGGCAGGAACGGATGGAGCGCGTGTTCATGGGCGTGTTGCGGTTGGAGGGATGTGGCGGACGTCGCGTTTGCGGCTACTTCGTCGCGGCGGCGTAGGCCGCGTCGTCCACGCGCTCGAGCCACTCGTTGCGGCCGCCGGTGCCGGGGACCTCGAGCGCGATGTGCTGGAACCAGCTGTCGGGCGCGGCGCCGTGCCAGTGCTTCACGCCGGCCGGGATGTTCACCGTGACGCCGGGCGTCATCTCGACGGCGGGCTTGCCCCACTCCTGGTAGTAGCCGCGGCCGGCGGTGCAGACGAGGACCTGCCCGCCGCCGGTCTCGGCGTGGTGGACGTGCCAGTTGTTGCGGCAGCCGGGCTCGAAGGTGACGCCGAAGGCGGGCACCTGCGAGGTCGTGAGCGGGTGCAGGTAGCTGCGCCCCGTGAAATACTGCGCGAACCCGTCGTTCGGCGCGCCGACCGGGATCGGCGACCAGTCCTTCGGGAGGTCCGCCGGGTCGGCGGGTCGGCGGACGCGCGCGACGATGGCGTCGGTCTGCCCGGGCGTGACGCCGTTGCGGTTCGCGACGCCGACGTGCGCCTTCATCTGCGGCTCCGTCTCCGGCCGCGCCGCGAGCGCGGCGACGGTGACGAGTTCGCGCGTCCGCCAGTCGAGGACGTCGCGCGCGAAGATGTCGCCGAAGAGGTGCGCCTTGAGGTAGGCGTCGAGCTGCGGATGGAAGTCGAAGAGCGGGCCCTTCACCGGGCCGCCGCAGAGCTCGGTCTGGTTTGTCGTGCCGATTTCAAGGGCCTTCTCGCCAAGGGTGAAGGGTTCCGGAGGTTCCGAACGGTCCGGAGCTTCCGGATGGGGCGTTTGCATCAGCGTCGCGGCGGCGTTGAGCGCGCGGGGGAAGCCGCAGTAGGCGTAGAGCTGGCCGACGACCTCCTTGGCCTGATCGAGCGTGAGTCCGGCGTCGAAGCCGGCGGTGAACGCGGCGGCGAGCTTGTCCTGCTCGCCGCGCGCGATGGCGGCACCGATGTCCGCGAGGGCGGCGTCGCGTTCGTTGAGGGGTGCGGCGTTGGCCGCGATGGCTGCTGCCATGACGATTCCTCCTAGGATTCTTGTTTTCATTTTCTTTGATTCCTGTTCGTTTCGGGCGAGCACCAGGCGCGAGTCTCACCCCTATTGCGGAAGTCCGCTCCGCGCGGGCGCGGCGGAGGCCGCCGCACGCCGCGGAGCGGACTTCCAGCATTACGCAGTTTTTCCGGCCTCGTAGGCCTCCTGGTAGACGGGCAGGTCCTTGACGGCGCCCTTCTCGTAGGCGCCGGTGCCGTAGAGGACGCCGCGCTCGACGCTGCCCTCCATGCAGTCGCGCATGAAGCCGCGCAGGCCGGCGAGCGTCGGCTCCATCATGGCCTTGTCCTCGTCCGCGGCGGTGACGAGGAGCCAGAACTCGGTGCCCTTGAAGCGGCCGAAGTCGTCCCAGCGCGAGACGGTGCGGTCGATGAGCGCCTTGAGCTGCGCGTCCATCGAGTAGAAGTAGACGGGCGTCGCGAGGACGATGGAGTCGGCGGAGAGCATCTTCCCGACGAGCTCGTTGGCGTCGTCCTGCTGGACGCACTTGTGCAGTTTCTGGCAGGCGTAGCAGCCGGTGCAGTAGCCGACCTTCTTCTCGGCGAGGCGGATTTTCTCCACCTCGTGCCCGGCCTCGCGGGCGCCCTTGGCGAACTGGTCGCACAGGAGGTCGGAGTTGCCGCCCTTGCGCGGGCTGGCGGAGATGACGAGGATCTTCTTCATTTGGCTGTCGTGTCCGGATCTAGCGGTAGGACGCGCGGAGGATGGCGAGGACGTCGTCGTCGGAGAGTTCCGACGGATCGCAGGAGAAGAGCATCCCGACGGCGCTGCGGGCGAGCTTCACCATGCCGGGAAACTCCTCGGTCTGGATGCCGTAGTCGCTCATCGCGAGGGCGTCGACGCCGCAGGCCTTCTGGAGCGCCGCGAGGGCGTCGAGGAAGTCCGCGGGCTTCGTGGCGTCGGCCTTGCCGAGCGCGCGGGCCATCTCGACGAACTTCTCCGGGCAGTCGCCGCGGTCGATGAACGTCTTGTAGTAGGCCAGCGAGATCATGATGAGGCCCGCGCCGTGCGGCAGGTCCTGGTGCTCGCCGGAAAGGGCGTGCTCGATCGCGTGCTCGCTCGTGCAGGTGGAGACGTCCATCGAGTAGCCGCCGAGCGTGTTGGCGAAGGCGACCTTCGTGCGCGCCTCGAGGTTCTTCCCGTCGGCGACGGCGACCGGGAGCCACTTGCCGAGCAGGCGGATCGCCTCGAGCTCGACCATCGCGCCCATCTCGTTGCCGAACTTGCTGATGTAGCCCTCGGTGTTGTGGAAGAGCGCGTCGAAGCCCTGGTAGGCGGTGAACTTCGGCGGGACGGTGAGCATCAGCTCCGGGTCGACGACGGCGAGCGCGGGGCACTGCGAGAAGAAGGCGCCCTTCTCGTGCGTGACCGGGCTCGTGATGACCGAGCCGGCGTCCACCTCCGAGCCCGTGCCGGCGCTCGTCGTGATCGCCACGAAGGGCAGCAGCGGCGCGTTGAACGGGCGGTGCTCCGAGGTGCCGGTCGCCATGTAGTCCCAGACGCGGCCGCCCTGCTGCGGGATCATCGCGGCGATGGCCTTGGCGGCGTCCATCACCGAGCCGCCGCCGAGGCCGACGACGAAGTCGACGCCCTGCGCGCGGCCGAACTCGACGCCCTCCTGGACGGTGGGCTCGAGGGGGTTGGCCTGGATCTTGTCGAAGAGGACGTGCGCGACGCCCGCGGCGTCGAGCTCCGCCTCGAGCGCGGCGAGCGAGCCGTTCGTGCGGGTGGACTTGCCGTTGGAGATGACGACGAGCGCCTTTTTGCCGGGCAGCTTCTCCTCGTGGAGCTTCTTCAGGACGCCGGGCCCGAAGAGGACCTTGGTGGGAACGTGGAAGGTGAACATGGTGGTTTCCTTTCTAATGCGGGGTGATTGTGTCGCAGCCGCGAAGCGGCGTCGGCGACACATCGCCCCGCCGCTTGCGGCCTTTGCGTTCTAGAACTCCGAGGCCCACTTTTTGAGGTCGTCCGCGGAGACGGACGCGCGGAAGCGGCGGCCTTCCTTGACCTTCGCCTCGGGGGCGAGGGCCTGGAGGTTGGCGGTCGAGTCGCCCATGCCGCTGCCGCCGGAGGTGGCGAACGGCACGATGGTCTTCCCGGCGAGCGCGGCGGCGTTGCCCTCGACGAACGTGTCGACGATGCTCGGCTCGCGGTACCACCAGATCGGGTAGCCGACGAAGACCGTCGCGTAGTCCGCGAGGTTCGTGACGGCGCCCGCGATGGCGGGGCGGCTCGCGCGGTCGTTCATCTC
>JAFTHC010000197.1 GCA_017457625.1 Kiritimatiellia bacterium
CGTCGCCGGCGGGTAGCGCTCCGAGATGTAGTTCACGTAGAGGCCGTCCTCGCGCGTGAAGAGATACACGGTCCGGAGATCGGCGTTCTTCTCGGTGCGCGCCTCGAAGTCCGCGCGCGTCGGCGCGGCGCCGGAATCGAAGGAGGCCTCGCTCCAGTCGAGGATTTTCACGGCCGCCCCGCGGGCGGGCGAGACGCGCGGATCGGTGTCGACGTCCACGTAGACGGGCGCCGTGAGCTTGAGCGTGGAGCCGGGCGCGAGCTTCACCATCCCGATGCGGTCGTTCGACGCGCCGACCTCGGCGCGCAGGGCGGATCCGCTCTCGAGCGTGACCGTGCCGCCGAGCGCGAGCGTTCCGCCCTTGTCCCATTCGCCGCCGAAGAGCGCACCGCCGCTCTTCACCGTCGTGCCGCCCGCGGTTTCGAGCGAGTCCGTGCCGCCGAGGCCCGCGCCGCTTTGCACGGTGACGGCCTGGGCGACGAGGTTCGAGTTCACGAGGAGGTTGCCCTTCTCGTAGACGTTGACCTTGCCGGTGAAGTCCGCGTTGTCGGCCTCGAGCGCGAGGTAGCCGCCGAAGCTATTGCCGGAGAAGTTCCACGTCCTGCCGCTGGTGCCGAGCTTGAGCGAGCCGCGGAGACGCGCGGCGACGACGTGGTTCGTGCTCTCGAACCGGGTCGTCGCGTCCCAGCTCTGCCCGAGTTCGTAGCGGATCGGGTTCATGAACAGGATGGTACCGTCGGCAAACTCCGAGCGGTTGCCGAACATGAAATACGGGGGATAGGCGTAGTAGTCGCTGTAGGCCTTGCCGGCGACGTTCGTGTGCGCGGAATCCCCGAACGGAATGGCCACGCTGCCGCTCGTGGTGTTGGTGAGGTTGAGCGTCGGGTCCGCGTTCCAGCAGACGGTGCGCTCGCCGCCGAAGCCCGTGAAGCCCCAGCAGGCCAGCTTGCTTGTCTGGAAGAAGCGCGGCGTCGAGGAGCCGTCCAGCATCGGGTTGAAGTCGCTACCCAGGCCGAGCGTACTCCGCCAGGCGTGATCGTTCGGGATGTAGAGCTCGCCGCTCGGGGGCAGACCGGCGGCGGTCTGCGGCCAGAAGCAGCCGCGGTAGAGAGCAATGCCGTGCTTCGCGTCAATGGACTCCCACGTCGTCTCCTCCGCGACCGAAAACGTTCCGTTGCCGTATTTGTTGAACCAAGTGCCGGCGTTCAGGACGACGAGGTTTTTCACGAACACGTCGGCCTCCCTGGTTCCGTTTCCACCGCGGTCGTAATGACGGGCGGTCGCAGCCGGGAAAAGGAACGGAGCGCCATCGTAGCATGCGCGGGTGTTCGACCAGCCCGTGGTGTTGTCGACCATCGTGCAACGCGGAAACGTCATGGGGGCGCCGGTGTTGTTCTTCAGATAGGTGAAGGACCCCCAGCCGCCCTCGAAGTAGATCCGGTTCACGTTCGTCATGGCGTTCGGATGGTCGAGCGACAGAGTGAAGGACGATTCGAGGAAAAGCCGTCCCATGAAGTCGGCCGAAGGCCCGCCGAAGTGGACCTCGCCGCCTTCGCCGTTCACGCGTATCGTGGTGTTCGAGACATTGTCCGGCAGCATCAGCTCGCCCGTGAGGTCGAGACGGCCGCCGCGGCCGGTGACGTAGACCGTCTGGCTGTTGGAACGGTTGAATACAAGCGGATTCCGAACGACGTTGGTTCCCTTGGAGGCCTGCAGGATCGGTTTCTCTGCGGTGAAGGAGAGGGCGCCGGATCCCGAGAAGTCGTATCCGCAGCTGTGGTAGCCGCCCTGATACGTCGTGTCGACCGACTCGGTCTGTCCGTTCGTGAAACGTAGCGACGGCATGTCGACGTCCCGGTCGATGACGGGGCTGAGGCCGGCGGGCTTGGTGAAGTAGAGCGTCTTTCCAGACGCCGGAAGCCCGCCCGCGAAAACGTAGGCGTCGTCGTCGTCGATGTCGTCGGAGAGGCCGGACCAGACGTTGTTCCCGTCCCCGACGGGATTGGCGGCCTCCGCTTCGGCGGTCTTGGCGTATCCGTTCGCGTTCACGGCGGTGAAACGGTAGTGCAGGGGCGTTGTGGTCGGAAGGCCGGTCAGCGCGATGTCCGTGACGTTCGTCGGCATCGCGGCGAGGTTCACCGTGTAGGTCTTGGTCAGGGCGGGCTGGGTGAAGTCGTCGGAGGTCGACACGTCGACCGTAATCCGCGTGACCGCGCCGCCGAGCCCCGGGCTGGTGAACGAAAGGGAGATGTCCGGAACGATGTGGTCGGTGTTCACGCTCGCGGTGAAGACGGGGCCCGGGGCCTCCGTCGCGAACGAGATCACGGACGACTCGGCGGCGACGCCGAAGGAGTTCGTGCACACGGCCTTCGCGTAGTAGGTCGTGGTCAGGGCGAGCGGATGGAGCGGGACGGAAACGGTCGCGGGCGCCGTCGCGAACCGGTCGAGCGCCACCGCGAACAGGGGCGCGGAGAAGTCGTCCGCGCTGGCGCTCACGAGAAGCGTCGCGTCGACCCACGCGGCGTCGGACGTCATCGCGGCGTCCATGCCGAGCGAGCCGACCGTCACGGCGAGCGTGGCGTTCGTGTATTCGACGAGCGTCGCCGAGACGCCGAGCGTCGGTTCGGCCCCGCCTTCGTAGGCCTCCGCCGCGCCGGGCGTCAGGAACGATGCGTCCGTCTGCGTCGCGTAGTCGGCGGCGATCCAGTTGGTGGAGACCGAGCCCGCGCGAAGGCGGATTTCGTCCATGTCGCCGTAGACGCCGCGGCCCGACTTCGCGCTGGAGGACGTCGGACCCATCGCGCCGCCGAGGGCGAGCTTGGTCTGGTCGCCGTTGGTGGCCAGGGACGCCAGTGTTCCGCTCTTGACGAACGCGCCGTTGAAATAGAGTTTGAACGTCTGGTCGGACATCCAGACGGCGTCGACCTTCGTCCATGTCTGCTTCGCCATGCCGCTCGCATCCGAAAGGGAGAGGCAGGTCGAATCGGTATCATTGCCGCCGTAAGCGCGGAATGTTGTGAAATTCTTGTCGGACCCTTGCTGGAGGCCCCAGCCGGGACCCGGGTCCGACGCCTTGCGCGTGATGAAATACCACCACTGCGCGTTGCCCTGCGGACGCACCCAGAAGGACGCCGTGAACTCCGGGACGATGGCGTTGACGGCGTCGAGCTTCGTCTGGTCGCCCGTCATGTCGACCGTCACGCCGGAGTCGTAGGGATTCCCGGCCGTATTGGACGTGTTGGACGTGATGAAGCGCGCCCGGCCGACCTTGCCGTCGGTCTTCGAGGAGGAGCTTGCGACGGTCGTGCCGTCGAGCGCGTTGTCCGTCGAGTCGTGGATCGTCGTGACGCCCGCCGTCTCCTCGTTCATGTGCCAGACGCCGGTGTAGTCGCCCCACGGGTTCGCAGAGCAGAAGGTCTTGCCGCTCGTCGCGGAACCCCAGCACATGACGAACTGCGTGCCGTTCGTCATCGAGGGTAGACGCACCCAGACGAGCGACGTGCCGTCCGGATCCCACGTATCGATCTCGAACGGGAGGCCGTTTCCGTCCATGTCGATGAAGGCGATGTCCGCGCCGTCCGTCCGGGAGAGCAGGTCCGAGTAGGAGAACCCGGATGGCGAATCCTCGGCGATGCGCACGAGGACGGGGAAGCCGGAGAGCGCGGGGCGCGACGCCTCGTAGCCGGCGACGGTGAACGGCGCGCCCTTGGCGTAGGAGGCGCCGACCGGCGAGGGCAGCGCGGCGGCGGCCGGCAGTGCGAGACAGGCGAGAAGAAGGAGGGGAAGGATGCGTTTCATGGGAGGTTCGAGGTTAGAGATAAGGGGAGGGGAGGGAAGGGAAGGGGAGATCCCCCGCTTGACACTAGACATTCTATCTAAAGCCCTCGCGCGGAGTCAAGACCGCACGCGCGGGCGGCAATGCCGCATTTCGTCACAATAAAAGACACCGAGCGCGGAGTGTCGTCAACGGGTGCTCGGTGTCCACGCATTTGACGAAAGGGGGTGCGCCTCACCAATGCCCCCTCCCGCGCTCGGTGTCTTTTTTACTTGACGAAATGCGGCCGCGCCTCGCGGTATCGCGACTACTTGACGACAATGACCGTGGGCGGGTCGTAGCGCTTCACGAAGGTCGCGACGAGGGAGACCGGGCCGGTGGAATCGACGACGATTTCCGCCGTCTCGGCTGAGCCGGCTTCGATCCAGTCCGTGTCGCCTTCCCAATGGTCGAACGCATAGCCGGCAATCGGCACGGCGGCGAACGCGACGCTGTCGAGTCCGTCCTGGTTTACGGTCGCCGAGACCGAACGGTCGGCCGGGCCGCCGTTCACGCGGACGCGCCCGCCTTTGTCCGCCGTCGCGGAGAGAGTGACCAGAAGCGTGTCGTTTTCGTCGAAGGTCCAGCCGTCCGGCAGGGGCGAGACCTCCGCCGTCGTCTTCCCGCCGAAGCGCACGGCGTCCACGGCGGCGTTGAGCTTGATCTCGTCGTCGGTCAGCACGCGGTCGTAGAGGCGGAAGACGTTGTAGGTGCCGCGGAAGGCCATCGACGGGCGGACGAGGTCGCCGCCGATCGTGCTGTTGCACGTGTCGACGAGGGTTCCGGAGAGGGCGTTCGACATACTCTGCGACATCGTGCCGTTCTTCCAGACGGTCTGCGCGCCCGGTTCGCTCGTGGCGGCGATCGACGCCCATTCGCCGGCTACGACCTTGATGTCGGCATATTCCTGGCTCACGGCGGAGCCGCCGCCCGTCAGGTTGTGGTAGAGGCGGATGCGGCCGTCGCTCACGCCGCCCGAGTTGTGCTCGATGGTGATGCCGGCGGCGTTGTATTGGCCGAAGAAGCACTCGCGCACGTTGCCGCGCGAGGGCGTGGCGGCGAACTGCGCGGTGAAGGTCTTCGAGGCCGTGACGGGCGAAATCGTGCCCGCGGAAAGCGAGACGGGGTAGCAGTCGGCGGCGTTGACCCAACCGTCAGCAGCCCACATGACGTTCGCGGCGAGCGTGCCCGTGTTGTCGTTGCCGGTGAGGTCCGCCCACGCCGTCGCGGACGGATCGTGCGTGCCCGTGCCGGCGTTGTCGATGCCGTCGAAGTGCGCGACGAGGCCGCGACGGACGCAGGAATAGGCGTTGAGGCCGACGGTGCGATGCCGGAAGACCGCGACGAAGCGCGCGCAGGTGAGCGCCTCCGCGGAGACGGTCGCGTCGCGCACGGAGCAGCCGGGCGCGAGAAGGTCCGTGTCGCCTTCCCAGTGGTCGAAGACGTAGCCGGCGGCGGGCGTCGCGACAAGCGACACGGTCACGCCGATCACGACGGAGGCGGAGGCCGATTCGCCGGCGGCGCCGCCGTTGGCGGAGACGGTCCCGCCCGTGCCGTCCGCGGCGGTGGCGGCGGCGGCGACGGTGGCGCGCAGGCCGTCCGCCGCGTCGAACGAGAAACCGCCCGCGAGCGTGAAATCGGCGGGCGACGCGCCGCCGAAGCGGATGGCGTCCACGGCGGCGTTGGCCTTGGCCTCGGCCTCCGTGAGGACGCGGTCGTAGAGCCGGAAGGCGTGGTAGGTTCCCCGGAACGCCATCTCCGAGCGATGGAATTCGCCGCCGAGGACGCTCGAGCAGTCCGTCGAGGGCGGGACGAACGTCGTCGTGTTCGTGTAAACCGTTTCGAAGCCGGCCCACGCGATTTGGGTGGAAGGCGTGAGCGAGCACGAAAGGGACGTGAGGACGTTCTTGGGGACGACGACCGGGGACAGGTAGTCGCCGCCCCAGGCGCAGTAGAAGCGGACGCGGCCGGAAGACGTGCTGCCGTTGTTGTGCTCCAGCGAGAAGCCGCCGGGCTGGTTGTATTGGCCGAAGAAGCACTCGCGCGAGGCGTCCCGTGTGGGGTTGCACGCGATCTGCATCGTGAACGCGCCGGAGCCGATCGCCGCGGAAACGGCGCCGGCGGGGACTGTCACGGGCTTTCCGTTCGACGCGTTCTCCCAGCCGTTCGAGGCCCACGAGACGAAGGCCGCCACGGCGCCGTCGTTGCCGTTGCCAGTGAGGTCCGTCCAGACGTTCGTCGCGTCGTCGTGCAGGCCGAAGCCGGCGTTGTCGATGCCGTCGAAGTGCGCGACGAGGCCGCGCCGCACGTAGGAGCGGGACGTGAGCGCCGAGCCGTCGCCCGCGTCGTCGCCGCCGCCCGCCGCGCGGAACACGGCGACGAGGTCGAGCGAAGAGTGCGCCGTGACGACGATCGAGGCGTCGGTCGGCAGGCCGGACGCGATGGCGTCCGTGTCGCCCGACCAGCGGACGAAGAGAAGGCCCGCCGCCGGCGTCGCCTCCAGCGCGACCGTTCCGTATTGCTTCGTGGTCCGCGACGCCGAGGCGCCCGCCGCGCCTCCGCCCACCGAGACCGTGCCGCCGGGCGCGCCGTCGACCTCGCCGGCGGTCGCGCGGACCGTGACGCACAGGTCG
The DNA here is from genome assembly GCA_017457625.1 of Kiritimatiellia bacterium. Classification (GTDB taxonomy): domain Bacteria; phylum Verrucomicrobiota; class Kiritimatiellia; order RFP12; family UBA3636; genus UBA3636. The sequence goes on from JAFTHC010000197.1 coordinate 6,448, forward strand.
CCGTCCCCGTCGAACGAGTATCCGCCGCCGAGCGTGAAATCGGCCGGATCGGCGCCGTCGAAGCGGATGGCGTCGATCGCCGCGTTCACCTTCACCTCGGCCTCGGGGAGCGCGCGGTTGTAGGCGCGGAAGGCGTGGTACACGCCGCGGAACGCCATGTTCTCGCGATACGTGTCGCCGCCGATCACGCTCGGGAAGCCGGCCGCAGCAGCAGCGAAGACCGCGTCGTTCGTCCAGGCCTCGGCGCCGTTCCGCCAGTAGGCCTGCTCGGTCTGCGTCGCCGACACCGAGACGGACGAAAACGCGTCCTTCGGGATCACGACGGGCGAAAGCACCGAGTAGCGGGGGTTTCCATCGCGGAAGAGACGCAGGCGCCCGGCCGAGGTGTCCCCGTCGTTGTGCTCGACGGCGATGGTCCCGTTCTGGTTCGCGTAGTCGCTGAAGAACGCCTGGCGCACGTCGTCGCGCGCCGGGACGCAGGCGAACTGGATCGTGAATGCGCCGAGCGAGAGGGCGTCCGCGAGGCGGGTGCCGACCTGGACCCCGGAGCCGTCCACGGCGTTCGTCCAGCCGTCCGCCGCCCACCCGAGGTTCGAGGCGAGCGTGCCGTCGAATCCGTTGCCGGAGAGGTCGGCCCACGTCGCGGCGGTCGAATCGTGGACGCCCGTGCCGGCGTTGTCGATGCCGTCGTAGCACGCGACGAGGCCCTTCTGCACGTAGGAGCGCGAAGTCACCTCCGCGCGCGTGCCCGGCGCGAGCAGGAAAACCGGAAGGACCGAAAGAAGAAGGAACTGGGGTTTCATGACGCGCTTTATCATACCCCTTCCACCCCTGCGAAACAAGTATGATTTCTTTACAGCAAATTACGTTATTTGCTCAATTTTCCCTTGCGCGGAGAAGCGGAATCCACTAATATGTTCCGCCGTGAAAGCGCGCAACGTCATGCTGATGGTCGACCCGCCGATCCCGGCGCGGTTCGAGGGCATCATGCGGCACGCCCGGGCGCGCGGCTGGCGCGTCACGGTCGCGAACCGCCTCGTCCGCGCGCCGCGCGGGTGGGACGGCGACGGCGCGATCGTCACGCTGCGACGCGACGCGGCGGTCGTGCGGTTCGCCGAGGAGCTGGTGCGGCGCGGCATCCCCGTCGTGGACCTCACGCTGCACCGGCCGGACATGGCGCTGCCCCGCACGATACCGGACTACGAGGGCGCGGGACGCCTCGCCGCCCGCCATTTCCGCGACATCGGACTCAAACGGGCCGCGTGGTTCTCGACCGAGTGGTCGAACGTCCAGGAGCTTTTTTTCGGCGGCCTCGCCGCGGGCATGGGGGAAACGCCGGCGCGCATCGTGCTGGCCGATCTCGTCCCGCGATCACGGCTCGACGATCCGGACCGCTTCGCAGCCGCGCTCGCGCCGCGTCTCCGCGCGCTCCCGAAACCGGCCGGCCTGCTCGCCTACAACGACGAAGAAGCCGCGCGCCTGCTCGGCCTGTGCCTGGACGAAGGGCTGCGCGTCCCCGACGAAATCGCGATTCTCGGGATCGGGAACGACGCGTTTCTCTGCGAAAACCAGATCGTTCCGCTTTCCAGCGTCGAGGACGACCTGGACCGCAACGGCTACGAAGGGGCGCTCCTTCTGGAGAAGCTCATGGACGGCGCCCCGCCGCCGCGCAAGCCCGTCGTGGTGCCGTGCCGGGGCGTCCGCGCGCGCCGCTCGACCGACACGCTCGCGACCGAAAGCCCGGTCCTGCGTCGCGCGCTGTCCGTTCTGGCGGCCCGGCTCGCCAACCCGCCCGGCACGGTCCAGCTCGCCGAAACGTGCGGTGTCTCGCGCGCCACGCTCGACCGGCTCTTCCTGCGCGAACTCGGGCGTCCCGTGCACGCGGAACTGCTCCGCCGCCGCCTCGCGCGGGCGAAGGAGCTGCTGCGCGACCCCGCGGTCTCCGTCGCCGAGGTCTCCCGCCGCTGCGGCTTCTGCAATCCCGGCTACTTCGCCGCCGCCTTCGCCCGCGCGGAGGGCGCCACGCCCCGGCGCTGGCGCCGCGGTGAGACGGGCGCGTAGCGCGCGCCGCGGCATCGCTTGACCGCCGTCCGCGCGCGGGTGTAGGATTTGCGCCATGAAACATGACACCGTCAGACTGTCGAGCGGCACGTGCCGGTTCGTCGCCCACCGGGGCCTTTCGGGACTCGAAACCGAAAACACGTGCGCGGCCTTCCTGGCCGCCGGCCTTCGCGGCTACTGGGGGATCGAAACGGATGTCCACCCGACGCCGGACGGCCGATTCGTCTGCTCGCACGACCGCGACCTGCGGCGCGTCTCGGGCGTCGCCGGCTTCGACGTGCGGACGCGTCCGTCCGCCGAAACCCGGTCCGTGCCGCTGCTCGACCCGGACGGCGAGACGCGCCGCTCCGACCTGCGCGTCCCCTTCTTCGAGGACTATCTCGCGATCTGCCGCAAATACGGCCGCGTCCCCGTCGTCGAGCTCAAGGACGGCCCGTTCGACCTGCGGACGGTCCGCCGTCTCGTCGCCCGCGTGCGCGAGGCGGGTCTCCTCGACCGCGCGGTCTTCATCGCCTTCGACTGGGGGGACTGCCTGCGCGCCCGCAAGGTCTGCCCGGACAACGAAGTGATGCACCTGGTCGGCGGCGGCGGCGGGCAGAGGACCCTGGCGGAGCACGTCGCGCACCGCATCGGCGCCGACTACCGCCACGACCTGGTCACGCCGGAGCTCGTGTCGGCGTTCCACGCCGCCGGTCTTCGCGTGAACGCCTGGATCGTCGACACCCTCGCCGACGCCGCCCGCCTCCTCGACGCGGGCGTCGACCTGATCACGACCGACATTCTCGAAGAAGCCCAAGGGTCATGAAAGACGCCACGGAGATCCTGCCCCGCATCGGCTTCGCCCTGCGCCTGACCGCGCTCCCGGGCCCCTCGGGGCCGCCGCGGGAGGCCGTGGTGGCGGACGGCGAGATGTCCTCCCGGACCGTCGAGGACGCCGGGGGCGGCGCCGTCCGCATCGTCTGGCGCGGCCATCCGCTCTGCGGCGCGGCGTTCGCCGTCACGGCCGAGCTCGCCCCGGCGCCCCGGGGCGACGGCTGGGACTATTCCTTCCGCTACGACGGCAACGCCTCGGGCCTCGCCGTGGAGTCCATCGAGTTCCCCGTCCTCGCCGTCTCGCGCACGGACGCGACGGAGCTCTTCCTTCCGGTGATGTGCGGCCAGGTGCGCCGCCCGAAGTGGGGCGCCCTGGAGCCCGGCGCCCTCGTCGCCGAGACCCACGCGACCGGCCTGCACTTCCTGGCCGCGCTGAACGGCGCGGACGTGTCCTGGTATCTCGACCAGCGCGGCGACGCGCGGCTGCGCCCGAACCGGGCCGTCGTCCGCAACGGTGCGGAGCCGGGAACCGCGGCGCTCGCCTTCCGCTACGCGCCGGAGGTCGCCGCCGAGAACCGCGTCGCGGGGGCGCTGCCGTTCGGCGGCGCGATCCGCCTCTTCCGGGGCGACTGGTTCGCGGCGGCCGGAATCTACCGGCGCTGGGCCTGGGAGCAGCCGTGGACGAAGGCGGCGTTCGCCCGTCCGAAAGGGCGTCTGCGCGACATCGCGATCTGGTTCTGGAACCGGGGCGGCCTCGAGGACGTGGAGCCGCCCGTGGAGCGCTTCGCCGCGCTCACGGGCCTCCCGGCGGCCCTGGACTGGTATTGGTGGCACGGGATTCCCTACGACTACGGTTACCCGCACTTCTGGCCGCCGCGCGAGGGCGCGGAGGCCTTTTCCGCCGCCGTGCGGCGGCTCGCCGCGAAGGGCGTCTTCGTGCAGCCCTACGTGAACGGCATCAGCTGGGACAAGGTGTCGCCGACGTGGGAGACGGAGGGGACGTTCGACGCCGTTATGGAGAAGAGCGGCGAAAAGCCCGGAGATTGCTACAACGCCTTCATGCCCAGCTGCTTCGCGGTGATGTGCGGCGACGCGCCGCGCTTCCACGCCCGAATGCGCGACCTCGTGCGCCGGCTGCGCGACTGCGGCGTTCCGGGCGTGTATCTCGACCAGATCGGCTGCTGCGGCTACCGCACCTGCTGGAACCCGGACCACCGGCACGCGCCCGGCGGCGGCACGGCGATCGTGGACGGCTACCGCCGGATGCTCCTCGACATCC
>JAFTHC010000198.1 GCA_017457625.1 Kiritimatiellia bacterium
AGCCCCAGCCCCAGCGGCGGTTTCCGCCCCAGGTCTGCAGATAGCCGAACTCCAGGAGGTCCTTCGACCACGTGTCCATCGCGAGCATCGACATGAGGCGCGCCTTGCCGACATACCAGTCCGACGGCGTCGAGAAGGATTCGAGGCCGTCGCCGTCGCCCATCTCCTCGCGGCTGGTGACGTGGCGGCGCGGGGCGTCCCCGGCCGGGTAGTGGATCTCGGGCTTGGCGGCCTCGTAGTCGTCGATGCGGTAGAGCCGGATCGCGCGCACGGCGAGGCCGACCGAGTCCGTCGCCTGGTCCTGCGAGACGAGGACGAAAGAGACGTCGAAGCCGTCGGTCGCGAGCGGGATGCGCGCGCCGCCGTTGTATTGGGTGGACTTCTCGAACGGGAACACGACCTCGACGAGCTGCTTCCACTCGTGCGAGAACGGCACGGCGACCGACTCGTAGCACGGCGCGACGGAGACCTGCGGCGCCATTGAGACGCCGACCGTGAAGCCCGTGTGGTAGCCGTGGCGCGCGCCCATCGCGAAGTTGAAGAGCGTGACGGTGCGCGGCGCGTCGTCCGGGTAGTCCACGACGAGCAGGTAGGGGTCGTTGGGGACGAGCCCCTTCCCTTCCCCGACGCGCCACGAGACGTAGGCGCCGGAGCGCTTGCCCTTGCCCGTCTCCTCGTCGCGCACGTGGTGCATCACGCGCGTGAGGGAGCCGAGGATGTTGGTGGTGTAGGAACGCCCCGCGGGGTAGTCGCGGAAGCGGTGGGCCGTGTCGCGCGCGCAGTCGATCGAGTCGACGAGCGTGACGGACCCGAAGTCCTCGAGACCGGGGACGATTTCGCCCGCGGCGGGAAGCGCGAGGGCGAGCAAAGAGAGCAGCGGGAGCAGCCTTTTCATGGGAGGAAATCATACACCCGTCCGCCCGCGCGCGCAACCCCCGCCCCCAGCGCCTCCACAAAGGGAGCGGTCGCGACCCCGCAAGGGGGTCGCTGCAAAACGCGCACGTCCTGTAGCGAGGCCCTTGCGGCCTCGCGATTACCAGACCACCCGACCTCCCTCGAACCGCGCATACGCCGCGGCGCCGCCGGCGCCGAGCGCGATTTCGCGGGCCTTTTCGTTGAGCCACAGCAAAGTGGCGCGGTCGGCGGGCGCATCGGTGGCTTCCATGCGCGCCAGCGCGAGCAGCCGCCCCGCGGCGAAGAGCTGCGGCTCCAGACCGGTCGGCCGGTAGGCCCAGGCGATCGCATCGGGCCGCAGGTGGATCATCGGTGCTTCGGTCCGCTCCGCCACGGCGCGGTAGACGGCGTGTTCGCCTGGGGAGAAGAAGGTGGAGACGTAGCAATATCCGCGCAAGGCGCCCTTCACGCAGGTTTCGACCACGCCGGGCACTTCGCGCCCGGGAATCCGCCGGGAGACACGCAGCGCCACGAGCTTCCGCCCGGACTGCGGCTCGAACCGGCCGACTCCTCGCCAGAAGGCGTCCGGCGGAAGCCAGGGGGCTGCAAGGGGCTCGCGCACGTGCAGCAGCGACCGGTCGCCGTGCATGAGCCACCACTTGAGCGGATTGTTGGCGATGTAGCGGTCCACGGCGTCGATCATCTGCCGCGAGAGGCAGAGATGGTCGTGGTAGCCCTTTTCCCAGATGCGGGCCGGGCCGCCGGCGCGCCCGATCCGCCACTGCGAGAACTGCTTGAAACGACCGACGAAGGCACCGAAGATCCGCACGGGATCGGGCAACCCCGGGGGAACATGAAAGCGAATGTGGACATGGTCCGGCATCACCACATGCGCGTGCAGGGCGATTGCCGGGAAATGCGCCGCCGCCTCGAGAAGCGCCGCCTCGGCGGTTTCTCCGAAGCCGGAAAGAACCATCCGGCCTTCGCGGACCTCGCCGAAGAGAGCGAGCCGCGGCTCGGTGGAAACTGTCGCGAAAACCGCCGCACCGCGCGAGTAATCGTAGCCTGAAAAGCGGCGGTGGTGCGGGCGGGCGGCGGCGGTGGATGCGGGCATGGCGGGGATGATAGCAGACGCCCCGCGACCCCGCAAGGGGGTCGCTGCAAGACGCGCCCGTCCTGCAGCGAGGCCCTCGTCCTGCAGCGAGGCCCTTGCGGCCTCGCGATCATCCTGCAGCGAGGCCCTTGCGGCCTCGCCCTCGTCCTGCAGCGAGGCCCTTGCGGCCTCGCGATCAGTCGATGATGATCCGCGTGCGCACCGCAGCGGACTTGCCCGCGCCGTTCACGGTGCCGTAGGGGTGGCACTCGTAGATGGCCAACGCGTTGTCCGAGTCATCCGACTTGATGCGGAGCGTCTTGAGCGTAACGCCGCGAAAGTCGACTGTGATGCGTTGGTTCGGGTTTCCGCTCGATCCCAGAGAGGAGTCGTACTCGACCAGCCGTTCGCCGACCAGTTCCTCGCCGTCGCCGGTGACCGAGTAGAATTCCAATGTCATGGCCCTGTTCGGAACCGAGATGTCCACGGAGGTCAGGTCTATGTCGTTGGCAAAGTCGAATTGCACGTATTCCGACGTCGCTTTCGACGCCGCATACCAATAGGGCCACGTGTAGGCCCAGGCGTTGTCAATCAACAGATCCGGCCGGGGGCCCCAGTCCGGGTTTCCGGTGGAGGACACGGTGAGATCCGTGAACTGGATCACACCTACCGCGGCAATACCTCCGAGAGTGGTGAGGTCGCGCGGCTCCGGAAACGCGATTTCGTCACCGCAGCGCTTGCAGACATTCGTCCCGTTGCCGAAAGTCAAGCTTGTTCCCCGTTCGACCAGAACCGTCTCGTAGTCGTGTCCGATCGGCAGGGCGGCCGCGGACTGGCGCTGGAACCATGTGCCGCAATTCGTGCACTGGCACTGGTCGATGCCGTAGTCCGTGCAGTTTGCGGTCCCCGGAACGAACTCCCATTCGGTCAGGTATTGTTCGAGGTGAAGACAGCCAAGGGCGGATGGATCCACGCCCCACACTTGGATTTCGGTAAGCGAGGGAGTCCAGTTGATTGTCGTCTCGAACACGTATTTGACCTTGGTGGCGCGATGGTTGACCGTGTAGGTAAAGGCATCCGTCGACGTCGTGTTCTCGACCACCGCCGGCCACGTCGTCCCATCCTCGGTGTAATAGAGCGAATACTGGGTGTTTCCCCTGTGCCCGATCACGATCTTCGTCACGTAATTCGAGACTTCGTTCGAGAGGTCGATCAGGATGTAGGACTTCGCCGTGTTCATGTAGATGTTGTCGTCGAACCTCCCGTTGAACACCTTGCGGAGGCCGTCGTCCGAAGTGGTTTCGCCGTTGAACGATCCGGTGGAGCCGTCGGACTTGTAGATCTTTGAATTGGCGAATTTGGAGACGATGACGGCATCGTCTTCGGGCGCGGCGGACGCGGGGGCGGCGGCGAAGAGCGCCGCAAGGAGGAGGAGGGGGAGGATTCGTTTCATGGTTGAATGGTTCGCAAGTTCGCAGGTTCGCAGGTTCGAAAGTTCCAATCATTCCTCATCCGGCCAGACGTCGGAGAGCGGCGTGCCGATATCGATTTCGTCGCTGGCGCCGTAGATCTTGAAGAAGCGGGCGGGAATGGGCTCGCCGGTGTCTTCGTCGGCGTCCGGGGCGTCGAGCTCGACTTCGGAGCCCGCCGCCTTCTTGCACGACACGCAGACCCAGTCGGCCGGATCGCCGCTCAGCGTCTCGCATCCGAACGCGACATACCAGACGCCCGGCGTTGCGTCCCGGACGCCGATCTTGAAGCCGTCCGCGCCGGCGGCGGCGGACACGGGCGCGAAGCCCGCGGGGCCGGTCTTGATTTCGGCGTCGAACGTCTCGACGCGCCGGTCGAGGTTCGTCTCGAAGTAGTAGAAGCCGTGGAAGTCGTCGATCGCGCCGCTGCCGACGTAGGTGACGCGGGCGACCTGCTTCTTCTCGGTGTTCGCGAGGCCGAGCGCGGTCGCGCCGGTGCCGTCCGCGAGGGCGACGGGCGGGTCGCCCGCGCTGTAGGTCACGGTCCCGGCGTCGAAGTCGATGTCGGCGGTCCAGTCGATCCAGCCGTCGGACGGCACGCGGTAGCCGGGGAACGGCACCCAGCCGGCGGCGGCGTAGCCGTAGAGCGTCTGCACCGTCCCTTCCTTGCCGAGCGCGAGCGCGGCGAGCGGAGCGGGCGAAATCGGGTCGGGTTCACCGAATTCGGGAGCGAGCTGCGCGCGGCCCTGGAGCCGGACCTTCTTGCCCGCGACGGACGCCTCGTGCGCCTCGTAGGCGACGCCGCCGTCCGCCTCGGTCGCCAGGTCGATCCGCTTGTTGCCGCCGTCCGTCG
>JAFTHC010000029.1 GCA_017457625.1 Kiritimatiellia bacterium
CGCCGGCGGCCTCGGCGTGGCGGGGTATGCGCTCATGCCGGTGCTGGGCGACTCCTGCCCGCCGATGAACTGGGGCTACCCGCGCACGTGGGAGGGTTTCAAGCACGCCATCACGCGCGGGCAATACGAGGCGATCGTCCCGTCGTCGATGTTCTCGGCGCAGTTCATCCGCAACGTCGCGTTCTTCTTCCAGGACGTCCGCGCGCAGTTCACGATGCTGCTGGCGCCGCTCGCGCTGCTGCCGTTTGCGGCGTGGAAGCTGCGCCTGGGCGGCGCGGCGCCGGCGGCGCTCGACGGCCCCCGCGCCGCGGACGCGGCCGCGCGCGGCCGCGTCTTCGACCTGCTCGCGCCGACGGCCGTCCTCGCCGCCGCCATCGCCGCGCTCGCCGCGCTCGACCGCGTGTTCGGCTTCGTCGACTTCGCCGGCTGGCGCTGGCCGCCGGACAAGGTCCTCTTCGCGCTCGTCGGCCTCGTGGCGCTCGTCGGCATTCACGTCGTGGCCGTCGGCGCGCTGATGCCGCTGTTCCGCACCGCGGCGGACCGCGGCGCCGATCCCTCGCGCCGGCTCGTCTCCGGCCTTTCCGGCCTCGCGATCGCGGGCGCCTGCCTGCTGCTCGCGCTCGGTTTCGTGAACGCGTTCGTCGAATACGCGCTCGAAGCCGTCTTCGGCGTGGTCGACCCGGCGCTGCATCCGGAGGGTTTCGCCCTCGCCGGCGACTTCGAAGCCGCCAAGAGCGCCTACCACTGGAAGGACATCTTCCTCACCGCCCTCGTCTACGCGCTCTGGTGCGCCGGCGTCGCGTGGCTCGCGATCGACCTGTGGCGCCGCGGCGGCTCCGCCGCCGCGGGAGACGCCGGCGAAGCCGGCCCCGTCCTCGACGCCGCACGGCCGGAACTCGCCTCGCGCTGGCTGCTCGCGACCGTCGTGACGTTCCTCATGATGAGCCTCGTCGTGATCGCCTTCGCGAACCCGAAGGGCGACATCCAGGACAACTTCATCCAGAAGGTGAAGTTCATCTCCTCGCACGGCATTCTCGCGCTCTGGATCGGCTACGGCCTCGCGCTCGCGCTTGGATGGGGCCGCCGCTTCGCGCGCCGCGCGTTGCCCGGCGCCGCGTCCGCGCTCGTCGCGCTCGCCGTCGCCGCCGCGCTCGCCACGCCGCTGCTGCCGATCAACGAGAACTACAACAACTTCGTCCTCGCCGACCAGGTCAGCGCCGCCGACCAGAACGGCCACGACTTCGGCTGGCAGTTCGGCAACTACCAGCTGCGCGGCGCGCCCGCGATCACGGAGGAACTCTCCGAGGACGAAGAGCCGCTGCCCGACCCGACCTACCCGCGGCCGATGACGCGGGACGCCGTCTTCTTCGGCGGCACCGACCCGGGGCGCTTCGTCCCGACCTACATGATTTACTCGGCGATGGTGCGGCCCGACGTCTACCTCATCACGCAGAACGCGCTCGCCGACTCGACCTACCTCGACACCATGCGCGGCATCTCGCGCGAAGGCGAGGGCGTGCAGGGCGTCTACTCCGACCAGATCTGGATGCCGACGATCGACGACAACCGCATCGCCTTCCAGCGCTACACCGACGACGTCCAGGCCGGGCGCCGCCCCGACATCGGCGGCATCACGCGCACGCCGGACGGCCGCGTCTCCGTCAACGGCGCCATCGCCGTCATGCAGATCAACGGCATCATCGCCGAGGACATTTTCCTGCACAACCGCGACAAGCACGACTTCTACGTGGAAGAGAGCTACGCGATGGACTGGATGTATCGCTTCATCACGCCCAACGGCCTGATCATGAAGGTGAACCACGACCCGTTCTGGGAGGAGGGGCGCCCCGCCGTGCGCTATCCCGAGGCGGTCGCCAACGCCGACATGGACTTCTGGGACTGGTATTCGCGCCGGCTCGTCGCCGACCCGAAGTTCGGCCGCGACATCCCAGCCCGCAAGTCGTTCAACAAGCTCCGCTCCGCGCTCGCCGGCACCTACGTGCAGCGCGGCGACCGCGTCCGCGCCGAGCGCGCCTACAACCAGGCCCTCTCGCTCTACGTCTACAGCCCCGAGACCGCGATGCGGCTCGTGCAGGAAATCTACCTGGCGCAAGGCCGCACCGAAGGGCCGCTCAAAGTGCTGCGCCAGCTCCAGACGCTCGACCCGAACAACACGAAAATCCCGATTGCCGAAGTCGAGAAGATCGTGAACGCCATGCGCGACGTCCGCGAACTCGGACCGCGCCTGGCCCTCGGCGCCGGCCCGGACGCCGTCTCGGCCGACGAGCGCCTGCGCTTCATCGAATCCGCGCTCGTCGTCGGCAACGCGAACGCCGCCGTGCGCGCCCTCGCCGCGCCGGACGGCCGCAGCGCGCTCGGCGCCGCGGACCTCGTCCGCGCCGCGCTGCTCTTCGCGCGCCACGGGCAGCCCGAAGTCGCCTCCGGCTGCGCCGCCCGCGTGCCGGCCCCGGCGCTGCAGGGCGTCGCGGAGGACGACCTCCTGGCGCTCTACGACGCGCACGTCGCCGCACGTGACGCGGGGCAGGCGCGTTCCACGCTGGCCGTCTACCTCGCGCGCCGCCGCGGCGACTGGCGCCGCTGGCTCGACTTCGCCGAACTCTCTCTTTCGTCCGGCGGCGACGCGGCGGCCCGCGCCGCGGTCGAAAACGCGTTCCGCGCGGGCGGCGACGAAGCGCGCCGGGAGTTCGAGCGGCGCCCCGTCCTCCCCGCGGCGCTCCCCGCGTCTTCCTCCGCGCCCGCGCCCCTCGCGCCGCTCGCGCGCTGAGCCCGGCGCCGTCCGCGCGCGGACGGCGGAAAGAAAGCGGCGGCCGCGCGGGAATCCGCGCGGCCGCCGCCGCTTTGCGTCCGGGGCGCGCTAGGCCATCTGGCCCATCTTGAGCGCGATCTCGTTGGTGGTCTCGGTCTGCGAGGAAAGCAGCTGGGCGATCTGTCCGACGAAGTCCTGGATCATCTGCAGGATCTTCTGCAGCTCCTCCTCCGCCTGTTCCATCTTCTGCTGGATGATCGCCAGGTACTTCTCCGTCTCCTTGAGCTCGGCGTCCGACATGCCGGACTTGTAGCTCTGGTAGGCGCCGACGCCGCCGGACACGGTGGCGGTCAGGCCCATCAGGCCGGTCCCGAGCGCGAGCGCGGGCTTGGCGAGCTGCGCGGCGTGCTGCAGGGCCTTGCCGATCGCGCTCGTGAGCTCCGTGGCGGTGGAGGCGCCGCCCGCGGCGCCCGCGCCGCAGGAGGCGGCCACGATGACGAGCATCACGGCGACCTGCGCGACGATGTCCGCGGCCATCTTCGACATGCCGAGGCTCTGGAGGGCGTCGGAGAGCCCCCCGACGATCTTCTCCATCACGCCGGTCTCGTTGAGGATCTGGGCGGTGAGCGCGATGCCCGCGCCGATCACGGCGCCGACCGCGAGGCCGCCGGTGGCGACGCACGCGACGATCGCGCCGAGGACCGCCAGGCCGGTCATGAGCCAGCCGAAGATCGAATTGCGCTTGCGCGCCTTGGCCGCGTCCTCCATGTCCTTGAGGGACTTTTCCGTCTTGGTCTTGCGGTCCTTGTGCTCGAGCTCGAGCTCGCTCTTGAGCGACTCGATGCGCGCCTTGGCCGCCTCGGCCTGCTCCTTGGAGTTCTCGAGCTGGAGGTAGGCGATGAGCTTCTCCAGGTCGGCCTCCTTGGCCTTCGCGTCGTCGGGATTGTCGAGGACGGGGACGCCGCCCGGGCCGGCGACGGTGCCGGGCTCGGTCCGGACGGGGGCGCCGGCGTTGACGCTGACGTTGCGGGTGCCGAGCAGGGCGGCGACCTCCTTGACGGCCTGGGTGGCCTTTTCGGAAAGGCCGAGCCCCTTGGCGAACTGCGCGGCGACGTCGACCGACGAGGTCTGGCGCGCGGCGTTGACATTGACTGTGGGAATTTCTCCGGGCATGGTGTTCCTCCTTTTCGTGGGGGTGTTTGCCTTGATTACACGGACGCGGCGGAAAGGTTACTCCGCGGTTTCCGGATCCGGCTTCGATGCCTCCGCGAAGGCCTCGTCGCCGATCGACTTGCGCAGCTCGGCGGCCTTGGCGCGGTAGTCGCGGCCGATCTCGGTCGACTCGGGCGGGCAGTACTTGTCCAGCGCGATGAGCGCCGAGGCGGCGTTCACCTTGTCGCCGAGCGCGAGGAAGCACTCCGCGGCGTGCAACTGCGGCTTGGGGTTCGAGAGGTCCAGGAACGAGGCGTAGCCGTAGGAGGCGATCGCGCCCTGGTAGTCCTTGCGGACCTGCTGGACGGCGCCGACGCCCATCCAGTATTTGGGTTCGAGGTGGTCGAAGAGGACGAGGAAGCGGAAAATCTTCTCCGCGTCGTCGTAGCGGCCGGTGCGATACATGTTGAAGCCGACGGAGTAGACGGCTTCCATCTCGGCCTTGGTTATGCCCTTGAGTTCGCGCATCGTGGCGAACCCTTCGGCGAACTGCTTCGCGGCTTCGGCGATCCGGTCTTCGTTGATTTCTGTGCTCATGGTTTGCGTGGGGGTTGGTGTTTCGGAAAAGGGGCCTGGGAAGGGGAGGGGGCTCAGACGCTTTCGACGGCGAAGGAGGCCTGTCCGGCGACGGCGTCGAGCCGCCCGGACGCGAGAACGGCGCCGCCGCGCAGCAACGCGAGCTCCGCGCCGGCCTTCAGCGGGAAGGGCGCGGCCGCGCCGCCGCCGGCCGCGAGGGCGGACAGTTCGCCGAACGTCGCGGCGGCCGGTTCGGCGAGGACGACGCGTAGCGTCCCCGGGTCGCTCCACGGCGCCACGCCCGCGGCGGTGGCGGCCAGACGGCCGTCCACGATCCGGACGGCGTCCGCGCACGTCGGGGCGCCGCCGCCGGCGCCCGGGTCGACTTCGGGCAGGAGCACGTGGTCGCCGGGGGCGACGGACGCGAGGTCGGCTTCCGAGAGGACGGGCGCGGCGAGCTGCACCTGCGCCGGGAAGGACGCGTCCCGGACCGACGGATGCGAGGCGTCGAGATTGCGCAGGCGGCCGAAAGACGCGAGGACCGCCGGCGGAAGCGAAAGCGCGAAGGAACACAGCACGTCGCCGGAGGCGCGGCGCAGTTCGAAGGGGCGCGGCGGACGGGAGGCCGGATGCTCCGCGCCGCCCGCGTCCGCCAGGCCGTCGACCGCCAGCTGCGCGCCGGCGGCGTTTTCGAGCAGCTGCAGGAGCGGGCCGCACTCCTTCTCGACGAGCGCGAGGAGGACCGGCGCGGGGACCTCGGCGCGGGCCGGCCACAGCGCGTGCAGCTCCGGGAAGAGCGGCGAATCGGCGAGGGCGAGCGTGGCGGGGTCGTCGGCGAAACGCACGGCGAGGCGCAGCGGGTCGGCCGGAAGGAGCGCGCCGTCGCAGACGAGGCGGCCTTCTTCCGCGCCGAGGCGGCACGGCATCGCCCACGCGGGCGAGGCGAGGACGTCGGCCGGCGTCCAGTCGCGGAAGGGCGGAAGCGCGGAGAGCAGATCGAGGTCGTTCATGGGGCTGTCGTCCGTCCGCGGGCGCGCCGGCGGTGGCGCGTTCCGCGGACGGGAATCGGATCACTGATTGGGTTGTCGGACGTTCAAAGGCGGTGTCTCCGCGGGTTCGGCCGCGGCGGCGTCCGCGCGGGGGCGGGCGCCGCCGGGCGCGGCCGGCTAGGCCTGGATGGCGTCGCGCATCGACTGCGTTTCGGCCGAGGTGACGGCCTGCATGAGCTGCACGACGGCGTCCACGAGGCTCTGGGCCTGGGTGAAGAGGTCCTTGGTCTGGTCGAGCTCCTCCTGCGTCTTGGCCTGCTGGGCCTCCTGCTCCTTGGTCTCCGCCTGCAGGTAGGAGGTGAGGTTGGTGATGAAGCCCTGCGTGGCGTTGCCGATGGCGTTGATGATCCCGACCTTCGCCTCGCCGACCTGCAGCTCGTGCGAGGCGCGGAGGAAGGCGCTGTCCAGGTTGCGGCCGTGGTGCGCCGCGTCGACCTGGTCGGCCGCGAGCTTGATGTCCGCGGCGCGCTCGGCGGCCGTGGTGACGCCGGGCTGCGCGAGCTTGTCGTTGGCGAACGCCCGGGCGTAGCGCAGCTTGTCGGCGGCGGCCTCGATGTTGGCGTCGAGGCGCGCGGCCTCCGCCTTGGTCGGGTTGGTCGCGAGGGAGCGCTCGCTCAGCGCCGCCTGGTATTCGTTCTCGTAGCGGCCGACGTCGGTCTTGATCGCGTCGCGGTAGGCCAGGCGCGCCGCTTCGACGGCGTCGCCGTCCGCGACGATCTTGGTCTGGAGCTCGGTGACGAGCTTCTGGCGGCCGGCGTCGACCTCCTGCTGGATCTGGCCGCGGTCGGCGCCGTCCATCTGCTGGCGCAGCTCGAGCAGCTCCCGCGTCTCCGCGACGTTGCGGTTCGGCTTGCCGTCCAGCTCGGTCATCCGGTCGAACTTCGCCAGGCGCGCCTCGGCCTTGGCCAGGTCCGAGTCGGGCGGGACGTCGCCGGGCTGGCGCTGGGCGCCCGGGTCGGCGACGCGCTGAAGGCGCTGGCCGTCGGCCGTGAGCTGCGTCTTGGCGGCGCCGTATTTGGCGGAGGCCTGGTCGGTCGTCTCGAAACCGTGCTCGACGTCCGAGGCGAGCGTGCGGTGCTGGCCCGGGACGGCCTTGCCCCCGATGTCCGCCTTGACGGCGTCGAGCTGGGCCTTGGCGGCCTGCGGGGCGTCCGCGGCCTTCATCATCGAAAGGTTCTGCTTGGCGGCGTCGACGCCGCTCGTGCCGAGCGTGCCGAGCTGCTGCTTGAACGCGGCGCCCTGCTTGGAGAGCGCGTGGATCGAGAAGCCGACCTGGACGGCGCAGCAGATCGCGCCGGCGATCATGCCGGTAAGGGCGGCGGTCCTCTGCTGGTCGGCCTGGTCCTGGATGCTCTTCTGGATCTGCAGGCTCTGCGCGCTGCGCATCTCGCGCGCGGCGTCGCGCTGCTTCTGGCCGACCTCGACGAGGAGGGCCATGAGCTTGTAGAGGTCGAAGAGCACCGCGCTCGAGCCGCCCTTCTGGAGCGAGCCGGAGAGCGGCGCGGACGCGGCGGCGAGCGCCTCGGAGAGCGCCTTGCGGACCGCCTCGACGTCCTTCGAGGAGAGTCCGAGCGAGGAATCGCCCGCGAGCTTGGCGCAGAGGCTGTCGATCGCGGCCTGGTCGACCGCTCCGGGCAGGTCGAGGTCGTCCGGGACGCGGATGACGACGGCCTTCTGCGCGCCGTCGACCGTGGTGGTGATGGTGACGTTCTGCCCGGCGGTCACGCCGCTGGAGCCCTGCGCCCCGGCGGCCTTGGTCGTGGCGTCGAGCTTGCCGAGGAGGGTGGACCAGTCGATCGCGTTGGCGTTGTTGTTGACTTGCATGCTCATGGTTGTGCCTTTGTTCGTTTCGAAGTTGTCCGGATCGCTTCGTTCGGGTTTCCGTTCCCGGGGGCCGTGCGGGGGCCTTCGTGGCGTCCGGTCGGCAATGATACACGAAAACGGCGCGGAATGTTACAATTTTTTTTGCGGCGGTTTTCGCTTGCGTGCGCGCGGCGGCGCGTGGTATCCTTGTCCACCGAACAGCCATGAGCACTTTCACCTACGCCACGGACTCCGCCACGCCGGTGCATCCCGTCTCCGCGCTCGACTACCTCCCGGTCGACCAGATGCGCGCCCTGCAGCTCCACCGTCTGCAGTTCATCGTGAAATACGCCTACGAGCGCGTCCCGCTTTTCCGCAGGCGCTGCGACGAGCGGGGCGTCCGGCCCGAGCACGTGAAGACCCTGAAGGACATCAAGATCCTCCCGTTCTCGATGAAGACCGACCTGCGCGACGAATACCCCGTCGGCCTCCAGGCGGCGCCGAACAGCGAGATCGTCCGCTACCACTGCTCCTCCGGCACGACCGGCAAGCCGATCTGCATCCCGAACACGCTCAACGACATCGAGGTCTGGAAGAACGGCGTGATGCGCTGCCTCGCGATGGGCGGCGTGACCCCGAACGACGTGGTGCAGGTCGCCTACGGCTACGGGCTCTTCACCGGCGGCCTCGGGCTGCACTACGGCGCCGAGGCCTACGGCTGCGCGGTCCTGCCGATCTCCGGCGGCAACACCGACCGGCAGATCATGCTCATGAAGGACCTCGGCGTCACGACGATCGCCTGCACGCCGTCCTACTTCCTGCACATCCTCGACGAGGGGCAGAAGAAGGGCATCGACTTCCGCAAGGAGATGAACCTCAGGCACGGCTTCTTCGGCGCCGAGCCCTGGACCGAGGAGATGCGCGGCAAGATCGAGGAGGCGACCGGCCTCGTCGCGCACGACATCTACGGCCTCACCGAGATCGCCGGCCCCGGCGTCGGCGGCGACTGCGTCCACCGCACGGGCCTGCACATCTTCGAGGACCACTTCTACCCCGAGGTCATCGACCCGGACACGCTCGAGCCGCTGCCCGACGGCGAGTCGGGCGAGCTCGTCTTCACGACGCTCGACCGCACCGGCTGCCCGATGATCCGCTACCGCACGCGCGACCTCACGCGCATCGAGACGGCGCCCTGCCCCTGCGGCCGCACCGTGCGCC
>JAFTHC010000199.1 GCA_017457625.1 Kiritimatiellia bacterium
CCCCGAAAACGCCGCCGCGCCCCGGATCATCCCCAGCAGAATCCCCTTCTCCGTCTCGTCGATCAGGAACCGCCTTCCTCCGATCCGGCTCACCACGTGGTAAAACCCCTCGCCGTCCACCTTGACCCTCGGCCGCCTCATTTCAGTCCCCTTCTGTTATCCGTCATCGTGTCCATGCCCCGGCAATCTACCACACTTCCCCCGCCCGTGCAAGCACTTTTTAAGGGGACAGACCCCGTAAATTTTCCGTAAATTATCCAGAAATCAAAGTCGCGGATCAAAGGGGCAACGTGTCTAGTTGACGCAAGACGGGTTGGATTAGGACTCGATGTCGAGGAGCTTCTGGACGTCGGCCCAGGTGAGCTTGGAGAGCGTCTGCTCGTCGCCGGTTTCGACGGTGGAGTTGATGATGGCGCGCTTGCGGCGCTGCATCTGCAGGACGCGCTCTTCGATGGTGTCGGAGGCGATGAGGCGGACGGAGTGCACCGTGTTCTTCTGGCCGATGCGGTGCGCGCGGTCCGTGGCCTGCTCTTCCACCGCCGGGTTCCACCACGGGTCCACGTGGATGACTTCGTCCGCGCCGGTGAGGTTCAGGCCCGTGCCGCCCGCCTTGAGCGAAATGAGGAACACGGGGACCGATTCGTCCGTGTTGAAGCGCTGCACCGATTCCATGCGGTCCTTGGAGGAGCCGTCCAGGTAGCAGAAGGGGATCTTGCGCCGCTGCAGCTCGTCGCGGATGACGTGGAGCATTTCGACGAACTGCGAGAAGACGAGCGTCCGGTGGCCGCCGCTCATCGCGCGGTCCAGCAGGTCCATGAGGTGCTCGAGCTTGCCGGACGGGTTTTCGGCGCGCGGCAGCGGGTTGTCCTTGCCGAGCAGCGCGAGGTGGCAGCAGACCTGGCGCAGCCGCAGCAGGACGGTGAGGATGAGCATGCGGGACTTTTCGAAGCCGACGTTCTTCACGGAGCCCGTGACCTGCATGCGCGATTCGTCGAGAATCTTGTTGTAGACGCGGCGCTGCTCGTCGCTGAGGCGGCACCAGCCGATCTGGACGACCTTGGGCGGGAGGTCCTTGGCGACCTGGCGCTTGAGGCGGCGCAGCAGGAACGGCGCGAGCTTGTCGTGGATGCGGCGCGCGGCGTCCTGGTAGGCCTCGGAGCCGGGTTCGCCGAGGAGCGGCTCTTCGTAGTCGCGCCGGAACGTCTCGTAGTGCCCGAGGTAGCCGGGCATGAGAAAGTCCATGATGCTCCAGAGGTCGGAGACGGAGTTCTCGATCGGCGTGCCGGTCACGACGAGCCGCGCGGCCGAGGGGTCGAGCTGCTTGACGGAACGCGCGTTCTGCGTATTCTGGTTCTTGATGTTCTGCGCTTCGTCGAGGACGACCGCGGAGAAGCGGAACTTGCGGTATTCCTCGATGTCGCGGCGCATGAGCGCGTAGCTCGTGATCGCCAGGTCCGCGTCGGGGATCTTGTCGAAGTCCTCGCGGCGCTGGGCGCCGGAGAGGACGATTGTCTTCATGTCCGGCACGAAGTGCCGCGCTTCGTGCGCCCAGTTCTCGACGAGCGACGTGGGGCACACGACGATCGCGGGGGCCTTCTCGCCGCGCACGCGCGGAAGCGAGAGCCAGGCGAGCGTCTGGATCGTCTTGCCCAGGCCCATTTCGTCGGCGAGAATGCCGGCCTGCGCCTTGGCCTCGAGCGAGCGCAGCCACGCGACGCCGATCGTCTGGTAGGGACGCAGGAGGGACTTCACCGGCTCGCCCAGCGGCGCGGGCTTGAGCTCGCGCAGCGCCAGGCCGATGTCGGCGGCGCGGAGCCAGTCTTCGGGGGCCCGGGCGATGGTGACGCCCGAGGAAGCGAGCGCGTCGAGCGAGGCCTTGACGAAGTGCGTGTAGGTGTCCGAAAGGCGCAGCGGGTCGTCCGGCGAGGCCTTGGGCTGCTTGCGCGAGGCGGAGCATTCGGACAGGACGCCGCGGAGCCGTTCGAGCGCGGTGCGGTCGAAGAGGATCGGCGAGCCGTTGCGCATCACGAAGGAGTCCTGCGCGGGCGGCTTGGCGGCGGCGGCGCGGCCGCGGCCGGCGCGCACGGGCTTGGGAAGCGATTCGGCCTCCTTGTCGGTGAGGCGGACCGATCCGTCCGCCGTCTCGAGCACGTAGCTGATGCGGAAGGTCCCGGCCTCGCCGTCGCGGTCGACCGTCACGCGCGGCGCGACGATCGGGAGCGACTGGCGGTAGGAGAGGAGCGACTCGCCGAGCGTGACCTTCCAGCCGTCGCGCCGGAGCGTGGGGACGGTCGTGGCGAGGAAGTTCAGGACGGCCTTTTCGCCGACGAGGTTCGGCAGGAAGAGCGGCTGCGGGGCGGGCTCGGCGGCGCGGCCCTCGGCGGCGACGGCCGCCGCGGCCGCGGGCGAAAGGGAGGACTGCGGCGCGGGCATTTCGCGCGCGAGGCCGCGGGCTTCCAGCGACCGCAGCGCGGCCTGTTCGGCTTCGCGGTTGCGCGTGTAGTAGATGAAGTTGTCCTTCGGGTCGGGGATCGTGAAACGCTCGGCCGGGTTGGCCTCCACGACGTCCACGACGATGTCCGCTTCGGGCGCGGGCGCGCCGTCCGGCGCGGCCTCGGCCGCGGCGGGGGCGCCGGGGGCGGGCGGAAGCGCGGGCAGGCCCGAGTAGACCGCCTTGAGCGAGAGCGAGATCGACGCCTTCGAGCCGTCCGCCACGAGCGCGAACGTGGGCGAGCCGGGGCGGATCGTGAAGACCGAGAACTCGACCTGCGAGTCGAATTCGCCGCCGAGGATGTCGTGCAGCGAACGGAGGTTGCCGATAGGCGGCAGGTCGCCGCGGATCTCGCGCTGGATGAAGTCGACCGTCTCGCGGCGGTCCAGCGCGTATTCCTTCTTGTAGTAGAGGTCCGCGTAGGTGCTCGGGACGACGGAGGCGAGCGGCCAGAGCGCGTCGCCCTGCAGCGCCCAGACGCGGTCGTTGGTCCACGACTCCGCGTCGCGGTAGACGAGGTAGTCCGGAAAGCCGCCCGCCGGCAGGTCCGGCACGGCGGTTTCGAGCGAAAGGACGAGCCGCCCGGTCTGCTCGTCCAGCGCGACGCGCAGGCGCGAGGGCAGCGCGGACTCCGGCCCCTTGACCTGGAGCGTGCGGTCGGTGCCGGCCAGGTGCAGCGGAACGCGCCCTTCGCCGAGGCGCTCCACGACGGCGAAGAAGTTGCGGGTCGAGAGCACGAGCGTCTTGGCGGCGGCCTGCGGCATCGCGACCGGGAACATGCGCTCCAAGGCGAAGAGGACGTCGTCCTCCTCCTGCGTGGGCGCGCAGGGAACCTTGCGCTCCACCACGTCGCGCAGCGAACAGGGGCGGGGCGCGCCGTCCGAGACCGAAATCGCAAGCGGCATGGAGCCCTTCGCGAATCGGGCGCGCCAGTCGGCGGGAACGAAGAACTTCACGCGCGGGCCGGCCGCGCCGGCGCGGATGCCGCGCGGCACGGCCGAGCGGACGGGCGCCGGGACGGCGTCCGGCGCGCCGGCGCCGGCGCGCGCGCGTTTGGCGAGGACGATCGCCGCGGCGAGCATGTGCACGCAGATTCGGCCGTCCCGCTGGGAGGAAGCGCAGGGGCAGAGGTTCTCCACCATGCGGCGCTTGTCGGGAAACGTGCGGAAGCGGGTGTGGATGGTGTGTCCGGCGTGCGTGATGTCGGCCTCGCCGACGCCGCCCGCGAACGAGGGGTTGGACACGTCGCCCTTGTTGGCGTATTGCTCGAGGGCTTCGGAATACTGGCGCTCGCCGCCCCAGGCGAGAATCTCGTCGAGGGTGAAATCGAAGGCGGCGTCTTTCGTTTTGGGCTGTTGCGGAGTCATGTCGGCTGAACGGGGGCTTCGGCAGGGCGTATCCGGAAACGACGGAGCGCCGGCGTGCCGTTCGGGGTTTATGGTATCACACCCCGCCCCCTTCGCGCAAGCCATTTTTCGACGCCGTCCGCGCTCCCGCCGCTATTTCGCGAGCCGCCGCAGTGGCAGCAGCGCCATGAAGAAGGAGAGCGCGAAGGCGAAGAGGAAGCCTTGCGCGATCTTCGCCCACGGGACGATAAACTGCACCGGCAGCCCCGCGTTCCACTGCGCGCGCGTGACGCCCGTGAAGCACCACCCGACGAGCAGCCCGCCCGCAAGCGAGAGCGCGAGCGTGCACGCGATCACGAGCAGCGCTTCGCCGAGGTAGAGCCGCGCGAGCTGGCCGCGCGTGAGGCCGACCGCGCGCATGACGTCCGTCTCGCGCTTGCCGGCGCGCGCGGACGCCACGAGCAGCGCGGCGATACCCGTGCACGTGACGACGAGCGACCAGAACGGCAGCCGCGCCATCATCCCGATGACGTCGCCGCCGTGCGCGAGCGTGCCGTCCGCGATTTCGTCGCGGTGGTGCACCTGCACGGAGCAGCCGCGCAGCGCGCGCGCGCCGTCCGGCGTTTCCGCGATCGCGGCGCGAAGCGCTTCGTCGAGCCGGAGCGTGGCCTGCAGCGGATCGCCCGCGCGCAGCTCGGGCGAGAAGTCGCACCAGAGGAAGTGGACGGAATCGTCCTCCAGCGAGAGTTCGCGCGCGGTCTTCTCGCTCGTGATCGCGACGCCGCACGGTATGACTTTGCCCATGGCGGGGCGCCCGCCGCCGGGACCGCGCCCGCCGCCGCCGCCCATCAGGCCGGGCGGCATCGCGCCGGGGCCGCCGGCGCCTTCCTTGCGGGCTTTCAGCATTTCGCGCATCGGGCCGACGGGCGCGCTGCGCTGCCGAACGAGCGAGCGCGAGGTGACCATGTGCCAGTTGAGCTCCACGACGCCCGCGACCGCGAGGCGCGTGCCGTCGCCCATGACGATTTCGTCGCCCTTGTGCAACCCGCCGAGGCGCGAGAGCATGGCGGGGATCACGCACGCGGGGCCGTCCGCGAGCGCCTTGGCGGCGGACGCGGCGTCGCCCTCGACGAACCGCATCGGCGCCAGGCCGCCCGCGCCGAAGAGCGCGTCCGGGTCGGCGCCGAGGATCTGCAGCGGCGAAGCGGGGAAGCCCTTCGGGCGCGACGCGGCGAACGTTTCGTCCAGCGGCATGACGAACGCCTCGAGCGGAATCGCGCGCGCGGCCGCCGCCGGCGCGCCGCCGCGCGGCTTCTCGACGGCGTCGCACACGGCCTTCGCCTGCGCGCCGGCCAGGCCGCCGGGCAGGAGCGAAACGATCGCGTCGGGCCATTCGGGCGAGGGCATGAAGCCGGCCATGAGCGTGCCGCCCCAGGTGTGGATCGCCACGAACGAGACGAGCCCGAGCGAAATCGAAAGCACCGCGCCCATCGCGCGGCCCGGCGCGCGGGAGAGGCGCCGCGAAAGGAGCCGCGGGTCGAGCGCGAGCAGCCACGCGACGGGGCGCACGAAGACGCGCTCGACGAGCCGCATGAGCGGATGCACGAGCAGCACCGAGCCGGCGAGCCAGCACGGCAGGCCGACCGCGACCAGCAGCGCGAGCCGCAGGTTGCGCTCCATCCCCTCGGCCGCGCCGAGCGCGGCGATCGGCAGCGCGAGCGCGAGGCCGAGCGCGACTTTGGCGGGCGAGACGGGCTTGGGCGCTACCTGCGTTTCCGCGAACGCCTCCAACGGGCGCACGCGCATCGCGGCGAGCGCGGGGACGAGCGCCGCGGCGAGCGCCGCAAACACGGCGAGCGCTAGCGAAAAGAGCGGCGCCGCCGCGCCGACGTGCAGCGTCGCGGGGATGCCGGGCTCGGTTTCGGTCCAGAGGAAGAGCTGCATCGCGCCGGCCGCGCCGAGGAAGCCGACCGCCCAGCCGGCGAGCGCGAGAAGGAGCGTCTCGAGCGCGATCAGGCGCGCCGCGCCGCCGCGCGTGAGGCCCGCGCAGCGCAGCAGCGCGAGGCGGCGGCGTTCCGCGGCAAGACCCGCGGAGAGGACCGTGACGAGCATCGCGATCGCGGTGATGACCGCGAGCGGCAGCGAGAGGTTCATCGAGCTGCGGAGGTTGCGGACGGCGTCCGACACGAACGCGGCGGTCGTCGCCTCGCCGTCGCGGTCCACGAGCAGCACCGCCGAACCGTCCGGCAGCGCGTGCACCTCGGGCGGCGCCGGGGGCGTCTCTCCGTGGCGCCGCGCGGGCGGCGGCAGCTCGAGCTTCTCCGCCCCGGCGGCCGCGAGCGCGGCGCGGGCGGCGTCCATCGAGGGCAGCAGCAGCAGGTTCGGGCCGCGCGGCGCGGCGGGCGCGAGCCGGGCGATGCGGGCCATCGCGCCGGCGGTCGTGTAGAGCGTGGGGAACTCCTTCACGGCGCCGTCGCTCTCGAAGAACCCCGCCACGACGAGGTCCACCGTCCCGCCCGCGAGGATCACGGGCAGATGCTCGCCGATCGCGGGCCGCGGCAGGCGCGTCCCGAAGAGCGAAGTCGCGAAAAGCGCGGGCTGGGCGTCCGCCGCCGGGGACCGCGACCCCGCGAGGGGATCGCTGCAGGACGAAAGAGCCGCCCACGCGCCGGAATCGGTTTCTTCGGCGAGCGGCTGGGAGGCGAAGGGCGAACCGCCCGCGGGCGCTTCCGCCGCCATCGCCATGATGGGCGGCCCCTGCAGCGGCGAGCCGCCGGGGCGCGCGTCGAGCTGCACGGAAATAGTGCGGAGCGCGACCGAGCCCTCGGGCGCGGCGGCGAGCAGCGCGGGCGGCAGCGCCTCGTAGGCGGCGGCGCGGCGGCGGAAGTTGGAGCCGCCGCCCGCCGCGGCGAGCGCGGCGGCCTTGCCTTCGAGCGCCGTGCGGGCGCGTTCGGCGGCGCGGCCGATCCGGAGCCCGTCGTGCACCGACGCTTCCGCCTCCTTGACGGTGCGGAAATAGACGCGGTCGGGCGCGACGGGCGACGCGCCGCGCGGGCGCAGCTTGCGTAGCGCCGCGGGCGTCGTCCAGACCGCGGGCGCCGGCGAGCCGGCGCCCGGGCCGTCGAAGAACCCCGCCACGCGCAGCGGGACGGTGCGCCCCGGCACGGCGAGCGCCTGGATCGCGCCGACGGCGGGCATGGAGCGCGCGCCGGCGAAGACCGCGCGCGAAAAGACGGCGGGCGGCGCGTCGAGCGGATCGGGCGAGGCGAGCTTCGCCTTCGTCGCTTCGTCCAGCGCGGCCAGCGCCGCGAAGTCCGGCGCCGGATCGGTCCAGGCGGAAACGAGGAAGGTTCCGGAGGCTCCGGAAACTCCGGGTCCTTCAGCAACTGGCAGCGTGGCGCGCGCCGTGGCGAGCGCGAGCGGGCTGCCGCCGCAGCGGATGTAGAACGCGACTTCGACATTCGTGTCGGCCGATTCGATCCACGCGGCATAGGGCGCGAGGGAGTCGCCGGAGGGCGGCGCGAAGCCGCCGATCCACGCCGCGAACGGCGCGGTCGAGCGGCGGGCGGCGGCGGGCGCCTGCGCGTCCGCCGTCTGCTTGAGGCAGAGATACCAGGCGAGCAGGCCGGACGCCGCGGCGACGCCCGCCACCGCGCAGAGCGCGCGGGCGCGGTCGCGGCGCAGGGAGCGGCCCACGAGTCGGAGCAGGATCATCGCGGCGCCCTCCTACTTGCCGCCGGCCGCGGCGAGGTAGCGCTCGGAGACGAGCGCCGGGTCGTGGCCCGTGTCGAACGCGCCGACGAACGCGCCGTCCCGGAGCAAATGCACGCGGGAGGCCGCGGCGGCGGTGACTGGGTCGTGCGTCACGAGGAGGATCGCGCAGCCGGTGCTCGCGTTGAGCGAGCGCAGCAGCTCGCAGAGCGAACGGGCCGCGGGCGAATCGAGGTTGCCGGTCGGCTCGTCCGCGAGCACCACGTCGGGGTTGCCGGCGAGCGCGCGGGCGACGGCGACGCGCTGGCGTTCGCCGCCGGAGAGCTGCGAGGGCAGGTGCGAGAGGCGGCCACCGAGGCCGAGCGTTTCCACGAGCGAATCGACGTGGGCGCGGTCGGGCCGGGCGCGGTCCAGCAGGAGCGGCAGCTCGATGTTCTCCGCGGCCGTGAGCGTCGGAACGAGGTTGAAGTCCTGGAACACGAGCCCGATGCGGCGGCGGCGGAAGACCGTCGCCTCGCGGTCGGACATCGCGGAGACGAGCTCGCCGCCCACGCGGATTTCGCCGCGGTCGGGCGCGAGCAGCGCCGCCACGAGGTGCAGGAAGGTGGACTTGCCGGAGCCGGAGGCGCCCATGACCGCCTCGAACGCGCCGCGGGGGAGCGTGAAATCGAGGTCGCGGATCACGTCGACGCGCGCGTCGCCCGCGCCGAAGGACTTGTGCAGCTTGTCGACCTGCACGGCCGGGGATGAATCGTTCATGGTTCGCGGGTTCGGAGATTCGAAAACTTGCAGAAACTGGTTCGAGTATAAACGGCGCGTGGGTGCGCGGGGTTCGGACCCCGCACGCTAGAACGAGGCGAGGCGCGTTTCGACTTCGGCGATGAGGTCGTCCGGCGTCGAGGCGCCGGCCGTGAGCCCGACCGCCCGGACGCCCGCGAACGCCGCCGGGTCGAGCGCTTCGGCGCGGTCGACGACGACCGTCGGCCGCAGCCGCGCGGCGAGCGCCGCGAGACGCTGCGTGTTGGCGCTCTCGGGCGAGCCCACCACGACGATCGCGCCGCACGCCTCCGCGAGCGCCGCAAGTTCGCCCTGGCGGGCGCGCGTCGCGTCGCACACCGTGTTGCGCACGAGCGCGTCCGGCCAGCGCGCGCGGACCGCTTCCGCCGTCGCCTCGAAAAGCGCCGGCTCCTGCGTGCTCTGCGAGAAAAGCGCCACGGGCGCGCCCGGATCGGGCAGCGCCGCCACGTCCGCCGGGCCGGTCACGACGCGGCCGCGCTCGCCGGCGTGGCCGAGCAGGCCGACCACCTCCGCGTGGTCCGGGTCGCCCAGTATCAGCACCGCGCGGCCTTCCTCCGCGGCCCGCGCGCAGAGCTTCTGGATGAAGGTCACCTTCGGGCACGTCGCGTCGCGCAGCGCGAGCGGCAGCGAACCGAGCCACGCGCGGCGCGCCGGCGGGACGCCGTGCGCGCGCACGAGCAGCCGCGAGCCGGCCGGCAGCGCCGCCGGGTCCGCGCACGTGCGCACGCCCAGCGCCGCAAGCCGCGCCACTTCGCGCGAGTTGTGGATCAGCGGACCGTCCGTCCACACCGGCGCGCCCGCCGCTTCGCGCGCGAACGCGGCGGCGGCGTCCACCGCTCGCCGCACGCCCCAGCAGAAGCCGGCGGATTTGGCGCGGACGACCCTCATGCGCCGAGCGCCTTTCCGAGCCGCGCGCGGACGGCGTCCGGCGCGTAGGTTTCCACGGTCCAGGCGCGGCCGCGCGCCGCGAGCGCGGCGGCCGTGGCGGGGTCGTCGAGCAGCAGAAGAAGCTCTTCTTCGAACTCCGGGTAGTCCCGGAACCAACGCCCGCCGCCGGCGCGCGCGCACTGCGAACGCAGCACCGGGCTCTTGGCGTGGACGAGCGCCGGCGTCCGCGCGAGCCACGACTCGAGGAGCACGATCGAAAGGCTTTCGTTGAGCGAGGGGTGCACGAACGCGACCGCGCCCGCCATCGCCTCGCGCTTCTCCCGCTCGGACACGAACCCGAGGTCGTGGAACGCGGGCGCGAGCGACGCGGGGACCTGCACGTCGCCCGAGCCGGTCGTCACGAGGTGCACGTCGCGCCCCGTGCGGGCGCGGAAGGCGTCGACGAAATCGACGAGCACGGGCGTGCCCTTGCCCTCCTCGCGGCGGCCGCTGTAGATCACGTAGGGCGCGCGCAGGCCGGTGCGCTCCGCGAACGCGGTCTTGGAGACGTCGAAAGGCTCGAGCCCCATCGCGACCACCGCCTCGACGCGCGGCGCGAGCCCGGGCATGAGCCGGTGCGCGAGCTCGCGCTCCGGTTCCGTGTTGAAGAGGAAGCCGCGCACGCGGCGGAAGGCGTCCAGCAGGGGGCCGACGCGGGCGTAGGATTCGTCGTGGAAGCACGGCACGAGGAGCGTCTTCTCCGGCACGGCGCGCGCGACGTTCCACGTGAGGCCGAAAAGGTAGGGACCCGCGACCACGCGGTCGTAGCCGCCTTCGCGGAGGCGTTCCACGAGCGCCCGCGAGTTAACGCTGTTTTCCAGCCACGCGACCGCGTCGGCGTCCGGAACCTCCTCGCCGTTCTGGAGCGCGACCTGCGCGCGCATCCAGGCGTCGAGGTCGCGGGGATCGACGGGAAAGCGCCGGACCGTCATGCCGTCGCGCCCGAACGACCCGGGCGGCAGCTCGTTGGCCCACGTGCGGTGGTCGCGGGCGCACGTGCAGAGCAGCTCGACCTCGTGGCCGAGCGCGACGGCGTCGAGCGCGAGCGAATGCAGGAGCGTCTCGGCTCCGCCGACGGTGCCGGGCTCGTGCAGCCGCGGCGAGACGAACGCGATTTTCACGGGCTCGCCTCCCCTTCCCCGGACCGCCGGTTCCGGTTCTCCAGCGCGTCGACGCACGCGGCCGCGACCCGCTCCGGCGCGATGGACGCGAGCGCCGCGACCGCCGCCGGGTCGTCCCGCGCGATGCGCCGCGAAACGGAAACGCCGTCGGCCCGGACGATGATCGCGCCCGGACCGATCGGGCCCGTCTTGTCCGGGTCCGTGCGCCCGAACACCGCCACGACGGGCGTCCCCGCCGCGCTCGCCAGGTGCATTCCGCCGCTGTCGTTGCACAGGACCGCGTCGCAGGACGCGAGCAGCGAGGCGAACCGCGGCAGCGTCGTCTTGCCGGCCAGGCTCGCCGCGGCCGGGCCGATCGCGCGGGCCGTTTCCCCGCACAGCGCCGCTTCGCCCGCGCCTCCGCACACGGCGAAACGGACGCCCGGGACGGACCCCGCCACGAGCCGCGCCGCGGCCGCGAAATGCGGCCAGCGCTTCGACGGGCCGCGCGCCGCGCCGGGGATGACGCCGACGAGCGGCCCGCCCCCCGCCGGCACGCCGAGCGCCGCGAGAGCGGCGCCGTCCAGGCGCGGCGGCTTGAAACCGGTATCCGACGTGTCGCCCGACGCGTCGCCGCAGACGATTTTGAAATCCTCGCGCGCCTGGTGCAGCCGTCTCTCGTCCGCCGAAAAGCGGACGCGGTCGTTCACGAGCGCCCACCGCGCGTGGAACGCCGTGCCCCGGCGGCGCGGGATGCGCGCGAGCCACGGAATCAGCGCGGAACGGAACGAGTTCGGCAGGATGACCGCCTCGGCGAACCCGCGGCCGCGGAGCGCGCGGCCCGCCGCGAACGTGCCGCGGTTGCCCGGTTCGAGCCGGACCGTTTCGTCCACGCCCTCGACCGTTTCCCAGAGCGGCGCCACGCCGGGTTTGGCCAGAACGACGAGCCGCGCGGCGGGGTGGGCGCGGCGCCATCGCCGCACCGCCGGCATCGCCATCACCGCGTCGCCGAGCCAGTTCGGGCTGACGACCAGCGTCGCCTCCCCCGCCCCGCGCCCGTCGGCACCGCATCCGTCGGCACCGCATCCGTCGGCACTGCATCCGTCGGCACCGCATCCGTCGGCACCGCGCCCATCGGCCACGCGCCCATCGACCCCGCGCCCGTCGGCCCCGCGCCCGTCGGCACCGCATCTGTCGGCACCGCTCTCCCCGGCACGTTCCTCGCCTCGTTCGTTCATGCCGCGGAGTATACGCCAACCCGACCCTCCGCCGCAACACTCCATTTCAATCGCACCGTGCGTGATTTTCGCCTGCCGGTTCCCTTCCACCGCCCCATCCAGCATCCGACGCACTTCAATCGCACCGTGGGTGATTTTCGGCTTCCGGTCTCGTTTCACGGCCGTTTCCGCACCCGGCCCGGCGGCTACGGCCGCGCCGGAAGGACCTGGATGCGGGCCGGATCGTTGGACGAACCGCCGAGGAACTGGACGTCCGTCAGTTGGTCGGCCGGCCGGATGTCCATGCGGCCGTTTTTCCGGACCACGACGACATGACGTCCCAAACCGGGAATCCGGTTCCGGTCGACGCGGTCCTTCCAGGAGCGCGGACGTGCCGGATCGGCGCCGGCGAAGTCCTCCGGCGCGACGCCGCCGAGGTTGGCCGACCACAGGAACGGCGTGGCGTCCGACGGGCAGCCGTCGATCCCGGCGAGGCAGTTCCAGAGACACCGGTTAGTCGCCAGTCCATCGGCACCGGGCGCAAGATCCGGCCCGCCGGGTCCGGGGACGAAGATGTCGTAGGGACTCCCCGCGCGGAGCGATCCGTCCGCCAGAAGACTTGCGAACCAGGCGTTGGCCGACTGCCACTCGCCCGGCGCCGGACCGAGAAGCGGGATCTCGATTGCCGTTGTGGCGTCGGACGATTGGACGAACGCGAACGACACCGCTTGTTCCCGGAATCCGTCCAGCCCCGCGCGCTCGCGCAACTCGGCCACAACGTTTCTGCCTGAGTTCGAAATCTTGACGGCCCCTGCTTCCGCCGCCACGCGGCCGAACAACCACGCAAGGCCGGCGAACCCGGCGATCCAGATCGCCCCCGCGACGATCCAGTCGCGGCGGCGAGGACGCCACCAACCGTCGGGACGGGCGGGGCGGAACGCCACGGCGAGCCAGTAGACGGTTAGGGCGATCGTCAGCAAGACGACAGTTCCGCCGAAGATGAAGAACACCGGCGGCGCGAAGGCGTCGGCGAACACCGGCCCGCTCATGACACTCCAGAGGAGCAGAAACGGGTAGAGGACGAAAAGAACGGGCCCGACGACTCTCGAAAACGTTTTCATGTTTTACCTCACGCAAGCCGTCGCATCCGGTCCCGGGGTTCGGCCCACGACCGCTGCAGTTTCTCGACGAATGCCTTGACCGTCGCCGCTTCCGGCCCGGCGAGCCGCTCCCGCGCCCGCCGCCGCGCGGCCGGCAGCGCCGCGCGCTGTTTCGGCGGCAGCTTCTTCTCCGCCGCCGCTTCTTCTTCGAGCAGCAGCGAAGCCGGGCACGGGTCGGCCAGGTCGTGCGCGTCCCGGAACTCCGCCGCCAGACGCCGGTAGCCCATCAGCGCCGCGTAGTGCTTCAGGAGGTCGGGGCAGTTTTCGTCGAGCCATTCGCGCAGCCCGCCGCGGCGGCCGACGATTTCGCCGCCCTCGTCGCGGACGAGCGAACTGTCCACCGACGCCTCGACGTCCAGCAGCATCGATCCGAGCCGGATCTTTTCCTCCACGCGTCCGCGGCCGCGGGCCTTCTCCCACTGCCCGCGCAGCGCGTCCGGCGACGGCGTTTCGTGCACCGTCCGCTCGCACAGGCGCCGGATCGGCGCGCCGCGGCGCGCCGGGTTGCGCGCGAGCAGGTTCCGTGGCGGGGTCCGGCCCGCGGCGACGGCGCGTTCGAGCGCCGTGAACCACGCGCGCCACGCTTCGTCCCGCCGGGCGCGGGCGCGCTCGCTGCGCGCGACGGCGCTCGCCGGACCGCCGAGGGCGCGGCTTTCGTCCGCACGCCCGGCTTCGAGCGCGGCGCGTTCGCGCGCCAGTTCGCGGAGCGCTCGCCGCCACACGGACGGCGCCGCGCCGCGCAGGTCGCGCAGGCGCGCGGTGCAACGCTTGGCGAACTCGCGGTCGATCTTCGCCGCGTGGCGGTAGGCGGCCTGGCGGGCGGCTTTCCAGCCGGCCTCGGCGCCTTTGGCGGCAAGCAGGACGACCGCGCAGGGGACCGCCGCGGCGGCGTAGGCCGCCAGGCCCCAGACGGAGAGCATGTAGAGCAGAAGCGGGTGCATGGGGCGGGCATTCTACGGAAACGGCGGCGG
>JAFTHC010000200.1 GCA_017457625.1 Kiritimatiellia bacterium
CGTCCGCCACGCGGGCGGAGCGGAGCAGGACGGGATTCGCGTCGTCGTCGGTGCGCGCCATGGCCGGGGGCGCGGCTACACGCGCTTGAGGACGGCGGCGGCGTTGTGGCCGCCGAAGCCGAGCGAGTTGTTGAGGGCGACGTCGACGCGCGTCTCGCGCGCGACGTTCGGGACGTAGTCCAGGTCGCACTCGGGATCGGGCGTTTCGTAGTTGATCGTGGGCGGGATCGCGCCCCGCGAAATCGCGAGGGCGCAAACCGCGGTCTCGAACGCGCCGGTGCCGCCGAGCATGTGCCCGGTCATCGACTTGGTGCTCGAAATCGCCGTCTTGCGGGCGTTGTCCTCGCCGAGCGCGAGCTTGAACGCCGCCGTCTCGGTCTTGTCGTTCATCGGCGTCGAGGTGCCGTGGGCGTTCACGTAGTCCACGCCGTCCTTGGCGACGCCCGCTTCGGCGAGAGCCAGTTCCATCGCCTTGGCGCCGGCCGCTCCGCCCTCCATCGGGGCGGTCATGTGGAACGCGTCGCCGGTCATGCCGAAGCCGGCCAGCTCGGCGTAGATCTTCGCGCCGCGCGCCTTCGCGCGCTCCATCTCCTCGAGCACGAGCACCGCGCCGCCTTCGGCCATGATGAAGCCGTTGCGGCCGGCGTCGAACGGGCGGCTCGCCTTTTCCGGCGCCTCGTTGCTCGTGGACAGCGCGTGCAGGGCCGCGAACCCCGCCACGGCCACGGGGACGATCGGCGCCTCGCAACCGCCCGCGAGCATGACGTCCGCCTCGCCGTGCTGGATCGCGCGCATCGCCAGGCCGATGCTGTGCAGGCCGGTCGCGCAGGCGGAGACGACGCCGAAGTTGGGTCCGCGCAGGCCGTGTTCGATCGAAACGATCCCGGCCGCCATGTCGGCGATCATCTCCGGGATCGAAAAGGGATTCACCTTCCACGACTCGTTGCGATACATGCGCAACGTCTCGTTTTCGGTGATGTCGATGCCGCCGACGCCCGACGAGACGAGGCACCCGCAGCGGTAGGGATCCGGCTCGGCCTTGAAGTCGATGCCGGAATCGACGACGGCCATCTTCGCCGCCGCCACGCCGTATTGCGTGAAGAGCGCCGCGCGCCGGGCCGTCTTGGGGTCCATGTAGAGCGCGGGGTCGAAGCCGTCCACTTCGCCCGCGATGCGGACGGGGAACTTCGACGCGTCGAACTTCGTGATCGTCCGCACGCCGCTCTTGCCGGCAAGCAGGTTGCTCCAGATGGTTTCGAGGGTGTTGCCGACGGGCGAAATCGCGCCCATGCCGGTGATGGCGACTCTGCGCATGGTGGTCTCCCGGCCGTGCCGGGCCCCGCCCGGGCGGCCCGCGTCCCCGCCGTTCCATCCTATGCGAAAAGTCGCCATCACCGGCATGGGCGCCGTGACGCCCGTCGGCAACACCATCGAGACCATTTGGTCCAACCTGCTCGCCGGCAAGAGCGGCGTGCGGGCGATCACGAAGTTCGACGCGTCGAAGTTCCCCGTCCGCATCGCGGGCGAAGTGGACGGCTTCGACCCCGCGCTCTACATGGACCCGAAGACGGCCCGGCGCGCGGCGCTTTTCACGCAATACGGCGTGGCGGCCGCGAAGATGGCGGTCGACGACAGCGGCATCGACTTCAAGGCCGAGCCCGACCCCTACCGCTGCGGGTGCCTCGTCTCCTCCGGCGTGGGCGGCATCGAAGTCACGGAAGCCGAGACGCTGCGCATGTATCGCAACGACTCGTGGAAGGTGAATCCCTTTTCGATCCCGGAGATGATCGCCGACATGGCGGCCGGGATCGTTTCGATCGAACACGGCCTGCGCGGGCCGAACTTCGGCGTCGTGTCCGCGTGCGCGACCGGCCTGCACAGCATCGGCCTGGCGATGCGCGCGATCCAGCACGGCGAGGCGGACGTCATGCTCGCCGGCGGCTGCGAAGGGCCGCTCTGCCCCGTGGCCGTGGCGGGGTTCGCGGCGCTGCACGCGCTCTCGACGAGCAACGACGAGCCGGAAAAGGCGAGCCGCCCGTTCGACAAGAACCGCAACGGCTTCATCATGGCCGAGGGCGGCGCGGTGCTCGTGCTCGAGGAGATGGAGCGCGCGAAGGCGCGCGGCGCGAAGATCTACGCGGAGCTCGCGGGCTTCGGCATGACGGCCGACGCGTTCCACATGACCGCCCCGATGGAGGGCGGCGCGGCGGGCGCCAAGGCGATGCAGCTGGCGCTGGCCGAAGCGGGCGTCCCGGCCGGCGGCCTCGACTACGTGAACGCGCACGGCACCTCCACGCCGATGAACGACAAGACCGAGACGGCCGCGTTCAAGCTGGCCTTCGGCGAGGACGCCGCGCGCAAGGTCGCGATCTCCAGCACCAAGTCGATGACCGGCCACCTGCTCGGCGGCACGGGCGCGCTCGAAACCGTGGTGTGCGCGCTCGCGATTTCGCGCGGCGCCGTCCCGCCCACGATCAACTACGAGACGCCCGATCCGGACTGCGACCTGGATTACGTCCCGAACGTCGCGCGCGAGATGAAGGTCGAAACGGCGCTCAACAACTCGCTCGGCTTCGGCGGCCACAACGCCTGCGCCGTGCTCAAGCGCGTCTAGCCCGACATGGCCGCCGACGACTACGACCCCGTCCTGCTCCGCTCCGCGCACGTCGCGGACGCCCTCCACGCCGCCGCGTTCTGGTGCGTTTCGGCCGTGGTGCTCGTCTCCCCGTGGACGTTCGCTTCCAAGGAGATGTGGTGGTTCTGGCCGATGGCGGCCGCGCTTTCGCTCGGGTGCCTGTTCTGCGGCGCCGCGACGCTCGTGGAGTCGGTGTTCCTGCACGACCAGGATTCGCCGGTCCGGCGCCACCGCATCCCGGCGCGCGCGTTCGCGGCGATGGCGTCGTGCGCGCCGTTCCTCGCCTACGCGTTCCTGCGCGCGCAGTTCCCGTCGGCGCCCGGGTTCCCGCTCGTCCGGATGGAGGCGACGCGGAGCCTGCTGCGCTACTTCACGCCGTTCGCGCTCGCGCTCGTGCTCGTCCTCTCGAGCCGCCGCCGCGGGCGCGCCGCGCTGCTGCGGCTCTTCCTCGCCGACACCTTCGCGATGGCCGCCTACGGCCTGTGGAACCACTTCCACAGCGCCGACATGAACGTGCTGTGGGTCGTCCCGAACGAGTTCTACGACTTCACCTACGCCGGCCGCATCAGCTCGAGCTTCTTCTGCCCGAACCACTTCTCGATGTGGCTCGACGCGGCGATCTGCGTGCTGCTCGGCGCGGCGCTCGCGCCGGGCGGGCGGCGGCGCGACCGGTGGCTGTGCGCGCTCGGCGCGGCGGCGCTGCTGCCCGTGAACGCTCTCACGCTCTCGCGCGGCGGCGTGGGCGCGCTCGCGATCGCGCTCTTCCTGCTCGTGCCCACGCTTGGCCTGCGCGGCCGCCGGCCGCTCTGGCGCGTGCTCGGGACGCTCGGTTTCGCCGCGGCCGTCGCGGCCGGCGCGTTCGCGGTGCGCTACGCGGCGTGGACGAAGGAAGTTCCGCTCGGGCGCCTCGAATCCGTCCGTTTCGCCGGGGGGCGCGAAGCCGAAACGCCGGCCGGCCGCAAGACGGTCCTTTCCTACGAGGACGGCCGTTTCCGCGTCCGCGCGGAGAAGGGCAAGACCGCGCTCGTCCCCGCCGCGGAACTCGCGCCCGCGACGTTCCTCCCGTCGCCCGCCGCCACGAACGAGGCCGGGCGCTTCGCCGTCCAGGTCCGCGCGGCCAGGACGCGCCGCGTCGACTTCGCCGAACCGCTCGAACTGCTCGAGGGCGGGACGCTGCGCTACCGCGTCTACAACCCTGTCATGAACCGCCTCAAGCCGCACCCCTTCTGGGGCGCGTGGGAACGGGCCGGGACCGACGGCGGCATGACGACGCGGGAACTCCTCGAAGACACGTTCTGGTATCGCTTCGACCGCGGCCAATACATCGGCGCCGCGCTGCGCGCGTGGCGCAGCAACCCGGTCTGGGGCATCGGGCCGGGCCAGAACGAACACCGCTGGCCGCAGTTCGCCGCGACGCCGGACGGCGTGCGCGCCGAGCCCGGCCGGCCGGAGACGCTCAAGAAACCGCGCCTGATGAACGACGGCTACCACCTCTACGAAGTCCACAGCGACTGGGTGCAGCTGCTGGAGGAATACGGCGTCGTCGGCTTCGCGCTCTTCTGCATCCCGCTGGCCGCCATCCTCGTGCTGCTCTACATGCGGCAGACGGCGATGGAGAAAAGCGGAGCGCCCGCGCTCGACCGCGGGCTGCCGCTCGGCGTCCTGCTCGCGCTCGGCGCCCTCGCCGTCCAGTCCGCGTTCGACTTCTCGCTGCAGATGCCCTGCATCGACTGGCTCTTCGGCTTCCTCGTCGCCGCGGCGATCCTCTCCTCGCGCCACCGCGGCTGAGGCGCGCGGGCGTTTGCGTCCGCGGGCGGGGCGTGGTAGACTCCCCCGCCGTCATGCGCCTCCTCCGTTCCGCCGCCGCCGCCGCCGCCGCGATCCTGTTCGCGGGGTGCGCGTCCACGCCGCCCGCGACCGAAGGGGAAGCGCCCGTCGCGCCGCCGCCGGGCGAAGCGGAGGCCGCGGCCGAGCCCGCGCCCGCCGCCCCGGCGCCGGCCCCGGAAGAAGCGCCGGCGCCGGCCCCGGCGCCGCCCCCCGCGCCGAAGGGCAAGCCGTGGCGCTTTTCCTACACGGCCGGCTCGCAGCTCGCGAAGGCCGACGGCGTCCTGCTCTACCTGGGGCGCGCCGCCGCGTTCGACCGCAAAACGCGCAAGGCCGGCCCTTCCGAACTGGACCGCAAGTCGACCGTCGCGCCGCTGCTGCAGGCGCGCAACAAGCCGCTCGTTTCCGGGCGCCCGCTGCGCGTGTGCCTCGACCCCGGCCACGGCGGGCAGGACGCCGGCGCGCGCTCCGCGGACGGCCGGACGCTCGAAAAGACGATCGCCCTCGACATCGCGCAGCGCGTCGCGCGGCTGTTGCGCAAGGACGGCGTCGAAGTGTTCTTCACGCGTCCGGACGACCGGACGTTCCTGCCCCTGCCGGACCGGCCGGCGCTCGCCCGCGCCAAGAAGGCCGACCTGTTCGTGAGCGTCCACCTCAACGCGAACGCGTCCGCCTCGGCGCGCGGCGTCGAAACCTACGTCGTCCCCGCGCGCGGGATGGAGTCGACCTCGTTCGACGCGTCGCGCGGCGCGAGCGACGAATCCCGGCAGTGGTGGCCGGGCAACGGCAACGACTGGGGCAACGTCCAGCTCGGCTTCTGCATCCAGCGGCGGCTCGTCGCGGCGTCCGGCCTGCCCGACCGCGGCCTGCGGCGCGCGCGGTTCGTCGTCGTGCGCGAGGCGCGCGTGCCGGCCGCGCTCGTCGAATGCGGCTTCCTCACCAACCCGCGCGACCTGGCGCTGCTGCGGTCGGAAAACGGCCGCGAAAAAATCGCCCGCGGCATCTACGAAGGCATTTTCGACTTCGCCTACGGGACGATGGAGCCGGGCCTCCCCGCCCACGTCCCCGGCCCGCCCGTCGTCGTCCGCGCCGCGCCGGCCTCCGCCGCCGCGCCGGCCGCGCCGGCGCCGCCCGGCGAACCGGCGGCTCCGGCCCCGCGCGAAATGCTCGAATTCGTCCCGTCCGCCGTCGCGCCGTGGACGCCGCCGCCGCCGGCCGCTCCGGCGTCGGTCCCCGGGGAAGACCCCGCCACTGCGGCCGCGCGCGCCGCGGCCCTCCGGGCCGCGGGCCTCCTCGACTGAGCGCTCCCCGCGCGCGAACTTTTCCTTTGCCCCGGGGCCCGGTTTTTGCTACACTTGCGCCAACGCAAGGCGCGGAAGGGTCCGGTGCGTCCCGGACCCGGCGCGCGGCGGTTCCCTTTCAAGCCCCACCGGAGTCCCACCGTGACATCCAACGACGATTACGTCCTGCAGCTCCTCCTCGAAAACGGCGTCGTCCAGAAGGCGACGGCCGACGCGGCCGCCGCCCGCGCCGCCCAGACCGGCGAGTCGACCGTCGACGCGCTCCTGAAGGGCAACGACATCTCCGAAAACGACGTCCTCGGCACCATCGCCAACACGATGGGCATGCAGTTCGTGGACATCTCGCAGGCGGAGATGGACGACTCGGTCCGCGCGCTCCTGCCCGGCGAGCTGGCGAAGAAGTTCAAGGTCGTCCCCCTCTACGAGCAGGACGGCACGCTCACGGTCGCGATGGCCGACCCGCTCAATTTCGAGACGATCGACTCGCTGCGCTCCGTGCTCGGCAAGAACGTCGAGGGCGTCGTCGCCCCCGTCAAGCAGATCTACACGGCCCTCGGCATGCTCTACTCCGACCTGGACATGGGCGACGAGATGGCCGACCTGCTCGGCATCATCGACACGGACGAGCAGAAGAAGAAGGAGGGGGCGGACGACGACGCGATGGGCCTGGAAGACCAGCTCGGCGTCTCCCAGGCGGACGAAAAGGACGCCCCGATCGTGAAGCTCTGCGCGCAGATCATCATGCGCGCGTTCGTCGCCCGCGCCTCCGACATCCACCTCGAGCCGATGGAGACGCGCTTCCGCATCCGCTACCGCATCGACGGCGTGCTGCGCGAGCA
>JAFTHC010000201.1 GCA_017457625.1 Kiritimatiellia bacterium
ATCTCCGCGTGGCGCGTGTCGTGGAGGAAGGGGACCTCGACGTCGCCTCCGGGGGCGTGGAAGGTCCGGTCGCGCGTGGCGTCCTTCTCGAAGGGCATGTCCCACTTGGCTTTGAGGTAGACCGTGTCGACGGCGACGAGGCGCGTGAGCGGATCGTCGAGGACGGGCGGCTGGATCAGGTCCTTGATGCGGTCGTGGGTCTTCTCGGCGACGAAGGCGTTGATCTCCTTGCGACCCTTGGCGCCCATCCAGGTGAGGCGGACGTCGGCGTCGAAGGCGTCGCGGGCAAGGGAGCGGAAGCTCTCGGACAGGGCGAACCCGGGCTTGATCCAGAGCGAATCGGAAAGCTCGAGCGCGACGTCCTCGTTCGCGGCGCGGGAAAGATTCGTGCGCGCCTCGCGGAAGGTCGCGCAAACGGCATCGGGCTCGGGCGGCTCGGTGCCGCCGAGCTGCAGCGCGAAGGCCATCCCCTTCGCCGTATCCCCCCGCGCGCCGGTCTGGAGCATCGCGAAGAGATTCGCCACGCCCCAGGGCGAGAGAACGACGTTTTCGTCCGCCGGCCGCA
This sequence comes from Kiritimatiellia bacterium, assembly GCA_017457625.1. Lineage (GTDB taxonomy): Bacteria > Verrucomicrobiota > Kiritimatiellia > RFP12 > UBA3636 > UBA3636. Next base: position 566 of record JAFTHC010000201.1, read on the forward strand.
CCGACGCGGCCTTGCGATAGAGCTCGGAGGCGAAGTCGGCCTGGCGCCAGGGGCTCTGCGCGGCGGCGGACGCCGCCGCGCAGAGAAGGAAGAGCGCCGCTGCGCGGCGACTGAAGGGCGCGGTTCCGCCGCGAATGAAGGGCGGCGGCGTTGCCGCCGAATGAAAAGCGCCGCTGCGCGGCGAAGAAGGGAACGTATTCATGTGGCATCCTTTCCGCCTATACTCTCTCACAATCTGCCTACATTATCAAGATGAAGGAGAAGCACGTCTGGCGTTTGGCCCGACGCAAGACGCCAGACGAAAACTCACTCCGCGGCCTCCGCGGACTCCGCGTGATGATTGGGCTCTGCGCGCTCTGCGTTCTCTGCGTGATGATTGGGCTCTGTGCGCTCTGCGTTCTCTGCGTGAGATTCAAGCCGCCCCCGGAGGCGGGGCTACACGGCGCGGAAGGAGGCGATGCGGGGCTCGTCGAGCGAGCGCTCGATCCGCAGGCGCAGCGTGCCGGCGGGTAGCGGCGGAAGGTCGAGGTAGCGGCGGCGGCCGATGGTCTCGCCGGAGGCGACGGTCGTCCAGCCCTCCGCGCCCGCGGGGCGGTGCTGGATGGAGAACCCCGCCACGCGCTGGCCGAGGCGGATGTCCTCCTCGATCCATGCGCCGCGCGCGGTCCGGCCCTCCGGGAGGGCGAGCGCGATGCCGCCGCACGGGCCGATCTGCGCCTCGGCGAGCGTCGGGCCGAGGAGCTTGTCCGTCTCGGCGCGCAGTTCGCGGAGGCGCGCGGCGTCGGCCTCCGAGATGAGCCCCTCGCGCGTCGGCGGGAGGTTGAGGATGAAGCCGTAGCCGCGCCCGACGCTGTCCTTCCAGATGCGGACGAGCCAGTCGAGCGGGATGGGCGCGTCGCCGTCGCGGTGGAACCAGTGCGTGTCCTGCCGGATCGAGACGTCGACCTCGGCGGGCTTCCACTTCGCGCCGGCGGGGTCGCCGTGGCGCAGCAGCTCCAGCCCGGCGGCGTCCTCCTCGGCCCAGCGGTCGTGGAAGCCGCACCAGCACGGGTCGGAGGACCTGCCGGCCTCGTTGCCGATCCAGCGCAGGTCGGCCCCGCCGAAGTTGCCGAAGATCGCGGCCTGCGGCTGCCAGCGGTCGCGCGCGGCGACGATCTCCGCCCACGGGTAGTAGCTCTTCTGGTCGATGGAGCGCTTCTCGCGGGCGCCGCCGTAGAAGCCGTCGCCGCCGTTGGCGCCGTCGAACCAGACCTCCGCGAGCGGCCCGTACTGCGTGAAGAGCTCCTCGAGCTGGCGCAGGTAGTAGTCGCGGTAGGAGGGCGTGCCGTAGTCGGCGCGGTTGCGGTCCCAGGGCGAAAGGTAGAGCCCGGCCTCGATGCCCTCGGCGGCGCAGGCGTCGACGAACTCGCGCACGACGTCGCCCTTGCCGCCGCGCCACGGCGAGTTGCGGACGCAGTGCTCGGTCCACTTCGTCGGCCAGAGGCAGAAGCCGTCGTGGTGCTTGGCGGTGAGGACGAGGCGCGACATGCCGCCCTCGCGGGCGACGCGCGCCCACTGGCGGCAGTCCAGCGCGGTCGGCGCGAAGATCGCGGGATCCTCGTCGCCGAGGCCCCATTCGCGGCCGGTGAACGTGTTGGGACCGAAGTGGACGAACCCGTAGAAGGGTTTTTCGTGCCAGGCGAGCTGGCGGGCGCTGGGAAGGGGGATCATCGTGAGAGCTCCGGGGCGGGGACGAGGAAAACGGACGCGGTCCGCGTGTGACGGAAATACGCCACGGCGGGGGCGGGCGGGGTGCGCTCGCCGGCGCGCAGGGCGTCGCACCAGTCGAGGTAGGAGCCGAGCGTCGCGGTCGCGTCCACGCCGCGGAAGACGACGGGCAGCGGGACGGCCGGCAGGACCGGGGCGTTGCCGTGGCTCGCGAGGAAGACCCGCCGCGCGGCCGCGGCCCCGCGGCCGCGCAGGAGCGCTTCGCAGAAGGGCGCGAGGAGGTTGTCGTCCAGGACGGCCACGGCGTCGAACCCCGCGCGCGGATGCGCGACGAGCAGCGCGAAGAGGCGGCGCATCTGCACGGAATCCGCCGGCGAGAGCGCCTGGAAACCGAATTCGCCGCATCGCAGCCCCGCCCGCGCCGCCGCGGCGCGGAGCCCCGCCTCGCGCGCGTCGGGCTCGTTCTGCGGCGTCCGCGCGGCGAGGAAGACGACCTCGCGGCGTCCGGCCTCGCGGCATTCCTCCACGAGCGCCTTCGCGGTGCGTTCCGGCACGTCGCCCCATCCCGACACGGGCGCGATGCGCGGGCCGATCCGGTGCGGCCGCAGCCAGCAGCCGCTCTCCGGCAGCCCCGGCAGACGCGGGATCGACGCCGGATGGTCCGTCTCCTGTGCGGCGAAATTCCGGAAGAAGACGCCCTGCCACCGCCGCAGAATGCACGCCTCCCGGAGCCGGACGTAGTCGGGCGCGGACACGTCCCTTCCCGGCCGCGCCTCGTCGAACGACACGCGGCGCGCGGAGGAGAGCGCCTTCGCCGCGGCGCGCAGCGCCCGGTCGAACCCGTCGCCGTCGTCCGGGCGTTCCCGGGTTCCCCCGAGGACCAGCAGGTGCCGCCCGCGGTCGGGGGCGTCCTCCGCGGCGGCGGGTCCTCCGCCGCGCGTCGGGCGAACGAGGAACCCTTCCCGCTCCAGCGCGCGGTAGGCGCGCCGGACGGTCGCCTCGCTGCATCCGCGCTGCGCGGCTTCGGCGCGGGCGGACGGCAGCCGCGCGCCGGGGCGGACCGCGCCGGACGCGACGCGGTCGCGGAGCCGGCGCACGAGCGCGTCGAGCCGCCCGGCAGCCGTGGCGGGCGCCTTCGCGCCGGCCGCCCGAACCGCCGCCGGCCCCGGTTTGCGGCCGCGTCCCGGCCGGTCCGCGAGGCCCGCCGTCCCTTCCGTGGCGAAGCGGCGAAGCCACAGCCGGACCGTGTTCCGGTCCACGCCCTCGCGGCGCGCGATTTCGCGGACGGCGGCGCCGTCCGCCGCCGCAAGGACGATCCGCGCCCGGCGCGCGGCGCGCTCCGGGTCGCGCGCGGCGATCCGATCCAGCGCGGCGCGGCCGGCGGCGCCGAAAACGATTCGGGACTCCTTCATGGCGGCCGATGATAGAACGGCGCCGCGGACAAGTCAATCAGAAACTCACCTGGATTGAAAAAAATTCACCCTTTCCGGACCGGGCGGAATCTGACAGAATGCATGTTGTCCGGTTCCTTCATCGCCGATCCCCACCGTGGAGTCCCGTCCCATGAAACGAATCCCGCTTTCCCCGCTTTTCGCGCTCGCAGCGCTCCCGCTCCTTTCCGCGTCGGCCTCGACCGGCGTTTCGCCGGATGAATACGTCCTGTCGCCCGACCTGACGGACTCGTTCGCGGGAACCGCGACCTCGTCCGAAATCCTTTCCGGCTATCCGGCCTCCAACGCCTTCGACAACGACGTCTCGACCCGGGCGGGCCGCTGGCTCGGCGTCGTCCAGTCCGGCGACGCGATCGGCTGGATCCGCTGGGATTTCGCGGACGGCGCGCACGTCGTGCGCGCCTATTCGTTCATGTCGCACGTCGAGACGCACGAGAGCCGCGCACCGACCGCCTGGCGGTTCGAAGGCTCCAACGACGGCGGCGACACGTGGACGACGCTCGACACGGTCTCCGGCTCGGTGGGCTGGGTGCAGGCCGCGACGCGCCTCTACGTCTTCGAGAACGAGACGGCGTATTCGTCCTACCGCTGGACGATCACGGCCCGCGGGAGCAACGGCGACCAGTATTACGGGCTGCAGGAGATCGAGCTGCACGAGACGGCGTCGAAGAATTCGTCCGGGTCCGGCACCTGGGGCGACCGGCGCGACATCACGGAAACGATCGATCCCTCGGTCGACGACTTCGAACGGGTGTCGGATCTCACGTCGCCCGGCATCGGCACCGTGACCTTCTCGTCCGCCTACTCGACCTTCACGGGCGAAAAGATGTTCGACGACGACTGGACGACGACCGCCGGGCGCTGGCTCGCGATCCCCGCCGTCCTCGGGACGATGCCGGACATAACCGACGCCTTCCCCGGGACGGTCTCCGGATCGCCGACGCACGCCGACTACACCGTCGCCGGCGCGTTCGACAACGACACCACGAGCCAGAGCGGCCGCTGGCTCGGCGCCGTCCAGTCCGGCGACGAAAAGGCCTGGCTCCGCTGGGATTTCTCCGACGGCCCGCACGCCCTCGGCGGCTACGGCTTCAAGGCGGCGACCGTCGGACACCTCTTGTCGAAAGACAATCGCTCGCCCCGTGCCTGGACGCTGTCCGGCTCCAACGACGGCGGCGCAACGTGGACGCCCCTCGATTCCGTCTCCGGGGAGACCTACTGGCAGGCGGGCGAGGAGCGGCTCTATCTCCTCGAGCGCGAAGCGGCGTATTCCTCCTACCGGTTCTCCTTCACCGAGAACGGCGCGTCCGATTACATCGCCCTCAGCGAGATCGAACTGTATTCCGCCGCGGACGCCGCCACGAACGCGACCGGCCGCGCCTGGGTGCAGCTGGAAGTTCCCGAGGCGATCCGCCCCAACGGCTACGTGCTGCGTTCCCTCCCCCAGAACACCGGCGCGGAGGAGCGCTGCCCGACGGCGTGGCGCCTGCTTGCGTCGAACGACGGCGTCTCGTGGACGGTTCTGGACCGGCGGACCAGGCAGTCCACGTGGGGGAACCAGGAGTCCCGCCGCTTCGACTTCGCCAATGCCGCCGCCTGGCGGTTCTGGCGGCTCGTCCTGGACGGCAGCCCCGGCCGGCAGTCCGGAGACAACGTCGGCTACCTCGCGTTTTCCGAACTGGAACTGTTCGACTACGACGCCGGCGGCGCCGCCGGCGCCAGCCGCGTCCGGAGCTCCCCCAGCTACAGCAACGGAAGCGACCGCCACTGCATCGGCGCCAAGGCCTTCGACGGCGACCTGACGACCGCCGGCGGCGAGTGGATGGCGCTCGTGCAGGAGGACGTCGAGAAGGCGTGGGTCTCCTACCGCTTCGACAGCAAGGTCTATGTGGACGGCTACGGCCTCGCGGCCTACGCCGATTCCGTCCGCGCCCCGATCCGCTCGCCGTCCCGGTGGACGCTCTACGGTTCGAACGACGGCGGCCGCTCTTGGACCGAACTCGATTCGCGCATGAAGACCACGTGGGCGCCCGGGGAAAAGTGCGTCTACGACGCCGCCTCGCCCGGCCGGTATTCGCTCTTCAAGTTCGCCGTCACTGGCCGGGGAAGCGACCCGGACTACGTCGGCCTCCAGGAGGTCGAGCTTTACGGTTCGCTCTCGGAAGGCACCTTCATCCTCGTGCGCTAGCGATGGACGCGCCCGCGTTCCGCGTTTTCTCCCTCGTGACACGCGACGGGCGGCGGCTCGTCCGGCGCGGAAGCGGCGCGGAGGCCGTCTGGGCGCTCGTCCCCGAGGCGGACCTGCCGCCCGGCACGCCGCCGCCCCGGCGCTGGACGGTCTACGGCGTCAAGAGCGCGCACTCGGACCTCGGGCTGCACCGCGCCCCCGACGTCCAGCGCCGCAACGCCGCGGCGCGCCTCGACCGCGTCCGCGAGCTCGCGGCGGCCGACGCGCGCCCGGACGGCGACCCCGCCGCGCTGCGCTGGGTCGCGGAAGGCTGGTGGAGCTTCCTCGGCTACCCCGCCGCGCGCGACGCGGCGGCCGTGCGCGACCTGCTCGCGATGCACCGCCGCGGGCGGTTCGACGTGGGCAGCTGCTGGTGCGGCTCCACGACGCACGCGATGGGCTTCGAGGAGCTCTGCCGCTCGCTCTACGCCAAGCGCGAGATGGAGGAAACGTGGGGCGTCCGGACGAAAACCGCGCAGATCGCCGACAACCCCGGCGTCTCGTGCGCGCTCGTCGGGCTCCTCGCCGACGCCGGCGTCCGCTACCTGACGCACTGGCCGAACCATTACGCGATGGGGCTTGACGGACGGACGCTCTTCGCGGACGCGACCTCACCCGACCGCCCGTGCGTCTTCTGGTGGGAGGCGCCCGACGGCCGGAGCCGCGTCCTCGTCTGGACGAACGAGCGCGCCTACATCGGCGGCGGCGAGTTCGGCCTCGGCACCGCGTTCATCGATCCGCCCTCGCACCCCTTCCCCGAGCAGGCGCCGCCGGTCCCCGCCGAGTGGGCGCCCGACATGGACAAGTGGGAGCGCACGACCGCCGAGCGCCTCGCCGCGCTCGAGGCGGCCGTTCCCTACGACACGTGGCTCTTCCCGGACTACCACGACGACGAGGTCCCCTCGACGCGTCTCGCCGACGCCTTCGCCGCGTGGAACGCGAAGTGGGCGACGCCCGTCTTCCGCACCGTCGGCTCGCTCGACGAGCCGTTCGAGCGGCTGGAGGCGCGCTGGGGCGACCGCATCCCGGTCCTGCGCGGCGACCTGCCGTGCGCGTGGGACCGCGCCACGCCCGCCTTCGCGGACCTGCTCGCGCGCAAGTTCGCCGCCGACCGCGCGCTGCCCCTCGCGGAGGCGCGCGCCGCCGTCGCCGACGCGGCGTCCGGCGCGCCGTTCCCCCGCGAGCGCTTCGACCGCGCGTGGAAAGCCCTTTTCTTCTTCGACGACCATTCCTACGGCTTCAGCGGCTACAGCGGAACCCGCGTTTACGAAACCTGGGCGCAGCGCCGCGCCTGGCTCGAGGAGGCGGAAGCGGCGGCGGGCGTCACCGCCGCCGCGCCGGAGGGTTCGGGGGGCGGCGCCCCCCGTTCCTCGCAAACCCTCGAAAACCGCTGGTATCGCATCGAGGTCCGCGAGGACGGCGCGCTCCTCTCGATCTTCGACAAGGAACTCGGCCGCGAGCTGCTCGCCGCGCCCGCGAACGTCCTGCACTACACGCGCGACCGCTACGCCTCGTGGAGCGATCCGGCGGCGCTCCGCGCCCGCCGCATCGCCTCGTCGGTGAGCCTCGCGGACGACCGCAAGGCGATCCGGATCGAGAATGTCATCGAGGGCGCCGCGGACCTCGTGGAGGGCGAACGCCAGAAGCGCTTCGGCCACTACGCCTTCCCGTTCGCGTTGGAGAATCCGCGCTTCGCGGCGCAGCTCAACGGGCCCGTCGTCGATCCCTTCCGCGACGCCCTGCCGCAGGTCGCCAACTCCTACTGCTGCATCCGCGACTGGTGTGCGGTCGAGGACGGCGCCTGCGGCGTCGCTTTGATCCAGCCCGACACCTGGGCGATGGAGTTCGGGCGGCAGCACGGCGCCGAAGCCTACGCCCGCGAAGCGGCCCCCGCCTCCGCCGCGATGTGGAGCGTCGCCTTCGCCGACGGCCTCCGGTGGCACTGGACGGAGCCGCCGTCGTTCCGGTTCCGCTACGTCGTCACGTCCTACGCCGGCACGTGGCGCGAGGCGGACCTGCCCGCCTTCGCCGCGCGCGAAGTCGGCGCGCTCGCGGCCGACCCGGACGTCGCGCGCCGCGTCTCGTGCGACGCGCCGGGCGTCGAGCTCGTCGCGCTGAAGCCGGCGCTCGACGGCCGCGGCTTCGTGGCGCGCTTCCGCGAAACCCGGGGCCGCGCCGTCCGCGCGCGCGTCCGGCAGGACCTCGTCCCCGGCGCGAGCCTCGTCCTCTGCGACCTTCTCGAACGCCCCCGCGCGGAACTCCCCGGCGGGGCGCTCGACCTCGCCCCCTTCGCCTTCGCGACCGTCCGGATCGGGCCGTAGCGCGGCGGACCCGGAAATCCGCCGGCGCGTTGAACGCGGCGGCGGAATCGGCTATGATTCCGCCTCATGGACGGGAAAACGGACAACGACGTCTTGCTGCACGCCTGCTGCGGGCCGTGCGCTTCGCACTGCGTGCCGGCGCTGCGCGCGCTCGGCCGCGAGCCCGTCCTCTTCTTCTCCAATTCGAACCTCGACTCGCGCGAGGAATACGACCGCCGCCTCGCGGCCGCGCGGGCGCTGGCGGCCGCGGAGGGCGTCCGCCTCGTGGCCGATCCCTACGACCCGGCCGCGTGGGAGCGGGCCGTGGCGGGGTTCGAGGGAGAGCCGGAAGGCGGCGCCCGCTGCGACCGCTGCTTCCGCCACAACCTCGGCCGCGCGGCGGCCGCCGCGGCGGCCGGGGGCTTCGCCGCGTTCTCCACGAGCCTCACGGTGAGCCCCCACAAGAACTCCCCGAGGGTCTTCGCCGCCGGGCGGGAGGCCGCCGAGCGGACGCCGGGCGCGCCGCCGTTCCTCGAAGCCGACTTCAAGAAGAAGGACGGTTTCCTCGATTCGGTCCGCCGCGCCCGCGCGCTCGGGCTCTACCGCCAGTCCTACTGCGGGTGCAAATACTCCAAGCGCCGCGAGGACGCGCGGACGCGCGACGCGCCCGCCGGTTGACACGCGCCCGCGTTTCGGGCATGATTGAACGCGCATTCAGAAAACGGAACGGGAGTTGCGCGACATGGCGGAAACGGACAAGGCGGCGCCCACGCGGCGCGAACGGGAACGCGAGCGGCACCGCGAGGAGATCCTCCGCGCGGCGGAGAAGGTCTTCGCGGCGCGCGGCTACGAGGGCTCCTCGATGGCGGACATCGCGGCGGAGGCGGAGTTCTCCGTCGGCTCGCTCTACAACTTTTTCCGCGACAAGGCGGCGCTGGGAGAAGAGGTGATGGTGCGCATCTGCGAAGAGCGCGCCGCCGAACTCGAAGCGCTCGCGCCGCTCGCGGCCGACCCGGCCGCGGGGCTGCGCGAGGCGGCGCGGCTGTTCGCGCGCCACCTCGCCGCGCACGGCGCGTTCCTGCAGATGTCGTTTTCGCTCCAGTCCTCGCGCGGCCACGCGAAGCCCCCGCCGCGCATCGAGACGCTCCTCAAACGGCAGCGCAAGGCGCTCGTTTCGTTCTTCCGCAAGGCCGCGGCGACCGGCGCGCTGCGGCCGCTGCCGCCGGAGGACCTCGCCGCCGCGGCGACCGGCCTCTGCATCCAGTTCGCCGCGGACTGGCGCATGGCCGGCGGCGACCTCGGCGCCGTGCCGGAAAGGGCGCTCGCGGACAGGATCGCGGGCGTCCTGGCCGCGCTGCTGCTCGAGGGGAAGGGCCGGCGCTAGCATGGACGCACTTCCCGCCCGCGTGCATTTCGCCGGCGTCGGCGGCGTCGGCATGGCCGGCGTGGCGTGGCTCCTGCACCGCCTCGGCTGCGACGTGTCGGGGTGCGACGCGAAGCCGGACGCCGCCACGTGCGCGTGGCTCCGCGCCGAAGGCGTGAGCGTCCTCGGCGCGCACGATCCGGCCCACGTCGGATCGGAGAAGCCGGACCTGCTCGTGCGCACCCCCGCCGTGCACGACGACAACCCCGAGCTCGCCGCCGCGCGCGCGGCGGGCGTCCCCGTCGCCGCGCGCGGCGAAGTCCTCGCCGCGCTCTCCGGCCGCTTCCGCACAGCCGCCGTCTGCGGTTCCCACGGCAAGACGACGACGTCCACCTTCCTCGCCGCGATCCTGCGCGCGCTCGCGCCGGCGCAGACCTGGTGGTGCATCGGCGGCACTTCGCCGTCGCTCGGCGCCGTCGCCGGATGCGGCGCCGCCGCGCCCTGCGATCCGCCGGTCCGCAGGTCCGCAGGTCCGCACGTTCCCGACGCGCCGCTGCTCGTCGCGGAAGCGGACGAATCGGACGGCACGCTCGCGCTCTACGAGCCCGCGCTGCTCGTCGTGACGAACGTGGACCTGGACCACGTGGACCGGTTCCCGTCGGTCGACGCGTTCGAAGAGGTTTTCCGGCGCGCGATCGCGCGAACGCGCGGACCCGTCGTCTTCTGCGCGGACGCCCCGCGCGCGTCCGCCCTCGTCCGCTCGTCCGGCCACGCGCCGGCCGTTTCCTTCGGCTTTTCCGCCGGGGCCGACTTCCGCATCCTCGACTGGGCGCCCGACGGCGCCGGCGGCCAGCGCTTCTCGCTCGCCGTGCCGGCGCCAGGCGCCCCGCCGGTCGGGGTGCATCTGCCGGTTCCCGGCCGCCACAACGCGCTCAACGCCGCGGCCGCCGTCGCGGCCGCGGCCGCGCTCGGCTTCCCGCCGGACGCCGCCGCGCGCGCGCTGGAGCGCGCCGCGTCGCTGCCCGCGCGCCGCTTCGAGCGCGTCGGTTCGCCCGCCGGCTTCGAGGTCGTTTCCGACTACTCGCACCACCCGTCGGAAATCCGCGCGCTCGTCGAAACCGCGCGCGGCGTGCCGCACCGGCGGCTCGTCGGCGTCTTCCAGCCGCACCGCTTCACGCGCACGAAAACCTTTCTCGCGGACTTCCCGCCCGCGTTCTCGGGGCTGGACGCGCTCGTGCTCTGCCCCGTCTACGCCGCGTCCGAGCCGCCGCTCGCCGGCGGGTCGGCGGCGGACCTCTACGCGGCGTTCCGCGCCGCGCAAGGGCCGGCGGCGGGGCCGCCGGTCCCGGTCTACGCGCGCTCGCTCGACGAAGCCGCGGACTGGTTCCGCTTCAACCTGCGCGAAGGCGACCTCGTGCTCGTCGTCGGCGCGGGCGACGTCGATTCGCTCGCGCCGCGCATCGCCGCGATGCGCCCGGCGCGGGAGCCGCCGCCGGCGCCGCGGCTGGGCGGCTACGGGACGGCCGCGCCCGTCGCGCGGCTCGTCGAAGCCGATTCGTGGGACGAGCTGCGCGACGCGCTGCTGGCGGCCCGCGCGGCGGGGGAAGAACCCGCGGTCCTCGGCGCCGGCACGAACGCGATCGTCGCGGCGACGGGCTGCGCGCGGCCGGTCGTCCGCCTCCGCCCGCCCCGCCCGGGCGCCGGGTGGAAGCGGATCGACGCCGGGGACGGCGGCGCCGTCCTGCTCGACGCCGACGCGGCGCTGCCCGGCGCGGCGCTGCTGGCCGAATGCCGGCGCCGCGGCTGGTCGGGCCTCGAAGCGCTCGTCGGCGTGCCCGGCACGGTCGGCGGCTGGCTCGCGATGAACGCGGGCACGCGTTCCGGTTCGTTCTGCGACCGCGTGGAAGCCGTGGTCGCGATGGCCGCGGACGGTTCGGTCTCGCGCCTCGGCCGCGCCGACCTGCGCGCCGGCTACCGGACGTGTCCCGGCCTCGGCGGGCGGATCGCGCTCGCCGTTCGGCTGCGGCTGGACCCCGCCACGCCCGAAGCGGTCGACGCGCGGATGCGGGAGCTGGCCGCCAAGCGGTTCGACTTCGGCGGGCTGCGCACGTGCGGGAGCGTGTTCCGCAACCCGCCGGCTCCGCAACCCCCGGCCGGCAAGCTCGCGGACGATGCCGGCTGCAAGGGCCTGCGCGTCGGCGGCGCGCGCGTGAGCGACCGCCACGCCAACGTGATCGCGGCGGACGCGGACGCGACCGCCTCGGACGTCCTGGCGCTCGTCGACCTCGTGCGCGACCGCGTCCGCGCCGCCAGCGGCGTGGAGCTCGTCCCGGAAATCCGCGTCCTGCGCTAGCGCCGCGCGGCGGCGGCGAGCGGACATTCGCGGCAGGTTTCGGGCGACGCGGCGCAGTGCCCGCTCCAGAGCGCGAGCAGGCCCTGCATGCGCAGCGCGCCGGTGCGCCAGAGCGCGGGGTTGTGGTCCGCGCCGAGGAGCCGGAACGCCATCTCCTCCATCGTGGCCGAGGGCGATTCGCCGGGCAGCGCGGCGAGGAGGGCGCGCGCGGAAACGGAATCGCCGAAGGCGAGCGCCGGCAGGACGGCGTTGGCGAGGATCGCGCGGACGCGGCCGCCGCCGAGCAGCCCGCCGCGCGCTGCGCCGGGCGGCAGGAGCGCGGCGGCGGGGGCGGCCGCGTCGCGCAGGACCTTTTCCGCCGCGCGGGCCCAGGCCTTCGCGTCCGCGCGCGGCAGCGCGGCGAGCGCGGCGCGCAGCGAATCGGGGTCCGCGAAAAGCGCGGCCGCGACCGCGAGGCGGCGGCGCGGGTGGTTGGCGGGGCGCACGCCGGCGAGCGTCCAGCGCCCGGCGGCGTCCGGCGCGTGCGAGGCGCCGGCGCGGAACGCGGCGTTCCAGAGCGCGGCGGTCCAACCGGACGGAAACCCGGGCGCGTCCGGCGGCGGGAGCAGCCCGGCGCGGCCGAGCAGCAGGGCGTAACGCTCGAACGGGTCGGCGCGCGCGGCGAGTTCGCGGACGGGGACCTGAGCGGCGAGGGCGCGCATCGGCGCCGTGTTGGCGTGGAAGCCGAGGCACGCGAGGACTTCCGCGTAGAACGCCTGCGCCGGCGAACCGGCGCGCGCGGCGCGCTCCGCCAGTTCGCGGGCCTTGCGGCGCAGGCGCGCTTCGCCGGCGCGCTCGAGCAGGTCGCGCACGATCGCGGCGGGGGCGCCGCGCAGCGCGTCGCGGCAGGGGCGCGGCAGGTCCGAACGCGCGGCGTGCGGATAGGCGTCCGGGTCGATCTGGTCGAACGAAAAGCCGGGGCGCGCGAGCATCGCGTCGGAGAGCAGCGCGAGCGGGACGTCCGGCAGGACGGCGCCGGGCGCGGGCGGAAACCACGCCACGTGCAGCACGACGTTCTCGTAGCGCGGGTCGCCGTCGTGGCCGTGGGCGGTCCAGTCCGAGGGGCGCACGTGGAGCTCCACGTCGCCCGCGGCGCGGACGCCGCCGATGCGCAGGATCGCGCCTCGGAAGTCGGGCCCCGGGCCGCCGTTCCAGACGCCGGGCGAAAGCACTTCGACCGGCGCGCCGCCCGTCGTGGAAAGCGGCGGGCGCAGGCGCGCGTCCGCCCAGATGCACTGCAGGTGCCGCTCGTCCCACGCGGCGCCGTCCGTTTCCGGCTCGGCGGCGGCGCGGCCGGGGAGCAGGCACGGGGGCAGCGGGAGGGACGCCGTCTCGTTCATTCGCTTTCGAGATAACGCAGCACGAGCGGATCGTCCGGCGAAAGGTCCTGCGACTGGAGCCCGCCGGCGGGCAGGATCGGCTCGAAGGCCGTGCCGCTGGAGGTGGAGACGCGCGCCGTCTCGATCGAAATGCGGTAGAGGCGTTTCGAAACGAGGTAGTCGCGCAGCTCGGCGAGCCGGGCGACGGACACGCCGTCGTGCCCGCTCAGCACGATCATGTGGCGCCCGCCGGTGGATCCCTCTTCGTCGAGAAGCCGTTCGGCGAGCGCCGCGCGGTCGTGGTTGCGGCCGAAGAGCTCGAGGCGGCCGTCGGAGAAGACGTTCACGACGAGCGGCGCTTCGTGCCCCTCCGGCTCGCCGGCCAGGCCGGCCAGGCCGCCGCGGCCGCGGGTGGTGGAATGGACGCAGCCGGCGCACAGCGCGGCCGCGAGGACCATGAGAGCGGAAATCCGTTTCATGCGGCCCAGTATAGCGGCCCCGCCGTGCCCGTTGCAAGCGAAATCCGCTCGCCGCGCTTGCGGGCGCGCGGGCGACGGTGGTAGAATCGCGGGCCCATGAGAACCTACCTGCTTCCGCCGGACCTGAACTGGTACCGCGCCAACCTGCACTGCCACACGATCCACTCCGACGGCTTCTGGCCGCCCGAGCGCGTGAAGGCCGAATACAAGAAGGCCGGCTATTCGATCGTGGCGTTCACCGACCACAACGTCCTCGTCCCGCACAACGACCTGGCGGACGAGCGCTTCCTGCCGCTCACGTCGACCGAGTTGGACGTCACGGCGTCCGCCGTCCCGGAGGACGAGCTGCCCTACATGGTCGAAAACGGCGGCTGGCGCTTCCGCCCGACGCACCACCTCAACCTCTTCTCCAAGGTTCCCGACCCCGGCCCGATGCCGTTCCGCGACACGATCTGGGCGATCCAGCACGCGAACAACTACCCCTTCGAGGGGACCGAGGAGGAGAAGAAGCGCCGCTCGGCCTGGACCGTGGAGAACGTCCAGCACCTGATCGACGAGGCGAACGCAGCCGGCTTCCTCGTGCAATACAACCACCCCAACTGGTCGCTCGCCGAGCCGCAGCACTTCCTGCGGCTGCGCGGCCTCTGGTCGCTCGAGGTGCTCAACTGGGCCACCGAGGTCGAGACGGGCGGCGAGTTCTGCCCCTACGTCTACGACATGATGATGCGCCGGATGGGGCCGGGCCTGTTCTGCTCGATGGGCGACGACAACCACAACCACGGCGGCGACCTGATGCAGAGTTTCGGCGGCTCGACGATGTTCGGCGCCAAGGAGCTCACCTACGAGGCGATCGTGCAGTCGATGGTCAAGGGCGAGTTCTACTGCACCGAAGGCCGCGTCGATCCGCCGCGCATCCTCGCGCTCTACGTCGAGGACGGCGTCGTGCACGTCGAATGCACGCCCTGCGAGCTGGCGTGGATCGTGGGCGACGGCCGCCGCTACGCGGACAAGCGCGGCTGCACGTTCACGCACGCCGAGTTCCCGCTCTGGAAGGACGACCGCTTCGTCCGCGTCCAGCTGCGCGACTCGCGCGGCAACAACGCCCTCTCCCACGCCTACGAGATCACCCCGGAGATGCGCGGCTAGGCGCCGCGTCCGCGCGCGATGACCTTCGTCCATCCGGCCCTGCTGCTCCTGCTCTGGCCCGTGCCCGCCCTCGCCGCCCTCTGCTGGTGGCGGTGGCGCCGGCGCGAAGCCCGCGCGGCGCGCCTCGCGGGGCCGGCGAAGGCGCGCGCCGTCTTCGGCCGCGGTCTCGCCGCCGCGCAGATCGCCCTCGGCTGCGCCGCGCTCGCGCTCGCGCTCGTCGCCCTCGCGCGCCCGCAGTGGGGCGAGCGCGAAGAAGAGGTCCTCTCGCAGTCGCGCAACGTCCTCGTGCTCCTCGACGTCTCGCGCTCGATGCTCGCCGGGGACGTCCGCCCGAGCCGCCTCGAACGCGCCAAGGCGGACCTCTCGGACCTCGTCGATTCGCTCGCCGGCGACCGCGCCGCGCTCGTCGCGTTCCGCAGCGCGCCGGTCGTCCTGTGCCCGTTCACGACGGACGACTCGTTCCTGCGCGAGGCGATCGCGGACGCGTCGATCGACTCGGCGCCGCGCGGCGAAACGGACCTCGGGCGCGCGCTGCGCGCCGCGCTGGAGCTGTTCGCGCCGCTCGGGGCGGACGCCAACGCGATCGTGCTCGTCTCCGACGGCGAGGACCTCGGCGGCGCCGGCCGCAAGGCCGCGGAGGAATGCGGCGCGCGCGGCATCCCCGTCTTCTGCATGGGCGTGGGCAGCGCCGCCGGCGCGAACGTCCCGGCGGGCGAAGGCGGGCTGCCGCTCGTGCACCGCGGCGAAAAGGTCGTCTCGAAACTGCGGAGCGCCGACCTGGAGGCGATCGCCGCCGCGTCGGGCGGCGTCTACCTGCCGCTCGAAAGCACCTCGTCCGGCGGCCACACGCTCGGCTCGCTCTACCGCGACCACGTCCGGGCGCTCGTCGCCCGCGAAAAGCGCGAAGCGCTCGAGGCGCGCCGCGTCGAACGCTACCCTCTCTTCCTCCTTCCCGCGCTCCTGCTCCTGCTCGCCGCCGCGTTTCTTTCCCGCGGCCGTCCCGCCGCCCGCCGCGTCCGTGCGACCGCGGTCCTGGCGCTCGCGCTTCCGGCGTTCGCGGCAACGGCAGCGGACGCGCCGCCGGACCGCCGCGCGCTCGCCCGCGAAGCGCAGGCGGCGTGGCGGGGCG
Source organism: Kiritimatiellia bacterium (assembly GCA_017457625.1). Classification (GTDB taxonomy): domain Bacteria; phylum Verrucomicrobiota; class Kiritimatiellia; order RFP12; family UBA3636; genus UBA3636. The sequence goes on from JAFTHC010000201.1 coordinate 16,079, forward strand.
GCGACCCCGCCACGGCCGCGGACCGCTACCGCGCCGCGCTCGACGCGCCCGGTCCCGCCGACGCGCTCGAAACCTCGATCCGCCGCAACGCGGCCATCGCCGCGCTCGCCGCCGGCCGCGATTCGGACGCCGAATCGCTCTTCGCCTCGCTCCCCGGCGCGGACGCCGCGGAGGGCCGCGCCGTCGCCCTCTTCCGGCTCGCCGGCGCGGAGACGCCGGACCCCGCCACGAACGCGGCCGTCCGCGCCGCCGCGTGGCGCCGCCGCGAAGCGGACCTCGTGCGCGCCGCGGGTTTCTTCCGCGATTCGCTCCACGGCGCGGAGGAGCCCGCGCTCTCGCGCCGCCGCGCGGCCCTGCGCCGCGCGCTCGACGACCTGGCCGCCGCGCGCGAATCGGCCGAGGCGGCCGAGATCGAAGCCAAGTGGGGCGGTCGCGACGCGATCGACGTGCTCGCCGCCGCGATGGACGAGCAGCGCGACGCGTTCGCCGACGCCAAGCGCGCCTTCACCAACGCGCTGCCCGCGCGAATCCCCGCGCTCGAGGCCGCCGCAGCGAAGCAGCGAGCCGCCGCCGCCGCGTGGGGGCCGCTGCGCGAGGCGCTCCGTCCGTCGATCGAAGCGGTCACCAACGAAACGCTCCGCGCCAAGATCGAAGGCGATCTGGCGGAGGCGTCCGCCCGCGCGGCGGACGCGGCGGACGCGCTGGAAGCGCTCGACCCCGCCGCGTTCGACGCGATGGAGAAGGCCGAAGGCGTCGCGTTCGACTTCTTCGCCACCGCCGCGCCGCCCGTGCCGCTGCTGGAGCAGGCCGTGCTCGCGCAGTCCAACGCGCTCTCGAGAGTCGTCAACCCGGCGCGCATCCGGACGCCCGCGGCGAACCAGATCGTCGCGCTGATGCTCTTCCAGGCGTTCGACGAAAAAATCGCCCCGTGGCTCGATTCGCTCGAGGAGCAGGCCGCCGCGCTGCCCGGCGGCCAGACCCCGCCACCGGGCGCCGCGCCGATGGACCCCGAGAAGAAGAAGGAGCTGCTCCGGCTCTGCGAGGAGACGCGCGGCACGCACGAGATGATCCGGATGGGACTCGGCGGCGCGGGCGACGTGCTGCCGGACGCCGTCCGCCCCGACGCCAAGACCAGCTTCGTCAACCTCAAGAAAATCCTCGACCTCCTGCGCGACAAGGACGACAACCGGCAGCAGAAGCAAGACCAGCAGCAGCAACAGCAGCATCAACAACAGCAGCAGGACAAACAGGACCAGAAGCAAGACAAGCAGGACAAGCAACAGTCGCAGCAGTCGCAACAGTCTCAGCAACAGCAATCGCAAGAGTCCAAGCAGGATCAAGCGCAGCCGCAGGAGCCCGAAGAAACCCAGGAAGCCGAAGCCGCGAAAATCGAGGAAGAGAAAGACCCCGACGAAGAAGCGGCGCGGGCGATCATCAAGATGATCCTGGAGCAGGAAAAGAAGCGCGCCGCCGAAAAGCGAAAGCGCGCCCGCGACCTTCCGCCCGCCATCGGCGTGCGGGACTGGTAGAAGCCTTCACCGAAACGGAGAACGAACCATGAGCACGATCCAAGCCTTCCGCATGCACCTCAAGCCCGGCAACGAAGAGCAATACGCGCGCCGCCACGCGCAGCTCTGGCCGGAGATGAAAGAACTCCTCAAGCAGGCGGGCGTGAGCGACTACAACATCTTCCTCGACCGCGCAACCGGCAACCTCTTCGCCGTTCAGCGCGTCTCGGGCGAAGGCGGCTCGCAGGACCTGGGCGACAACCCCGTGTGCCGCAAGTGGTGGGACTTCATGGCCGACCTGATGGACGTGAACCCGGACAACTCGCCCGTGTCCGTCCCGCTCGAGCAGGTCTTCCACCTGGACTAGACGGCGCGCCAGCGCGTCGCGGCGAGAACGTGGTCCCGGCCCGCGGGATCGGACACGCGGTGCAGGAACGTCGGCGAGCCGTCCGGCGCGGCGGGGCCCGGCAGCGTGCGCGAGACGACGAAATCACCCCGGAGCGTTTCGGAGCGGAACGCGATTTCCATCTCCACGGGCCGGTGCGCGGCGGCGAAACCGGCCGGGACGCTTTCGAGCATCCATTCGGCGTAGTGGACGTTGTTCACGTGGCCGTTCATGTCGATGTGCATGTCCGCCGCGCGGAAGCGCTCGCCGGGCGTCTCCGGCGCGTCCGCCGGCCAGCGCAGGCGCGAAAACGGGTCGCCGGGGCCGAAGACGGGCTCGCGGTCGAAGGACGCCTCCCCGATCCACGCCGGCACGCGCACCGCCTTGCGGGCGACCGGGTCGATGAGCATCCAGCGCGAAGTCGCGACCCCGAACGGCGCGCCGCCGCCGGCGCGGCCCACGACGAAGTCGCGGTTGGCCGAGAGCGACCGCACGCCCCAGGGAAACGTGTCCACGGCCACGTCGTCGCGCCAGCGCGGCGTCTCGTCGAGCCGCACGCGCAGCTGCGCGAGCACCCAGGCGCCCCGCGCGCCCGTCGCCTCGTCCACGACCGGGAAGTCGAAGCCGAGTTCGCGCGCGTGGTCCGCCGCCGTTTCCTGGAAATAGTCCAGCAGGCGCGGCAGGCGCAGCGTGCCGTCCGGCGAGCATTCGCACGAGCGGACCCGGTAGATGTCGACATGCTCTTTCATGGTTTCGCGGAAACGCGCGCGATGCTACCAGAATCCGCCCCGCCGGACAAGGGCCGCTTGCGCGCGGGCGGCGCGGTGTCGTAGAATGCGCGGCATGAACGAAAACGCCACAGCCCCCGGCCCGGCCGCCGCGGCGCCGGAACCCGACCTCTCCGTCCGGATCGGCTCGCTCCGGATGAAGAACCCCGTGACCGTCGCGTCCGGGACGTTCGGCTACGGCCGGGAATACGAGCCGTTTTTCGACCTCTCGGAGCTCGGCGCCGTGACCTGCAAGGGCATCCGGCTTTCGCCCTGCGAAGGCAACGGGCAGCCGCGCATCGCCGAAGTGCGCGGCGGCATGCTCAACGCGATCGGCCTGCAGGGCCCCGGCGTGGAGGCGTTCGTCCGGACGGCGCTGCCGTTCCTGCGCGAGCGCGGCGTCCCGGCGATCGTCAACATCTGGGGGACGACCGAAGGCGAATACGCCGACGTCGCGCGCCGCCTCTCGGACGCGGAAGGCGTCGGCGCCCTCGAGATGAACGTCTCGTGCCCCAACGTGTACCTCGGCGGCGCGACGTTCGGGACGGACCCCGCCACGCTCGCGTCCGTCGTCCGCGCCGTCCGCGCCGCGACGCCGCTGCCGCTCCTGGTCAAGCTCGCCCCGAACGTCCCGGACGTCGCGCTCTTCGCCCGCGTCGCGGAGGGCGAGGGCGCGGACGGGCTTTCGATCTGCAACACCGTCCCCGCGATGAAGATCGACGTGGAGGCGCGCCGGCCGTTCCTCGCCAACGTGCAGGGCGGGCTCTCGGGGCCGGCGATCCACCCGGTCGCCGTGCGGCTCGTCTGGCGGGCCGCCGCCGCCGTGAAGATCCCGATCGTCGGCATGGGCGGGATTTCGGAGCCGGAGGACGCGGTCGAGTTCCTGTGCGCCGGCGCGACGGCGGTCGCGGTCGGCACGGCGAACTTCGTCGACCCGCTGACGGCGCCGCGCGTCGTGCGCGGCATCCGCGACTACATGGCGCGCCACGGCCTGCGCCGCGTCGCCGACGTCGCGATCCCGCACTGAAGCGGCCGCTCGCGCGGACACCCGACATGGCAAACTCGCCCTTCCGCCTCGTCTCCCCCTACGCGCCCGCCGGCGACCAGCCGGAGGCCGTCGCGCGCCTCGTGGCGGGGTTCCGCGGCGGCGCGGCGGCGCAGGTGCTCGAAGGCGTCACGGGCTCGGGCAAGACGTTCACGATGGCGAACGTCATCCGCGACCTCGGGATGCCGACGCTCGTCATTTCCCACAACAAGACGCTCGCCGCCCAGCTCTACGGCGAGCTCAAGGCGTTCTTCCCGGAGAACGCCGTCGAATACTTCGTGAGCTACTACGACTACTACCAGCCCGAAGCCTACATCCCGCAGACCGACACCTACATCGCCAAGGACTCCGCCGTGAACGACGAGATCGAGCGCTTCCGGCTCTCCGCCGCCAACGCGCTCGTGCAGCGAAGGGACGTGATCGTCGTGGCGTCCGTCTCCTGCATCTACGGCATCGGCTCCTCGGACGACTACGCGGGCATGACGCTGCACCTCGAGGTCGGGGACGAGGTCGACCGCGACGCGATGCTCGCCCGCCTCGTCGAGATCCGCTACGAGCGCAACGACTACGAGCCCGCGCCCGGCACGTTCCGCGTGCGCGGCGACACGGTGGACGTGTTCCCGGCCTGGAACGACAAGGTCGCCTACCGCATCGGGCTGTTCGGCGACGAGGTGGACTCGCTTTCGGAGTTCGACCCCGCCACGGGCCGCACGCTGCGCCGCCTCGACCGCACGATCGTGGCCCCCGCGCGCAACTACGTGCTCCCGAAGGAGAAGGTCGAGGCCGGCCTTTCGCGCATCGCCGCCGAGCTCAAGGAGCGCGTGGCGTGGTTCGAGGCGAACGGCAAGCCGCTCGAGGCGCAGCGCCTGCAGCAGCGCACGGAATACGACCTGGCGATGATCCGCGAGATCGGCTACTGCTCCGGCATCGAGAACTACTCCGGCCCCCTCTCCGGCCGCCCGCCCGGCACGCCGGGCGAATGCCTCGTGGACTACTTCCCGCGGCCCTTCCTCACGATCGTCGACGAGTCGCACGTCACGGTCCCGCAGCTGCAGGCGATGTATCACGGCGACCGCGCGCGCAAGACGATCCTCGTGGACAACGGCTTCCGCCTGCCGTCCGCGCGCGACAACCGCCCGCTCTCGTTCGGGGAGTTCGAGGGCAAGATCGGGCAGGTTCTCTTCGCCTCCGCCACGCCCGGACCCTACGAGCTGCGGCGCGCCGCGGCGGTCGTCGAACAGGTCGTCCGCCCCACGGGCCTGCTGGACCCGCCCGTCGAAGTGCGCCCGCTCGCGGGCCAGATCGACGACGTGATGGAGGAAATCCGCGCCGCGGCCGGGCGCGGCGACCGGACGCTCGTCACCACGCTCACCAAGCGCACCGCCGAAGACCTCGCCGACTACCTGCGCGAGACGGGCCTGCGCGTGGAATACCTGCACGCGGACGTCGACGCGCTGGAGCGCATCGCGATCCTCACGCGCCTGCGCAAGGGCGAGTTCGACGCGCTCGTGGGCGTCAACCTGCTGCGCGAAGGGCTCGACCTCCCGGAAGTCGCGCTCGTCGCCGTGCTCGACGCGGACAAGGAAGGCTTCCTGCGCTCCACCACGTCGCTCGTCCAGACCGCCGGGCGCACCGCGCGCCACGAGCGCGGCCGCGTGATCCTCTACGCCGACCGCGTCACGGACTCGATGGAGGAGATGATCCGGATCACGGAACGCCGCCGCAAGATCCAGCGCGCGTTCAACGAGAAGCACGGCATCGTCCCGCGTTCCGTCAAGCGGACGCTCTCGGAGGACAGCGCCGTGCGCGCGGTCGTGGGCGACCCGGACGCCGCGATCGCCGCCTCGGCGCTGCCGACGGACGCCGCCGCCGCGATCGAGCGGCTCAAGGCGGAGATGCTCGACGCGGCCGGGAAACTCGAATTCGAGCGCGCGGCGCTCCTGCGCGACCGGATCGAAAAACTGCGCGCCGGCGACGCGGCCCCCTCCCCCGCCCCGGCCGGGCCGGCCGGCGGCGGCGGCGGCCGGCGGCCGGCGCGCGCTAGAGCTTCCGCCACGACGCCGCGAAAACGGGGCGGCCGCGGCCCTCGAACTTGAGTTCGAAATCGGTCTTCTCCGCGTCCGTCCGCGCCGGCGGCGGGACGCGCCCGAAGCGCGGGTCCGCTTCCATCACGGCGAGCATGCGCCCGAAATACGTCTCGTCGTCCGTGGCGGCGTGGAGCAGGCCGCCGGACCGCAGCAGGCGGTGCACCAGTTCCACGTTCGGCGCGCGGAAGAACCGGTTGCGCGCGTGGCGGTCCTTGGGCCAGGGATCGGGAAAGAGCACGTGCACGGCCGCGACGGAGTCCGGAGGGACGCAGAACTCCAGCGCGTAGCGCGCCTCGCCCACGAGGTAGGCGAGGTTCCGGATGCCGGCCTTGCGCGCGAGCACGTCGGAGCGCGCGACGCGCGCGCCTTCCTGCTCGATGCCGAGGATGCGCAGCTCCGGATGCGCCGCGGCGCGTCCGCGGCCGAAGCGGCCGTAGCCGGCGCCCACGTCCAGCTCCACGTCCGCGCCCGCGGCGCGGGCCGCCGCGAAGAACGCGCGCACCGGGCAGGCCTCCCCGCACGGCGGCGGCGGCTCCAGGCGGCGCTCCAGCCGCTCCTTCATCGCGCCGTCGGCGCGCATTACCGGGCAGGCGCCCGGATCCAGCTCGAGCGTCGGCGGGAGGGATGGGTCGCGCTGCAGGCGCAGCGCCCGGAAGACGTGGCGGTCGCGCGGCATGGGCCGGTGCGGGGGGCGCTAGCCGCGGACGAGGCGCGCGCCGTCCGAGCACGCGATCTCGCGCGGGTCGATCCAGTCGCCGTGGCGGTTCTTGTAGGCGTTGCGGAGCGCGGCGGACGCCGTCTCGACCGCGCGGGCGTCCACGAGCACGACGGCCGAGCCGCCGAACCCGCCGCCGGACAGACGCGCGCCGTAGACGCCGGGGATGCCCTGCGCCGCGTCCACGATCGTGTCCAGCTCCGGGCAGGAGTTCTCGAAGTAGTTGCGGGAGGAGTCGTGCGACTCGAACATGAGGCGGCCGAACCCCGCCACGTCCCCTTCGCGTAGCATCTCCACGCCGGCGAGCACGCGCGCGTTTTCGCCCACCGGATGGGCGGCGCGGCGCGCGACCAGCTCGTCCATCTCGCCGCGGTGCTCGAGCCACTCGTTCCACGACACGTCGCGCAGCGCGGAAACCGGGTGGTCCAGCGCGGCCGCGAAGAAGCGGGCCGCGCGCTCGCAGCACTCGCGCCGCTCGTTGTAGGCGCCGTCCACCAGCGCGTGCTTGGCGCCCGTGTTGCACATGAGGAAACGCACGTCCGGGGAAAACGCGACGGGCTTGAACTCGAGCGTCCGGAAGTCCGACATCACGAGGCTGTCGCGCCGCCCGAAGACGGACGACGCCTGGTCGAGCAGGCCGCACTTCACGCCGGCGAAGTCGTGCTCGGCCTTCTGGCCGATCTTCGCCACTTCGACCGGCGCCAGGTCCGCGCCCAGGAAACGCGCGAAGGCGAGCGTGGCGGAGACTTCGAGCGCGGCGGAGGACGAAAGCCCGGACCCGAGCGGGATGTTGCCGAAGAACATCGCGTCGAACGCGCGGGCCGCGCCGGCCGGCAGGCGCGCGAGGACGCCCGCGAGCGAGCCGAGCACGTAGTTGGCCCACGTGTGTTCCGCGACGGGCGCGGGCGCGGCGGCGGGGAAGACCACTTCGTCCATGATGTCGCCGGCGGTGAGGCGCGCCTCGTCCCCGTCCCGCGGGGCGAGCGCGAAGAACGTGCCGTGGTTGATCGCCGCGGAGAGCACGTAGCCCTCGTTGTAGTCGGTGTGGTTGCCGAGCACCTCGATGCGGCCGGGCGCGTAGGCGACGACGGCCGGCTCGCGGCCGTATTTTTCGAAGAACTTCTTTTCGAGAATCTGCTGGATGTCGGGGGACATGGCCGGTCGGTTTCCTGTGTTTCGCGTGCGTTCGGGGCGGCATTATAGCCGCGCCGCGACGCGAAATCAAGGAAGACGCGCGACGTCACCGGACGGCGCGCGCGACCGCCCGCGCGAGGAGCGCGAGGGCGCCGGCCCAGAAAAGGGCGGTCGCGGCGCCCGCCGGCGCCCACGCGATGGCGCGCGGAAGGAGAGCCCCGACGGCGGCGCAGGCGAGAATGAGCGTCGTGACGTGCGCCTTGCGGGCGCGGAGCGCCAGGCCCGCGCCGGCCGCGAGCAGGAGCGGAAGCGGCCGGACGAGGAGATTGTCTGCCGCGGCGCCGTCCACGACAAGGACGCCGCACGCGGCCCGCCAGACCGACTCGAGGCTCCAGGTGCCTTCGACGAAAACCGACATGCGCGCGAAGACGAGCGTCGCGACGACCATCAGCGCGACCGTCGCCGGCGCGACGCCCCAGAGCAGCCCGCGCACGACCGGATTGCGCCGCCACTTCGCCAGCGACCGCAGCGCGAGGGCGAGGAGGAAGAACGACGGCGCGAGCAGGCCGGCCGTCGCGACCAGCGAGCCGGGCGCGCCCTCCATCCGGTAGCCGAAGAACGTCGCCGCGTTGACGCTGATCGGCCCCGGCGTCATCTGCGTGATCGCGAGCAGGTTGCCGAAGTCCTCCGCCGGCAGCTGCAGGTGCGGCGCGTCCGGCCCGACGAACTCGCGGATGTAGACGGGCACGAGCACGTTGCCGCCGCCGAAGCAGAGCAGGCCGAACTTCGCGAACGTCGCGAAGACCGCCGGGGCGCACGCCGCCACGGCCGCGGACGCGAGCGCCGCGACGAACAGCCCGCGCGCGATCGGGCGCTCGGCGAAGACCGCCCCCTCCCCCGCCCCCGCGTCCTCCGCCGGCGGCGGCAGGCGGCCGAGCGCCGCCCGGCCGCACGTCCACGCGACGCCGAAGAGCATGCCGGCGACGAGCACGTGCGCCGGATTCGCGCCGAAGCACTCCATCGCCGCGACGCCCGCCGGGAGCGCGATCCACGCGTAGGCGCCGCGCATCGTGCGCCGCCACGACGAAACGAGCGTCGCCGCCACGACGCCCGCGAGCGCGCTGCGCAGCCCGAGGAAGACCCCCTGCAGGATCTGCGAATCCATCGGCAGCCACGAATACCCGCGCGCGACGGCGAGGATGATGCAGAAGGACGGCAGCGCCACGGCCGCGAGCGCCGTCGCGGCGCCCGCGAGGCCGAAGAGCTTGAGGCCGACGTAGATCGCGCTGTTGCCGGCGATCAGGCCCGGAACCATCTGGAAGACCGGCAGACGGTCCACGAGCTCGCCCTCGCGCAACCAGCGGAGGCGGCGGCCGAAGACTTCGTCCGCCACCGCGATGATCGCGTAGCCGCCGCCCACGACGAAGGCCGAGATCTTCAGGTATTCGAAGAAAAGCCGCGCCGGCGTCGGCTTGCGCGCCGGCGTGGCGGGGTCCGGGGCGGCGTTCGCGGCGGTTCCGTTCGGCATGGGGCGGCATTCTACACCGCCCGGCGGTCCGGCGCAACGCGCGCGAAACCGCTTGCCCTTTGGCGGCCGTTTTCGTAGAATGGCCCGACCATGAACGCAAACCGCCTCCGCCCGCTCCTGTGCCTTGCCGCGCTCGCGGCTCTCTCCGCCTCCGCGGGCGAATCCAGATCCTGGTTCGTCGGCGACGACGCGACCGTGTTCCCCCTCCTTTCGCACGGGACCTACGACACGTGGCTGCGCGACCGGCTCTCCGTCGGACTCGAGTTCTCCTTCTCCTCCCTCACGGACGCGAAGCGCTCCGCCGACAAGGGGTCGAACAAGACGTTCGTCGGCTTCATCAACAAGCTGGACGACGACGACGAGTTCGGCGTCTTCCCGTCCGTCTCCTACTGGGCGGCCGACTACGTGCGCCTGACGCTGTTCCGCGATTCGGTGGCCGGCCGGACCCGCAACTACAACACGGAAAACCACCACAGCGACGGCGTCGTGAAAGCGGCCGGCCCCGCGCTGCTCGTCGAAGGCCTGTATCCGATGCGCGGCGACACGGTATTCCTCCACGCCGGGCTGGGCCTCTCGTGGGCGTTCGGCGACTTCGAAGAAGACGGCTGGTGGCATCTGGGATACTCCAGCGAGGCGTCGTGGCGCGAATACGGCTCGCCGGGAACGAAGGCCGGCGACCACTACCGGGAGATCGAGGTGGACGACTCCGTCGGAATCCTTCTGGCCGCCGGCGTGGCCTGGCGTCCGGTTCCCCGGATGGAGCTCGATTTCTCGCTCCGCCACACGTGGCTCGAGCCGGACTGCAAGTTCGGCTACCGGCGGCGGAGCGGCTTCGAAGTCCGCGACACGGGCGACTTCACGCTCGACCACCTCACCGCCGCGCTCACGGTTTCGTGGGTGTTCTGATCCGGCCCGCCGCCGTGGGCGGCGGCCACGGCGGCCCGGCGGTCAGGACCGCGTGACCTGCAGCCCGCGCGAGAGGGACGGCGCCACGAAGCGGGCCCGCGGGTTGGGCGGGTCGCGCGACAGGTCCGCGCGGATCGCGGCCGCGGCCGCGGCGTCCGGCGCGAGCGCGAGCAGGTAGCCGCCGCCGCCGGCGCCGAGCAGTTTCAGCGCGGCGCCGTGCTTTTCCATGACCGCCACGATCGGCGCCACGGACGGCGGGCACGTGCCGGAATCGAGCTCCCGGTTGAGCGCCCACGAGCGGCGCAGCGCTTCGGCGATCGCCGCTTCGTCCGCGCGCGCGGCGGCGTCCGCCGCGAAGTCGGCGTTCAGCGCGATGTCGCGGATGAGGCCGAGCGTGGCGCGGTCGCCGAGGAAGAGGTTCTTCACGATCTGCGCGAGGATGTTGCGCGCCACGCGCGTGACGCCGGTGTAGTAGAGCAGCGCGCGGCCCGAGGCGAAGAGGTCGGCGAACGGGGCGTCCGGCAGGAAGCGCACGTCCGGCGCCTGGCGCAGGCCCGGTTCGGTCGCCGCGAGCTTGGCGCCGGGGAAGAGGCCGCCCACCTGGTCCTGCCAGCCGCCGCCGGAGCCGAGCAGCTGTTCCAGCACGATGGTGCGGGCGACCAGGTCGCGGTGCGTCCAGCCGAGCGCGCAGGCGTCCGACACCGCGCCGAGTACGGTCGCGGCGAGGATGGAGCTCGTGCCGAGGCCGGAGCCCTTGGGGATGGCGCAGAGCGTGGTGAGCTCCAGGCCGCCGCCGAAGCGCTCGCGCAGCATCGCTTCGAGCGTGGCGTGGCCGCGCCCGCCGCGGAAGCGCGGGTCGAAGCCCGCGAGGCGCAGCGCGGCGCGCGGGATCGAGAAGGCGCCGAGACGCGAGGGCGAGCAGAGCTCTTCGAAGGTCGCGATTTCCTCGGAAACGCCCAGGTCGATCGAGCGCAGGACGATTTTCGGCCCGGCGCAGACGCGCGCGAACGCCTGGATCGGCGGCTGCCCGTTGAGGTCGACGGCGACGTTGACGACGCGTCCGCCGCGCTCCAGGCAGTAGGGCGGCGTGTCGGACCAGCCGCCCGCCAGGTCCAGGCGCGCGGGCGCGCGGCTCCACACGATCTGGTCCTCCGCCAGGTCGCGGCGCGGGTCGGCGGGCTGCAGCGCCATGTCGCCCACGAGCAGTTCGCGCAGGCGCGAGAAGGCGTCGTCCTCCGCGCCGCGGAACATCGCGTCGTGCACGGCCGGGAGCCCCGCCGCCGCGGGCAGCGGCGCGGGCGCGGCCGGGAAGTCCCGCGCGGCGGCGCCGAGGTCGAGCCGCAGCGCGGCCGCGGCCCATTGCGCCGGCGTCTGCGCGGCGAAGTCCGCGCCGAGCCGCGCGTCGAGGCGCGCGAGGCGCGCGGAGGGGTCGCCGCGCTGCACGAGGTCCGTGGCGGACACGCGCCGCGCGGCGAGCCAGCGGTCGCGCGCGGCGGCCGCGGCGGCGGGGTCCGCCGGCGGGGCCGCCATCCACCGCAGCAGTTCGCCGCCGGCCGGATCGGACCAGTCCACGAGCGGGAAGAGCGGCGCGTCCTGGATGTCCGCGGCGGGATTCAGGCCCGCTTCTTCGAACGTCAGCGCGCGCGCGGCGAGCCACTCGGCGAACGGCGCGCCGAGATACGTCGTGGCGGGGTCCGCCAGACGCCCCTTGAACGGGTCGTCGAAGCCGTAGACGCGCAGCGCTTCGCCGGCCGCGCCGGCGAAGCCGACGGCGTCCACGCAGACGCCGCGCGGCAGCGACACGGTCCAGGCGTTGGGCGGCAGGCCGGTGAGGACGTGTTCGCCCGCGAGCGTCCAGGTCGCGGGGACGGACGCGTTTTCGATCCAGAGCGGGCGGACGGTCCCGGGGACGGCGGGCGCGTCGGCGTGCAGGACGATGCGGTCGCGGCCGTCCGCGGCGGACTCGTTGCCGAACGAGCGGCGGTCGCCGGCCGGGTGCGCCAGTTCGCCCGCCGAGCCGATCACGGAGCGGTTCGTGCCGAAGTGGTAGAAGCGGCCGTCGTCGAGCGCGAGCACGGCCGAGGAAAGCGCGCCCGCGTCCGGGTCGGGATCGGCCGGGTTGCGCCCGAGGGCCGTGCCGAAGCGGTCGTAGAGGTCGTAGGGCGCGGCCGCGCCGCCGGCGAAGGCGCGCGCGGCGCCGTCCCAGCCGCACTTGGCCAGCAGGACGCGCACCGCGCGCTCCGAAAGCAGCCACACGCCGCTGTCGAGCGAGAACGTGTAGTCGGCGGCGAGTTCGCGGATGCGGGCGGGGGACGGCTTCTGGAGGAAGAACTCGATCGCGCCCGGTTCGCGCACGGGGCTGAAGAGCACGCCGTGTCCGCTCGCCTCCTCGGGCGACGAGGGGATGCCCACGATCAGCACGTCCGCCTCGGGGAAGGCCGGCATCGCGCGGTCGTAGCGCACGAGCGTGTCGCCGCAGGCGACGGCGAGGCGGTAGGACGCGGGCGCGTGGCGAAGCAGGTGCGCGAAGGCTGTCTGCTGCAGCGAAAGGAGCGTCTGGCCCGGGGACTGCCCGCCGACGCCGTCGAGCGGCGGCAGCGGCAGGCGCGACTTGCCCAGCGCCGCGTAGGCGGGCAGGCGCCGGCTCTGGCCGCTGGCGTGGATGACGAGCTTGCGCGAGGCGGCGAGCCATTCGAGCGGGTCCTTCTGCGGCGCGAGCGCGCGCCACGCCTCGCAGAGCAGGTGGGCCGTGCCGCCGCCGGAGCCGAGCTGGCGCCCGGGCGGATCGCCGCCGGCGAACGCCGCGCCCGGCACGGCCGCGGAGCCGGCGCGAAGCCCGGCGGGCGGAAGGGAGACGAGCGTTTCGATGTCGGTCATGGCGGGCGGGGCGGGATCAGGGCAGCGGGTCGAGCTGCGGGAGCAGCGGGGCGAAGAGCGGGCGCAGCAGCGCGGCGCGGCGCGCGCGGTCGTCCGCGCCGGCCGCGGGATCGGCCGGCTTGTCCGCGGAAACGGTTTCCGCGTAGGAGAGGACGCGCACCAGGTCCGCGAACGCGGCGCGCTGCCGCGCGCCCAGGCGCAGCAGGCGCAGGTCGGCGGCGAAAAGGACGGCGAGCGCGACGTCGAGCGCTTCGGCCTGGCCCGTCTGCCGGGCGAAGGCGCCGGCCGAGACGGAGCGCGCGACGAAGTCCGAAAGCTCGGGCGAGGCGGCGTCGAGCAGCTTGAAGCGGGCGTTCTGCTCCTGGCGCGAAAGCTCGCGCGCCGTCGCGTCCATGCGGCCGACGATGTCCCGCTCGGTGCCGGCGTTGCGGATCGACTGGACGAGGTAGCGGCAGCCGGGCGCGTCGATCGACGATTCGTCGCCCGCGAAGGGGCCGAAGGTCGGCACGGTCTCGAAGCCGAGGCGGTCGAGCGCGCGCAGCGCCGGGTCGAGCGTGCGCGAAAGGCAGAGCCCGAAAAGGCAGACGTCGAAGGAGAGCGCGAGCCCGGTGCCGGCGTGGTCGGGATTGGCCGAGAGGTAGCCCCAGGCCGTGTCGTGGGCGAACGGCGCTTCGTGCGAAGCCCCCGCCAGGACCGCGTCCAGCTCGCGCCACTGCGCGGCGTAGGGCGCATTGGACGCCGCGTAAAGCGACAGGTGGTCTTCGGCGTTGAAGACGGCGAGCGCGGCGCCCTTGCCGACGGTCGCGAACGAGGCCCGGGCGAGCGCCTCCGGGTCGCGCGGCATCGGGAGCCCTTCGAACGGGTTGTCGCGCAGGACGCCGCCGGCTTCCGGGCGCCGCAGCTCCTCCCACGTGCCGGGCAGCTCCTCCACCTTCATGCGGCGCTCCGCCGCGCCGGCGCGCAGCGCGCGCAAGGCGACGCCGCGGGCCGTTTCGCGGCCTTCGGGCGACTGGCGTTCCGGGAAAACGGCCCCGTCGAGGTTGCGGTGGATCGCGACGCAGCGGCGGAACGCGACCGTCGAGAACGGCAGGTCGCGCAGCCAGTCGCCGCGGCCGGAGCGGGAGAAGAGCCTAGCCATCGCCGCGCTCCGGGGCGGAGGCGCCGCCGTCCGGATCCAGGGCGCGCAGGCGGTCCGCGATCGTCGAGGCGTCCTCGTAGCGGTCTTCCTTCACGGCCTTGGCGAGCGACGCCTTGAGCTTGGCGACCTCGCGCTCGCGCAGCGCCTCGGCGGGCGTCTCGCGCGAGCGCGGCGCGGCGGGAATCTGCTCGGAGAGGAACGTCCGGACGTCCGTCTCGAACGTCTCGTAGCACCGCGGGCAGCCGAAGCGGCGCTTTTCGCGCAGCTCGCCGCGGGAGAGGCCGCAGCCCGGGCAGATCCGGTCCTTCGCCTTCTTCGAGGCGGGAACGGGGAAGCCGATGCTGAAGAGCAGGTCCGACACGTCGCGCCCCGGACCGGCCCCGTCCGCGGCCGCCACGGGGGACGCCGCGGTCCGCGCGCACGCGTCGCAGACGTAGAGCTCGCGCGGCTCGCCGGCGATTTTCCGGGTCACCGCGCGCGTGGCGGGGTGCAGATGGCAGATTTCGCACTGCATGCGCGCGGATTATGCCACAACCGCGCGCGCCGCGCAATCCCCCGCGCGCCCGTTTGCGCGGCGCACGGGCGTGTGGTAGACTGCCGGGCATGCAACGGGACGTGGACGAAACGTTCGCCGCGCTGCGCGGCGGTGGCGATCCGGAACTCGCGCTCGTGCGCGAGGTCGCGGCGCTCGTGCGGTCGCTCGGCGGCCGCGCGTGGCTCGTGGGCGGCTGCGTGCGCGACGCGCTGCTGGGGCGCCCCTGCCACGATTTCGACCTGGAGGTCTACGGCGTCCCCGCCGCGCGGCTCGAAGCGGCGCTGGCCGCGCGCTGGCCGCTGGACAAGGTCGGCGCCTCGTTCGGCGTGGTAAAGCTCAAGCACCACGACGTCGACATCGCGCTGCCGCGCCGCGAGAACCGCCTCGGCGCCGGCCACCGCGATTTTTCGGTTTCCGCCGACCCGGACCTCTCCCCGGCCGAAGCCGCGGCGCGCCGCGATTTCACCGTGAACGCGGTGATGTTCGACCCGCTTGCGTGCGAGCCGCTCGATCCGCACGGCGGCGTCGCCGACCTGCGCGCCGGCGTGCTGCGCCACGTCTCGGAACACTTTTCCGAGGACCCGCTCCGCGTCCTGCGCGGCATGCAGTTCCTCGCGCGCTTCCCCTTCCTCTCGGCCGCGCCGGAACTCGTCGCG
This sequence comes from Kiritimatiellia bacterium, assembly GCA_017457625.1. GTDB lineage: Bacteria > Verrucomicrobiota > Kiritimatiellia > RFP12 > UBA3636 > UBA3636. Next base: position 31,360 of record JAFTHC010000201.1, read on the forward strand.
CTCTGCGCGTCGATGACGCAGGACGCGCTTCCGCGCGAGCGCCTCGCGGGAGAATGGGAGAAGCTCTTCCTGCAGGGCGCGAAGCCCTCGCGCGGGCTCGAGTTCCTCCGCGCCTGCGGCTGGCTGCGCTTCTACCCGGAACTGGCCGCGCTGGTCGGCGTGCCGCAGGACCCTGTCTTCCACCCGGAGGGGGACGTGTGGACGCACACGCTCCTGGCCGTCGACGCGGCGGCCCGTCTTGGCGCGACCCCCTTGCGGGGTTGCGCGCCGGCCGCGCGCGAGGACCGCCTCGCCGTGGCGGTCGCCGCGCTCTGCCACGACCTGGGCAAGCCCGCCGCCACCGCCCGCGGCGAGGACGGCCGCATCCACGCCTACGACCACGAGAACCTCGGCGTCCCCCTCGCGCGCGGCTTCTGCCTGCGGCTCTGGAACCAGGAGAAGTTCGCGGACCTCGTTTCGCGGCTCGTCGCCTTCCACATGCGCCCCGTGCAGCTCGTCCTTTCCGGCGCGGGCGACAAGGCCTACCGCCGCCTCGCCGTGGACGCCGGCCGCCCGGACCTGCTGGCGGACGTCGTGGAATGCGACGTGCGCGCCACGGCCGCGCCGGGCTCGGACCCCGCCGCGCACGAGTCGCTCGCGATCGTGCGCGCCTACCGCGAAAAGTGCGCCGCGCTCGCGATCGAGCGCGAAGCGCCGAAGCCGATCGTGCTCGGCCGCGACCTGATTGCGCGCGGCATGAAGCCGGGACCGGACTTCGGCCCGATCCTCGAAGCCTGCTACGAGGCGCAGCTCGCGGGCGGGATCGAGGACCCCGCCACGGGCGCGGCGTTTCTCGACGCGTTCCTCGCCGCCCGCGCGCGCTAGCGCCCGAGCAGCGCGAGGATTTCGTCCATCTGCTCGTCCGTCCCCACGGTGATCCGCAGGAACTTGTCGAGCCCCGGCTCGGCGAAGTGCCGCACGAGGATGCCGCGGGCGCGCAGGCGGCCCAGGACTTCGAGCGCCGCGTGCGGCGGGCCGGGCAGCGTCCAGAGGAAGTTCGTGGCGGATTCCTGCACGAACCAGCCGCGCTTGCGCAGCTCGCCCGCGAACCGGTCGCGCGTGGCGAGGATCTTGCGCACGTTGGCCTGCATCCACTCCGGATCCGAAAGGGCCGCGAGCGCGAGCTCCTGCGCGAGGGCGTCGACGTTGTAGGAGTCCTTGATCTTGAAGATCGCGCCGACGTTTTCGGCCGAGCCGACGAGCACGCCGACGCGCAGCCCCGCGAGCGACCACGCCTTGGAGAACGAGCGCGAGACGACGACGTTGGGCTCTTCCAGCGCCAGCGCCAGGCAGTCGCGCCCGGCGAAGAGCGCGTAGGTTTCGTCGATCAGCAGGACGGTCGGTGCGATCGCGCGTGCGAACGCGCGCACGGCGTCGATCCCGAAAACCGTCCCCGTCGGCGCGTTCGGGTTCACGAGGCAGAACAGGTCCGGCGCCGGGTCCGGCAGGCGGAAGCGCGAGAGCGCCGCGTCGCCGTCCGGCAGGGGGAATTCGTCCATCGGCGCCTCGCGGATGTCGGCGAGGACCTTGTAGAGCGAATAGGTCGGCTTGAAGACGCCCACGTGGGCGGCGTTGCGCACGAACGCGTGGACGGCCAGGCGCAGCGCCTCGTCCGAACCGTTGCCGACGAAGACGTTCTCCGCCTTGCACCCGTAGCGGCGGGCGAGGTGGTGGCGCAACTTCGAGGATTCCGAATCCGGATAGCGCCGCAGCGCGTCGGCGTCGAACGCCCGCAACGCCTCCGCCACCTTGGGCGAAGGCGGATACGCGTTCTCGTTGGCGTTGAGCTTGACGAGCCGCTTGAGCTTGGGCTGCTCGCCCGGCACGTAGGGCGCGAGGGACTGGACGGACGCGCGGATCATGGGGCCGCCCTTCTACTTTTCCAGCACCGCCTTGATGCGGCGGACGCCGGCCGAGGAACTCTCCTCCTTCTTGATCTTGAAGTGGCCGAGCACGCCCGTGTGCTCGACGTGCGGGCCCGTGCAGACCTCCTTGCTGAAGAAGTCCTCGCGGGTGCGGCCCATCGTGTAGACGGAGAGCTTCTCGTCGGTGTACTTGTTCGAGAAGAGCGCGGTCGCGCCCGCGGCGCGCGCCTCGTCGAGCGTCATCATGTCGCGGTAGACCGGCAGGTCGGCCTTGATCTGCTCGTTCACGATGTCCTCGACCTTCCGGATCTGCTCGGGCGTCATCTTCTCGCCGTGCGTGAAGTCGAGGCGCAGGCGCTCGGCGGTGATGTTGGAGCCCTTCTGGTTGCAGTGATCGCCGAGGACGATCTTGAGCGCCTTGTGCAGCAGGTGCGTGGCGGTGTGCAGCGCCGTCGTCTCCTCGCTGTGCTCGGCGAGGCCAGACTTGGCCGAGCCGACGTTCGCGCGAGAGAGCTTCTGGTGCGCCTTGAAGCATTCCTGGTAGCCGGCGACGTCGACGGTGAAACCGATCTCGCGCGCGAGCTCCTGCGTCATCTCGAGCGGGTAGCCGTAGGTGTCGTAGAGGCGGAAGGCCTGCTTGCCGGAGATCTGCGTCTCGGGGACGTAGGCCGGGTCCTTGGCGCCCATGAACTCGTTCTTGCGGCGGATGCCGGCGACGGTCTTGTCGAACTCGCGCTTGCCCTCGTCGAGCGTCTTGCCGAAGCGCGTCTCCTCGGCCAGGAGCTCCTGGAACACGCGCTCGCGGTTCGCCTCGAGCTCGGGGTAGACGTGCTTGTATTCGTCGACGATCGTCGCGGCCATCTTCTCCGTGAAGCCGGGGGCGATGCCGAGGCGGCGCGCGTGGCGCACGGCGCTGCGGATGAGGCGGCGCAGCACGTAGTTGGCGCCGACGTTGCCGGGCGTGACGCCGCCCTTCTGGTCGCCGAGGATGAACGTCGCGGTGCGCATGTGGTCGGCGACGACGCGCGAGGAGCGGACGTCCTCGGGCGTCTCGAACGACGCCTTGCCGGAGAGTTCCTTGATCTTCGCCATGATCGGCGCGAAGACGTCGGTGTCGTAGACCGTGTCCAGGCCGTTCATCATGCAGATCGTGCGCTCCACGCCCATGCCGGTGTCGACGTTGTGGCGCCCGAGCGGCTCGAACTTGCCCTCCGCGGTCTTGTTGAACTGCATGAAGACGTCGTTCCAGATCTCGATGAACTTGCCGCAGTGGCAGCCGGGGCGGCAGTCGGGGCCGCAGGCGGGCTTGCCGGTGTCGATGAACATCTCCGTGTCCGGGCCGCAGGGGCCGGTCTCGCCGGCGGGGCCCCACCAGTTGTCCTCGCGCGGGAGGCGGTAGATGCGCTCGTCGGGGATGCCGAGGCTCTTCCAGATCGCAGCGGCCTCCTCGTCGGCGGGGATGCCCTCCTCGCCCTTGAAGACCGTGACGGAGAGCTGGTCGGGGGAGAAGCCGAGCTTCGTCGTGAGGAACTCGAAGCTCCAGCCGATCGCCTCCTTCTTGAAGTAGTCGTTGAGCGACCAGTTGCCGAGCATCTCGAAGAACGTGAGGTGCGCGCTGTCGCCCACCTCGTCGATGTCGCCCGTGCGGACGCACTTCTGCACGTCCGTGAGGCGCGTGCCGGCGGGGTGCGGCATCTTGCCCATGAGATAGGGCACGAGCGGGTGCATGCCGGCCGTCGTAAAGAGGACGGTGGGGTCGTTCTCGGGGATGAGCGAAGCGCCGGAAATGACGGCGTGGCCCTTGGACTTGAAGAACTCGAGGTAGAGGTTGCGGAGCTGGTCGGCTGTGATTTTCATGGTTTGAAGGTTCGAACGTTCGGAAATTCGCTGGTTCGCGGCGAGGGCGGCTTACAGGAAACCGTTCTTGCGATACCAGTCGTAGGTGAGCTTGAGGCCTTCGTCGAGCTTGACCTTCGGGACGTAGTCGAGCTCCTTGAAAGCCTTGCTCTCCGGGCCCGTGACGAAACCGCGGTTCTGGCGATACCAGTCCACGCGGCGCGGGAACAGCGGCGGGTCGCCGGGCAGGATCTTCCAGACCGCCGCGACGAGGAACGAGAGCCAATACATCGGGTAGAACGGCAGGTGGACCATGCGGCTGCCCTTGATCAGGCCGTCCGCCTTTTCGATATCCGCGATCTTCTTGACGATGTCCTTGATGTAGAAGAACTTGTCGTCCGCGATGATGTAGGTCTGCCCCTTGGAGGCGGGGTGCGACATCGCAAGCGTGAACGCATCGCAGAAGTTCTCCACGTAGACCGGGTGGTAGAACGCCTCGCCGCGGCCGAAGAACGGGAACCAGCCCTTCTTGACCTGCTTGTAGATCATGAGGAAGCGGGCGGGGTCGCCGGGGCCGTAGAGCGCCGTGGGGCGCAGGATCGTGATGTCAAAGTCCGGGTTGGCCTTCATGAACTCCCGCGCGACCTCCTCGCCCTTGTATTTCGTGAGCTGGTAGTAGTCCTCGGGCTTGATCGGGCTCTCCTCGCTGCCGGGGCGCGGGGGCTTTTCCGAGAGGGACGCGATGTCGCCGTGGACGCCCTGCGTGGAGCAGTAGATCACCTTCTTGACGCCCGACTCCTTGCAGATTTCGAGCAGGGAGCGCATCGCGTCGACGTTCGTGGCGTCGTAGACGGCGTGCGAGACGTTGATCAGGCGGAAGGCGGCCGCGAGGTGGTAGACCGCGTCGCACCCCGCCACGGCGCGGCGGAGGTCTTCGGGCTTGGTCACGTCGCCCACGATCACCTCGGCGCCGAGGCTGCGGAGCTCGTCGAGGAGTTCGGCCTGCTTGGGATTGGGGGAACTGTTGTTGTCGAGGACGACGCACTTGTTGCCTTCGCGCAGCACGTGCTTGACGAGATGGCTGCCGGTGAAACCGGTCCCGCCGGTGACTAGGATTTTCATGGTAACGGTCCGTTCGGATGGTGTTGGAAGGCGTTCGGCCGGCACGGGAGCGCTAGTGCTCGTAGTCCGTTTCCGAAATGCCGCCGACGCGGATGTCGAGGTTGGAGACGTCTTCGACGCGGCTCACGGCGCCGCCGGCGATCCAGACGATGCGGTCGGATGCCTTGAGCATCTTGAAGTCGTGCGTCGCGGTGATGACGGTGACGCCCTCGGAGACGCAGAGCTTCTTCATCAGCTCGATGATCTCCTGGCCGGTCTTCTGGTCGAGGTTGGCCGTCGGTTCGTCCGCGAGGATGATCGACGGGTCGTTGGCGAGCGCGCGCGCCACGGCGATGCGCTGCTGCTGGCCGCCGGAACATTCGCCGGGCGTGTGGTCCAGGCGGTGGCCGAGGCCCACGAGCTCCAGCACGTGTTTGGCGCGCGCCTCGGCCTCCTTCTCCGGCACGCCGAGGAAGGTGAGCGGCAGCATCACGTTGCCGAGCGCGGTGAGCCACGGGATCAGGTTGTAGGACTGGAACACGTAGCCGATGTGCTTGCAGCGGAAGTAGGAGAGCTCGCTCGACTTGAGGCTCGGCAGGGACACGCCGCCGACGGACACCTGGCCCGCCGACGGCACGTCCAGCGCGCCGATCATGTTGAAGAGGGTCGACTTGCCCGAACCCGACGGGCCCATGATCGAAACGTATTCGTTGCGGTAGATGTCGAGGTTGATGTCGTGCAGCGCGTAGACCGTCTCGCCGCCCTTGGCGTAGATCTTGTCCACGCCGCGGACTTCGACCAGCACTTCCTTGCCGGGCGGGGGTGGAGGAGGCCGGTAGGGCTTCCGGTTCTTCGTTTCTTCGTCGGGTCCGGACATGTCGTTTTCCCGTGTTGGTGGCGGACGCTAGTCTTTGATGCGGATTTCGTGGCCGGCCTTGGCCGAATCGTAGAGGCCGCAGAGGATCTTCTGGACGTTGAGGCCGATTTCGCCGGAAGCGCCGAGCGGCGTGCCCTTGAGGCAGCCGTCGATCCAGTTCTGGAGCTTCTTCTTGAAGATGTAGTCCCAGCCGGAGTCGGGCATGAAGACGGGCTGCATGTTGACCATCATGTCGTTCTGGTCGGTGTAGATTTCGCTCGTGCTCCACTGGCAGCCGGCCTTCGTGCCGTAGGCCCACCAGTCCTCCACGTCGTGCTCCTTCTGGTGGTCCGCGAACGACGCCTCGATCTGCATGATCGTGCCGTTTTCGAAGCGGATCTGGCCGCAGGCGAAGTCCTCGACCGTGTAGGTCTTGTGGTCCCAGCCGGGCCACATCGACATGACGGTCGAGGGCTTGTTCCCGAGGAACGTCCAGCAGCCGGCGGAGGCGTAGACGGGCTTGGGGTTGCCGAGGAACGCCATCGCGCTCTCGATGATGTGCACGCCGATGTCGATGAGCGGACCGCCGCCCTGCTTGTCCTTCTGGCCGAAGACGCCCCAGTTCGGGATGCCGCGGCGGCGGCAGGCGCGCACCTTGACGAGCATCACGTCGCCGAAGAAGCCCTCGGCGCGCATCTTCGCGAGGTTCTCGCTGTTGTGCTGGTAGCGGCGCTGGAATCCGACGGACAGCTTGACGCCGTTCTTCTTGGCGGCGGCGACCATGTCCTTGCACTCCTTCACGGTCATGGCCATGGGCTTCTCGGTGATCGCGTGCAGGCCCTCGTTGCAGGCGTCGATCACGGCGGGGGCGTGCACGCCGTTGGGGGTGCACACGTCGACTGCGTCGATCTTGCCCTTCATCGCCTTGAACATCGCGCGCCAGGGCTTCTGCGTGCCGTCGCGGAAGAGCGCCTCCTTCGGGATGCCCCACTTCTCGTTCATGAGGTCGAGCCGGTCCTGGACGATGTCGCACCCCGCCACGACTTCGGCGTTGTCGATGTCCTTGAACGCGGCCATGTGGGCCTGTGCGATGCCGCCGCATCCGATGATCGCGACGCGGAGTTTCTTGCCCTTGTAGGCGGTTTTCTTGCCCGCGATCGCGGTGGAAACGCTCATGTTGTTGTCGGCCATGGCGTGGGAATCCTCTTGTGTGGTGTTTGTTGTCTTGTTTTTGCGCGGTTCCGCGCGTGAAGCTATTGGCGGAGGAAGCGGCCGTCGAACGGGATTTTCACGTCGTGCGCGCGGCCGACGGCGGCCATTTCGGAAAGGAGCGCCGGGTCGGGGGCGCGCACGTAGGCGGCCACGAGATCGTAGATGCGCGTGCGGGCCCAACTCGTGGCGAGGGCGGGGTCGCCTTCGCCGGGAGCGGGGTCGCCGAGCGGCAGCTCGTAGACCATGTCGTAGCTCCGGCCGGCGTTGACGCCGCGCGCCTGGAAGGCGACGGAACGCGTGCCGGCCGGCGCGCGGCCGAGCAGGCGCAGCGGGCGGTCGAGGTAGAGGTTTTCGGTGCGCTCGGGGCCGACGACGGCGCCGGACGCGGAATCGAACCGGAAGCGCACGTCCGCGAGGACCGGCGCTCCGAGCGTGGAGAAAATCCCGTCGAACGCGGCGGGGATTTCGAAGCGGTCGCGGGGGATCGCGGCCGGGGCGCCGCGGTTGCACAGCGAGAGCATCGAGAGCAGGTATTCGTCCGACCCGCGCGACACGCCCACGTCGAAGACGGAAAGCGAACCGTCGTTGAGCTTGGCGAACTCGCCGATGATCTGCGAGTCGCGGCGGAAGTCGCCGGCGTTGCTCGCGCCGTCGGAGAGCAACAGCGCGAGCGCCGCACGCCCCGGGTCGCGCGGCAGCGAGAGCGCGCCCTTGACGGCGTTGAAGATGTCGGTCCGGCCGTCGGAAACCATCGCGTCGAGGAACGCGCCGGCGGCGGCGGTTTCGTCCGGCGTCGCCTCGGCCCAGCCGCCGGGGCGGAAGAAGCGGTTCTCGGTGTTGAAGACCAGGACGTTGAAGCGGTCGCCGGGGCGCAGCGCGGCGATCGCGTCCTTGATCGCCTTGCGGCACGGAGCAAGGCGCTGCGGTCCCAGCGAGCCGGACGCGTCCTGCACGAAGAGCACGTCGCGCGGGATCGGCGGCAGGACGTCCGCGCCCTTGCGCGCCACGTCGATTTCGAAGTAGACGAAACCGTCGTCGCGGCGCGGGCGGAAGACCGAGATGCGCGGCGCGAGCACGTCGTCGAGCGGGACGGCCGGCCGGACCTCTTCCGGCGTTTCGACGGCGAACGACGCGGCTGCCTGGCCGGACGCGGCGCTCCCCGCCTCGATCTGCGCGGGCACGGCGGCGACGGGCGGCGCGAGCAGCTCGTCGGACGCGCCGCCCGAGTCGCCGCGCGGCGGCGGCGCCGGCGGAACCCACGCCGCGGCGTCCGCGTCGCCGGAGAGCGCCGTCTCCACGGGCTTGGACGCCGTGAACGGCGCGACGACGTCTTCGGCGCGGACCTGGCGCTCGATGTCGGGGATCAGTTCGGTGCGCGGGCGCGCGGCCAGGTCGTCGTTGGCGAAGCGGGACGCGATTTCGAGGATGCGCTCGCGCGGCTGCCACGGGGCGGCCGGCTCCGCCTCGAGCGTTTCGACCGGCGGGGCCACGCCCGCCTGCGCGGGATCCGCGTCGCGCCGGACGGCCGGCGGGTCGAACATCGTGGCGGGCGAACCGGTCGGGACCGACTCCATCAGCTCGGCGACCGATTCGCGGCCGGGGTCGGCGGTGCGGCCGGCCGCGGAAAGCGTCTCGACCGCCGGCTCGGGCGGCGGATCGGCCACGAGGACCGTGTCGCGCCGGGGGCGTTCCGCGTTCTGCCGCAGCGCCGCCGGGTCGAGCGAAAGCGCGCCGAGGAAGCCCAGGCGCGAGTCGCGGGTCGCCCAGCCGAAGACCGCGTGCAGGACGACCGACGCGACGACCGCCGCCACGAGGAAGACGGCGTGCGATTCGCCGCCGTCTTCGTGGGCGCGTGCGAGGGAACGGAACGAGGGATCCATGGCGCGGCGCTAGGGGGCGTAGGGTTTCTCGAAGGCGTCCTCGAAGGAGTAGACGTCCTTGAAATCGTCCTGCGAGTCGGTCGGCTTCTTGCCGAAGACGCCCTCGCGGACGAGGGCGTGGACGATGCGGCCGAAGTCGGCCGTCTCGAAAACGCCCCACTGTGAAAGGACGAGCAGGGAAAGCGGGCCGAACTCCTCCAGCGCGTGGTCGCGGAGGCCCTCGCAGAGCTCGCGGCCGGTCACGTGGCGGTCCTTGGCGTCCTCGCGGCCGAGGGCGCGGACGGTCCGGTCCAGCGCCTCGCGCACGAAGTAGTAGGCCTCCGCGTCGTAGTCGCCGTCCTTTTCGCAGATGCGCGAAACCGCGTCCTCGAAGGATTGCTCGTTCATGGGCGCGCATTCTAGCGCATCCGCCCCCGCGCGCGCAAGCGGATTCGCGCCGGGGTTGTAATCGGTCGGGAATCGGGGTTTGACCGCGGGCGGGAGCGTGCGCTAGAATGGGTTGCATGAAACGCATCCTCCCCGCCCTCGCCGCCGCGGCGCTCGCCGCCGCCGTTCCCTCCGCCGCCTTCGCGGAAAAGACCGCCCCCGTCCGCGTCGCCACGTGGAAGGGCGACGCCATGGGCGCCGTCTCGCTCTACTACGACGACGGCACGGGCTCGTCCTTCCGGAACGCCCTGCCCGAACTCGTGCGCCGCGGCCTCGCCGGCACGTTCTACATCTGCGGCGGCTGGTTCGGGAGCGAGGACGACCCGAACCTCGTGCGCTGGGGGACGGCCGCGAAGGAGCATCCGAAGTCGGTCTTCCTCGGCGACCACACGTGGGCGCACGGCGGCGTCACCAACGCGGCCCAGTTCGCGGAGGAGATCGCGCGCAACGGCGCGCTCCTGCGCCGCCTGGCGGGGCTTCCCGAGGACGAGCCGCTCTCCTTCGCGCTGCCCGGCGCCGTGCGCTGGGACGTCACGCCGGAAGAGCAGGCGAAGGTTCTCGCCGACCATCACGAGGTGCTGCGCCATCCCTTCGAGCCGAACATCGCCGGCCCCAAGGACGGCAACAATCCGACCTTCTCGATGCGCACGGCGGCCGACGCCGCCGAGGCCTTCGACCGCGCGGAGAAGGACGGCGGCTGGGAGTCGCTCATTTTCCACGGCATCGGCGGCGACTGGATCGCGTTCGACCTCGAAGAGCACGGCAGGATGCTCGACGAGCTCGAGGCCCGCGTCAAGGCCGGCCGCCTCTGGTGCGGCTCGGCGATCGACGTGCACCGCTACGCGGCGGCGCGCGACGCGATCCGCTTCACGGACGTGGAGGTTTCGGAGGACGGCCTCGA
>JAFTHC010000202.1 GCA_017457625.1 Kiritimatiellia bacterium
CCCCGAAAACGCCGCCGCGCCCCGGATCATCCCCAGCAGAATCCCCTTCTCCGTCTCGTCGATCAGGAACCGCCTTCCTCCGATCCGGCTCACCACGTGGTAAAACCCCTCGCCGTCCACCTTGACCCTCGGCCGCCTCATCCCCGTTTCCTTTCCGTCATCGTGTCCATGCCCCGGCAATCTACCACACTTCCCCCGCCCGTGCAAGCACTTTTTAAGGGGACAGACCCCTTAAAAAGGTTTCACGGCGTGAAACCGGGAGGGCGGGGGCGCGTGGTAGAATCGGGCGGCGTTCGCGGGACGCAGGCCCAAGTTTGCGGTTGCGGCGCGGCGCGGGGGTGTGGTAGTATGACGCCATACGGCCCGCACGCGGGAAAAAACGCAGGCGCGCGACGGCGGGCGTCCCTTTTCGAAAACAACAAGCCAAAAAGAAAACAGACATGGCCAAGAAAGCAGAAACGTCCGGCAATTCCGCGCTCGACGCGGTCCTCTCCCAGATCCGCAAGGAGTTCGGCGAGGGCGCCATCATGAAACTCGGCGAGGTGGAGGCCCAGAAGGGCGTCCAGGTGATCTCGACCGGCTCGTTCGGTCTCGATCTGGCGCTCGGCGTGTGGGGTCTCCCGCGCGGCCGCATCGTCGAGCTCTACGGGCCCGAGTCCTCCGGCAAGACCACGCTCGCGTTGCACGTGATCGCCAACGCCCAGAAGGCCGGCGGCATGGCCGCGTTCATCGACGTGGAGCACGCCCTCGACCCGCAATACGCCAAGCGCATCGGCGTGGACCTGGACAACCTCCTCGTCGCCCAGCCCACGACGGGCGAGGAGGCGCTCAACATCGCCGAGTCGCTCGTGCGCTCCGGCGCGCTGGACGTCGTGGTCGTCGACTCCGTCGCCGCCCTCACGCCGAAGGCCGAGCTCGAGGGCCAGATGGGCGATGCGCACGTCGGCCAGCAGGCGCGCCTCATGTCGCAGGCGATGCGCAAGCTCACCGCGCTGCTCGACTCCACCCGGACGCTCTGCATCTTCACGAACCAGATCCGCGAGAAGATCGGCGTGATGTTCGGCAATCCCGAGACGACGCCCGGCGGCCGCGCGCTCAAGTTCTACGCGTCCGTGCGCCTCAACATTTCCCGCATCGGCGCGATCAAGGACGCCGCCGGCACGATGATCGGCAACCGCACGCGCGTGAAGGTCGTGAAGAACAAGGTCGCCCCGCCCTTCACCGAGGCGGAGTTCGACATTCTCTACGACCGCGGCATCTGGTGGGCCGGTTCGCTCCTGGAAGCGGGCCTGAAGCAGGGTCTGATCCTCAAGCGCGGCTCGTGGCTGAGCTACGGCACCGACCAGATCGGACAGGGCGCGCAGGCAGCCGCGCAGTTCCTCGAAGACCACAAGGACGTGGCCGCGAAGCTCGCCGCCCAGATGAAGGGCGAGGCCGTCCCGGAAGCGGACGCCGCCGTGCCGGCGCCGCCCGCGCCGTCGGAGAAGTAAGCCCGTGAGCGCCGACCCGGACCGCCCCGACCCCTCCAGCCCGCCTCCGCCCGTCCGCGATCCCTTCGGCGCGGACGGCGCGGAGCCGCCGCCCCCGCCCGCGCCCGCGCCGCGCGGCGGATGGAACCCATCCCCGCCTCCGCCGCCGGACGACCTGGAGCGCGCGAAGAAGGCGGCCGCCGCCGGAACGGACGGGCCCGAGGAAACGGAAAAGGCCCCGCCGGACGGCAAGGATCCCGACCCGCCGGACGAGCCCCGCGAGCCCCGCCGCCCGCCGCTGCGCGGTCCGGCCGCGCGCTCGTTCGGCATGTGGCTTTCCGCGCTCGCGCTCGCCGCGCTGATCGGCTTTTTCTGGACGAACAAGGACGAAAAGAAAGCGCAGGAAATCCCGTTCAACCCGGACTTCCTGCAACTGCTGGAACGCGGCTACGTCCGCAACGCGCGCATCGAGCACGGCGGCGAGGTGAGCGTCGTGCGCGGCGAGCTGGAAATCCCGGAGAACAACGATCTTCCGGCCCCGCTGGCCGAGGCCCACCCGCCGGGCGCCACGACGTTCCGCGTGAACGTCGGCAACGTCGACGAAGCCGAGAACGCGCTCCTTTCGATGGGCGTCCCGATCGTCCACGACCGCCAGGACAACACGCTGATGCTGTTCCTGGTGAACCTCGTGCCGACGCTGCTCCTGATCGGCGTTTTCTGGTATGTCTTCTTCCGCCAGACGCGCGGCGGCCCGATGGGCTTCGGCCGCAGCCGCGTGCGCCTCGCGCACGAGGGCGGCAAGAAGGACCGAACCACGTTCAAGGACGTGGCGGGGTGCGAGGAAGCCAAGGAGGAGGTCGTCGAGGTCGTCGAATACCTCAAGGACCCGAAGAAGTTCGGCCGCCTCGGCGGCAAGATGCCGCACGGAATCGTGATGGCCGGCCCGCACGGCACCGGCAAGACGCTCCTCGCGAAAGCCATCGCGGGCGAGGCGGACGTGCCGTTCTTCTCGATCAGCGGCTCGGACTTCGTCGAAATGTTCGTCGGCGTCGGCGCCTCGCGCGTCCGCGATCTCTTCGAGCAGGCCAAGAAGAATTCGCCGTGCCTCGTGTTCATCGACGAAATAGACGCCGTCGGCCGGCGCCGCGGCGCCGGCATCGGCGGCGGCCACGACGAGCGCGAGCAGACGCTCAACCAGCTCCTCGTGCAGATGGACGGCTTCGACACCAACGCCGGGATCGTCGTCATCGCCGCCACCAACCGCCCCGACGTGCTCGACCCGGCGCTGCTGCGCCCCGGCCGCTTCGACCGGCAGGTCGTCGTGGACCTCCCGACGATGGAAGGCCGCCTCGAGATCCTCAAGGTCCACGTCGCCAAGGTGAAGGTCGCCGACGGCACGGACCTTTCCCGCATCGCGCGCGGCACGCCCGGCTGCTCGGGCGCGGACCTGGCGAACATCGTCAACGAAGCCGCCCTCGTGGCCGCCCGCCGCGACAAGCCGGCCGTGGACGAGGAGGACTTCGAGACCGCGCGCGACAAGGTTCTCTGGGGCAAGGAACGCCGCAGCCACGCGCTGGACGAGGAGGAGAAGCGCCTTACCGCCTACCACGAGGCCGGCCACGCCGTCTGCGCGATCGTCGAGACCGCCGCCGATCCCGTGCACAAGGTCACGATCATCCCGCGCGGCCACGCGCTCGGCCTCACCGCGTTCCTCCCCAAGAAGGACAAGCTGCACTACGGGCGCCGCAACATCCTCGCGGACCTCGTGGTCGCCATGGGCGGCCGCGCCGCCGAGGAGATTTTCCTCGACGACGTTTCGACCGGCGCCCGCCAGGACCTCAAGCAGGCCACGGAGCTGGCGCACGCCTACGTGTGCGACTGGGGCCTCTCGGACAAGCTCGGCCCGCGCACGTTCGGCAAGAACGAGGAGCTCGTGTTCCTCGGCGCCGAGGTGAACCGCACGCAGGACTACAGCGAGGAGACCGCGCGCCTGATCGACGACGAGGTGACGCGTCTGCTGCGCGACGCCCACGACGAGGCGCGCGCCATCCTCGAGAGCCGCCGCGAGCGCGTCGAGCTGCTCGTGAAGGAGCTGCTCGAAAAGGAAACGGTGGACGGCCCCGTCGCCGAAGCCCTCATCCGCGAAGGCCGCCTCCCCGCGCCGCCCGCCCCGCCCGAACCTCCGCCCCCGCCGCCGCCGGCCTGACGCCGCCGCCGCGCCGCACCATGCCCCCGCCCCGGACAACCAACCGCCGGACCG
>JAFTHC010000203.1 GCA_017457625.1 Kiritimatiellia bacterium
GACCGCCTGCGCCTCCTCGTAGTAGGGCGTGCCGTTCGCGGTGTAGGCCAGGTGAAGCCCGAGCGCGGCGGCCTTGTCGCCGTCGCGCCCGCTGTGGCGGCCCATGTAGGCGAGGACGTCCGCCTGCTTCTCCTTGTCGAACGCCATCACGGTGAAGTGCGTGGCGCCGTCGAGGAACTTCTTCGTGTGGCGCGACTCCGCCACGTAGACCGTCACGGCGTCGTTGCGGCCCCAGAGCGTGCCGAGCGCGCCCCAGCCGATGGTCATGGCGTTGCTCTTCCCGCGGTCGCCGGCGCACAGCAGCATGCCGCGGCCCGTGAAGACGGTGAACGGATTGTCCGCGAACTCCTTCCTTACGTCGAAGTCGCGGAAGGCGGGCGCGGGCTCGGCGGCGGTCGCGGGAAGGGCCGCCGCGGCAAAGGCGGCAAGGGCGGGGAGGATGCGTTTCATGGTGTGGTTCTCTTGTTGTTTTTGGGGGCGGAAAGCGTTTTCTCCAGTAGCCGCTCCAGCGTCTCAGACTCCATTCGGCCGAGCCCCGCGTAGAGGAAGCGGGCAAACCGGCGAGAAATCTCGTCGAAGGCCGGGCGCAGCGCTTCGCCCCTATGGCGAGGGGAGGCAGCGCTTGATCTGTTCGATCGTGGCGGGGTTGAGGAGTCCGGTGCGGTCGACGTCGACGTTGAGCGTGACGGCGCAGCCGTCGGCGAGGCGGCGCGCGAGCCAGGGGCGGAGGAAATCGTCCTCGAAGCGCGGGGCGGCGAAGCCGCGGCCCTGGTGGACCCAGTCGCGGTTGTCGGCGGTGAGCCAGAGGTGCATTTGCATCCCCTGCGCGTTCGTGCGGCCGCAGAGCGGAAAGTCGACGAGCTCCTCGCCGCTGAAGTACTCCTGGCACGGCGTGTAGACGAACGTCCCGCCCTGCGAGTTCACGGAGACGAGCGCGTCCGGGTTGCCGGCCTTCGCCGCGAGCGCCATCTCGCGGAAGGGGAACTTCCAGTCGCCGAGCGGGACGGACGCGACGCGGTGCGGGCCGGCGTCGGAGACCATGCCGGGGCTGTCGAACCACCACCCCGCCACGTTGGGCCCGGCGGCGAGCGAGAGGTCGCGCACGATCGCGACGGCGTTGCTCCCGAACGTCTCGAGCCGGCCGTCCGCGTAGCCGGAGGCCTTCGCCCACTCGCGGTCCGAGCGATCGCCGGACTGGTTGTAGTAGAGGATCGTGCGGATGCCCTCCGCGGCGAGCGCGTCGGCGATCTCGCGCAGCAGGTTGCGCCTCGTCGTGCGCCCCGGCAGGATGCGGTCGAGCGCGGGGCACGGCGCGGGCGGATGCTGGTCGGCCCACGACGACGTGAAGATGACGTGCCGCGCGCCGGCGTCCCTGAGCTGCGCGACGAACCGCGGCACGTCGAACGCGTCGACGGCCTTCTCGAAGTCGCCGCGCCGTCCGTCCTGGTCGGTGGTGCGCGTCGTCCAGTGCACGCCAATCCCGAACGATCCCGCGAGCCAGTCGGTCGACGCGCGCGGATAGCCGTTCGTCGCGTCCGCCGCGCGGAGCGCCTCCGCGACGCGCCGCTTGAACGGCTCGCCGAAGACCGCCCGCTCCGGCGTGCAGTCGACGAACGCCTCGGGGTCGATCCGCTCGAGCGCCTCGCAGGGCGAGAAGTCGACCGTCCCGCGAATGCCGGCGCAGCGCTTGAACGCGAGCGTTTCGATCCGCTCCAGGCGCGAGCCCGGCGCGAAGGAGAGGCCCGACATGCGCGAGCATCCGTAGAAGGCCTCCATTTCGATCACCCGCACGCCCGCCGGAATCACGAGGTCGCCGCCGAGATTCTTGCAGCCCATGAACGCCGCGCGGCCGAGCTCCTCCAGCTGCGACGGCAGCGCGAGGGCGTTCGTGGCGTTCTCGCACGAGTAGAACGCGGCGCGGCCGATGGAGCGGACCGTGTCCGGAAGCGCGAACGAGCGGAGCCCGTAGTGCCACGCCGCGAAGCTGCCCTCGATTGTGGTGGGCTTGAGACCGGTGTCGGCCTCGACGCGCGGGAGCGAGTCGAGCGACCAGTCGCCCTTCGGCGCCTGCCAGACCTTCTTGAGGACGATGCCGCCCTCATGGAGCGGGTCCGGCTCGACGCCGATCTCGATCGGCCCGTCGTGGATGGAGCCGCGCTCCTTGTCGACCGTCCACGCGGCGCGCGCGGCGGAGACGGGGACGAGGACGGAAAGGGCGAGGAGGATCGGGGTTCTTTTCATGCACGGGACAGCGCCGGACGTCCGCCACGCGGAGGGGCGCCGTTTCTTCAGTCGCGGGCGTCGGAGGGGGCGAGATGCCGATCGCGGGGGGCGGCGGGGGTTGCGCGGCAGGCGGCGACGAGCGCCGCGACGCGGCGGGCGCGGGCGTACGCCTCGGCGAGGTAGTCGCGCAGCGGCATCGCGCCGTAGGCGTCGTTCTCGTGGCGGCCGGGCTTGGACGTGAGGTTGAGCTCGAAGGTGAGCGGGCCGGAGAAGCCGGAGCGCGCGAGGCGCGCGGCGATACCGGGCCAGTCGGCGATGCCGTCGAACGGCAGCAGATGCAGGTCGTCGAGCCAGGTCGTCGGGCCGGACGGGTCCGTGATGCCGAGGTTGTCGTTGAGATGCGTGCCGAGGAGGCGCGCGCCGTAGGCGGCCATCATGTCGCGCCCGCGGTTGTAGCACAGCTCGTGGCCGGTGTCCCAGCAAAAGCCGACGGCGGGGTGCCCCGCGAAGCGCGAGAGCAGCGCGTCGAGGTGCTCCTCGCCCTCGGTGTTCTCGAGCGCGACCGGGACGCCGAGCTTCTCCGCCTCGTCCGCGACGCGCGCGAAGCGGCGGATGCCGTCCTCCGTCGGCGCTGTCGGGACGAAGCCGATCCATGCGTGGGCGACGACGAACGGCGCGCCGATGTCGGCGGCGACGCGGAGGCAGTCGACCAGCTCCGCGACGGCCGCCTCGCCCTTCGCGTCGTCCGCCCCCCAGAGGTCGGCGGCCCGGCCCCACGGCGCGTGGACGGACTGCACCGCGAGCCCGACCGCCGCGCCGCGCTTGGCGGCGAGGCGCAGGTCGGCCTCGGGCCGCCACACGGCGAACCAGCCGTTCCAGCCCGCCTCGGCGACCATTTCGACGTAGTTCTCCGGCGCGCCCCATTCCCGGGAGACGCAGAGGCAGAGGGGGCGCTCGGCGCCCGTCGTTCGATTGTCCGGTGGTGTGCTCATCGCGGAAGGGATTCTAGGGGAAACGGCCCCGCGCGGCAAGCCGCAGGTGCGCCCGATTCAGCCAGCTGTCGCGTCGCACGCGCGGCGGATCAGCCA
>JAFTHC010000204.1 GCA_017457625.1 Kiritimatiellia bacterium
CGTCTCGGCCTCCTCGTCGGGCGCGAGCTCGAGCGAGCCGTCCGCGCCGACGGTGGCGACGCCCATGACCGGCTCGCCGGTCTCCTCGTCGTCGTCGAGCTTCACGTCCTCCGCGACGACGGTCGCGGCGAGCGCCTCGTCGATCTCGGCGTCCTCGCCGAGCTCCTCGAGCGGCTCGAAGCCCTCCTCGCCCTCGTGGGCGGCGTTGAAGGCCTCGACGTAGGCGCCCTCCCACGCCTCGACGTTCTTCTCGTGCGGGGCGAAGGCCTCCTGCGCCTCCTCGTAGTCCATGCCCTTGTAGGGCCCCTCGGCGGCGCTCGGGTGCGTCGTGAACGGCACGTGCCAGCCGTCCCCGCCGAGGAGCTGGTCGTTGGCCCAATCGGTGAGAATCGTCCCCGGGCCGCCGTCCGCGACCGCGAGCCACCACATGGCGCAGAGCGAGAGGACGAAGATCGGGAGCGCGAGGATGCGGTTCGTGACGATCTTGTCGACGCGGTCGGAGAGCGAGAGGTTGCCCTTGCGCGGCTTCTTGACGACCGCGAGGTCCGTCACGTGCTTCACGTAGGCGTAGCGCTGGTTGGTGATGATCGACTCGGCGTCGTCGTCCAGCTCCTTCTCGCAGTCCTTCACGTGCTCGTCCATGTGGGCGAGCAGCTTCGGGTCGAGCGAGAGGCGGTCGAGGACCTTCTCGTCGCGCTCGAACACCTTGATCGCGAACCAACGGATCTGCGCCTTCGGGACGAGCTTCTCGATCGACTCCTCGATGTGCGCGATCGCGTGCTCGACGCTGCCCGTGAAGACGTGCGGCGCCTCGCCGGGCTTGTGCGCGCGCGCGGCCTCGACCGCGGCGTCCGCGGCTTCCTGCACGCCCTCGCCCTTGAGGGCGGAAATCTCGACGACCTTGCAGCCGAGCTCCTGCGAAAGCTTGCGCAGGTCGATCCTGTCGCCGTTCTTGCGCACGACGTCGATCATGTTCACCGCCACGACGGTCGGGATGCCGAGCGACACCAGCTGGGTGGTGAGGTAGAGGTTGCGCTCGATGTTCGTACCGTCGACGATGTTGAGGATCGCGTCGGGCTTCTCCTCCACGAGGTAGTTGCGCGCGACGACCTCCTCCAGCGAGTAGGGCGAGAGCGAGTAGATGCCGGGCAGGTCCTGCAGGACGACGTCCTTGTGGCCCTTGAGCCGGCCGTCCTTCTTCTCGACCGTCACGCCGGGCCAGTTGCCGACGTACTGGTTCGAGCCGGTGAGCGCGTTGAAGAGCGTCGTCTTGCCGCAGTTGGGGTTGCCAGCCAGCGCGATGCGGATCGTGTTCCCGCCAGCGGCGTTCGCCGTGGCGGGAGCGAGGTTGGTTTGGTTTTCTTCGGACATGGATGGTCCCTTTGTTTTGAAAATCCGGAAATGGAAATCGTTGGCGGCATTTTCCGGCCCCGAAGGGGCCCGTCAATCCGCCGCACGGCTCCGGCCGAGGGCCGTGCCCGCGGCCGGCGGCCGTGCAAAGATCAGAGAATTTCGATGATGTCCACGTCGTCCCGTCGCAGCGAGAGCTCGTAGCCGCGGACGGTGATCTCGATCGGGTCGCCCAGGGGCGCGACCTTGCGGATGTAGAGCTCGGTGCCCTTGGTGATGCCCATGTCCATCACGCGGCGCTTGAGCGCGCCCGTGCCGTGGAGCTTGACGACGGTGGCGGTGTCGCCGACCTTGCAGTCTCGGAGGGTCTTCATTGGTTGGGTGGTTCGGTGGTTGGGAGGGGTTCGGGGAGGGCTGAGCCCTCTCCCGTCGGCCGCCGCAGGCGGCCTAGACCATGATTCTCCTCGCCAAGTCGCCGCCGATCGCGACGCGGCTGTCGCCGACGCCGAGGATGACGTTGTCGGTCTCGGAGGAGACGACCGTGACGGTGGCGTCCATCACGAGGCCGAGCTCCTGGAGGTGGCGGCGGACCTTGTCGTTGCCGGCGATCTTCTTGATCTTCTGTTTTTCGCCGGCGGGGGCGAGGGCGAGGGGAATCATCGGCAGGAGCGGTCTAGAAAGAAACGGCGATCTTGGCGGTAACGGCGTGGCTGTCGTCGGGGCGGACGCCGTCGTCGGCCTTCTCGTAGCGGCCGTACATGTATTCGAGCGCGAGGGCGACGTTGTCGTCGAACGCGTATTCGGCGGCGGCGCCCCACTGCATTTCGGGGAACTCCTCCGGGTTGAATTCCTTGCTGCCGCCGTAGCGCAGGGCGAGCGTGAGCCGTTCGGTCGCGGGCACGACGAAATCGACGGCCCAGGCCTGCGGCTTGCCGGCCGCCTCGCCGTCGAACTCCATGTCGTCGGCCGCGAAGACGTATTCGGCCGCGAGCGTGCAGCAGTCTTCGATTTCGAGCGCGACGGCCACGTCGAACGCGCAGGCCGCGTCGTAGTCGGCCGGGGCGATTTCGTTGCCGTCCTCGTCGGTCCCGCCCTTGATGCGGTCGTTGATGTCGTCGTCCATCGCGGCCTCGCCGATGTCGGAGAGGAACCCGAAGTGGAACGCGAGCGCGACGCCGTCCAGCAGGTCGCCGGACTTCAGGTCGACGGCGGCGGCGAACTGCATGTCGTCCGAATCGTCGTCGATGTCGCCCTTGAAGGCGTAGACGGAAGCGCCGAAGAAGTCGTCCCCGTATTGCAGGCCGATCGCGGCGTCGTTGATCTCGGCCAGCTCGAGCGTGAGCGGATCGGACACCATCGGGCTGCCGAAGTCGAAGACGCCGAACGGCATGTAGAGCCAGCCGCCGCGGACCGCGAGGCCCTCGACGCCGGGCAGCGCGTATTCGAACGCGGCCTCGTCCACGCAGAAGTCCTCGCCTTCCTCCCAGAGGAGGTTCACGTTGACTTTGAGTTCTTCGGACACGTCCCAGCCGAAGTCGAGCTCGACCGTGTCCATGTTCAGGTCGGTCTCCTTCTCGTCCCCCTGCTTGGTCCACGAACCGGACAGTTCGAGGAGGCCTTCGAGCGTGAGGCCCTGGGGCAGGTTGATCTGGACGAGCGGCGCGTCGACCTTCTCGGCGGGTTCGGCCGCGGGCGCTTCGTCCGCGAAGGCGGCGCCAGTCGTGCAGGCGCACAGCGCGGCGGCGGTTGCGAGGAATTTGTTCATGGTTTTTTGGGGGTGTGTTTGGATTGTCTAAAAAAGTTAGGTTCCGCTAACGCGGCGGGACTCTACGCTTTTCCCGGCGGCGAGTCAAGAAAAAAAATTAGGCAGCGCTAACACGGGCGCATCCGCCGCCGCGCGGCCGCCGCGATCGCGACGGCCGCCCCGTCTTGATTCGTCCTTTGCGATGGTGTAGAATGGCGCCGTCACACGCAACCAGGCCGTAAAGGGCTTTTCGCCATGCAGACCATCGACGACATCTACCGGAAGAGAAAACCACGCGCGCTCCCGCTGTTCTGTTTCGCCGCCCTCGTCGCGGCGGCGGCGGCGGCATTCGCCCTGCACGGCTGCGGCGGCGGCGAAACCGCATCGGCCGAAGCCGCGGAGCCGGCCGCAACCGCGGAGCCGGCGCAAGCCGGACCGGCGGCGGACGCCGCCACGGCTCCGGAGCAAACCGGACCGGCCGCGCCGGCGCCGGCCGAAGCGCAAGCCGCGGCCCCCGTCCCCTCGCCGGACGCGCCGCGCGTGGGGTCTCTTGACAAGGCCGCCCTGGACAAGGCGTTCGAGGAAGCGGCCGCGTTCGAGAAGACGGGCAAGCTCTACGACGCGCGGGACGTCCTCCTCGCGGCGCTCGACCGCGCCGGCGAAGCGGAAGCGGCCGAACTCGAGCGCGAACTCGGCCGGCTCGCCACCGACATCTACTTCACGCCGCGGCCGGGGCCCGACAAGGTCGTCTACGCCGTGAAGGAAGGCGACTCGCTCGCGAAGCTCGCCGACCGCTACGTCTGTCCCGTCGCGTTCATCATGCGCGCCAACGGCGTAAAGGACGCCAATCGCATCCGTCCCGGCCAGACGCTCGTCTTTCCGGACCATCCGAAGTTCGCCGTGACGGTTTCCAAGTCGAAGAACACTCTCCTGCTGACGCTCGACGGCAAGTTCTTCAAGCGCTACGTCGTGGGCACGGGCGCCAACGCCAAGACGCCCGCCGGCACCTACGACATGGTCGAGCGCATCGAGCATCCCGGCTGGTGGAACGACGGCGTCGAGATTCCCTACGGCGATCCGGCGAACATCCTCGGCACGCACTGGCTCGCGCTCGAGCCCACGGGCGACACGCCGCGCGTGAGCGGCTACGGCATCCACGGCACGTGGGACGAGTCCTCACTCGGCAAGCAGTCGAGCGCGGGCTGCGTCCGCATGCGCAACAGGGACGTCGAGGAGCTCTACGTGCTGCTGCCCCGCGGCACGCCGGTGCTCGTCGTCGAATAGCGGGCGACGCGCCGCGGCGGGTAATCGGTCAGGAATCGGGGGGGGCTGCACCGTCGTCGCATACGGCGTCGTCGCATGAGAAGCTGTTCCCGATCGCGGGGCCGCTCGAAGGCCGCGCGGAGCGGGCGGATTCGCGGGCGTCGCTCGCTCGGCGGGGTGAATCCCGCCTTCGCTCGCGCCGCCTCGCGACTCCATCCCGCCCGCGCGGCCTCCTCGCTGTCCCCCCCCGCGATCGGGAACTGTTTTTCCGCCCTCGCGGGCTTGCTTCGCAATCCC
>JAFTHC010000030.1 GCA_017457625.1 Kiritimatiellia bacterium
CGGGCGCCGCGCCCGGTCCGGCGGACCCCGCCACGCCCGTCGCCGCCGACCCGCTCGCGGGCCTGCCCGGCCTGCTCGCGCCGCCGCCCGCTCCCGCGGCCGGCGCGCTCGCGCGCCGTTTCCGCCTCGCCGGCACGATCCACGGCGGCCACGCCGGCGGCGTGGCCGAACCGATGGCGATCCTCGACGACCGCGTCGAGGTGCGCCAGCTCATCCTCACGCGCGGCGAAGAGGCCGCCCCCGGCGTCGTCCTCGCCGCCGTCGGCGACGGCACCGCCACGCTCGCCGGACCCGACGGCGAAGAGACGCTCGTCCTGGAGCGCCGCGATCCGGCCGCGCCCGCCGCGGCGCGCGCCCCCGTCCCCGCCGCGTCCGGCGCGGCCGCGGCCGCGCCCAAGACCCGCGCCGAGGCGGCCGAGCGCTTCGGCGGGCGCGAAACCTTCCCCGGCCGCTGGACCTACGACCGCGGCAAGGTGAAGGCCTACTACGACGAACTGCTCTCCGAGCCATCCGCCTCGCGCGCCCTGGCCGTCTTCGACTCGATGGAGCCGGAATACGTGACCGACCTCGACGGCGAGCGCCGCATCGACGGCTACCGCCTCGTCGTGAAGGGCGAACCCGAGTTCTTCCTCGCCGCCGGATTGCAGGAGGGCGACGTCGTCAAGAGCGTCAACTCCATGCTCATGACCAACCGCCGCCGCGCCGAGGACATGATCGCCGCCTTCGCCACCGGCGCCGGGTCGATGTTCGTCCTCGAAATCGAACGCGGCGGCAAGACCTTCAAGCAGCTCTACGAATTCGAGGACGTCCCGGTCTCGCCGTGAGGCGCGGAATCGCACCAGCGGCGGAGGGGGCACTGCGCGCAGCGGGGGTTGCGCGGGAGGCAGACGCGCTGGCCGTGGGAGACGAAACACGCGTTCCACGTCCGCCAGTATTTGCGCGGCAGGACGCGGCGCAGCGCCATTTCGGTTTCGAGCGGCGTCGCCGTCTTCACCAGGCCCATGCGGTTCATGATGCGGTGCACGTGCACGTCCACGCAGATCGCGGGCTTGCCGAACGCGACGGCCACGACGAGGTTCGCGGTCTTGCGCCCCACGCCCGGCAGCTCGCAGAGCTCTTCGACCGTCTCCGGGATGCGGCCGCCGAACCTGGCGTCGAGCGCGTCCGGGATCTTCTTGATCGCGGCGGCCTTCTGGCGGTAGAAGCCGACGGGATGCACGAGAGCGGCGAGTTCGCCGACGGACAGGCGGCGGATGTCGTCCCACCCCGCCACGGCCGGGAAGAGCTTTTCGCGACAGACCTTCGCCGTGCAGGCGTCCTTGGTGCGGGCGGAGAGGATCGTGGCGAGCAGGATGCGGAAGGGCGAGGCGCCCTGCGCGCCCATGAGGTCGATCACGGGCGCGGGGTGCGACCGGAACGCCGCGAGCGCGGCGCGGTGGACGGCCGGGACGTCCGCCGGTTTCACGGGCGGCGGTTCCGGAAGACGGCGGAGGCGCGCAGCTTCGGCCCGAAGTTCTCCTCCATCGCCGCCTCGAAGAGGCGCACGAGCCGCGCGTTGTCGGTGAGGTAGCGGAACTTTTCCAGGTTGATCGTGCCGGCGTAGTTCACGTAGGGGCGCTTGAGCTTGCGCGCGTCGGGCGCCGGCGCCTTGGCCACGAGCCCCTCGTCCACGAGCTGCTGGAAGGCGGCCTTCATTTCGTCCGGCTCGAACATGACCGAGTCGGACACCAGGTCGTTCCAGCGCGGGTTGCGGTAGTCCTGCGAGAACGGGTCGGCAATCTGCGGGCTCGGCCCCGTCTTCATCTCGAGCCGGCCGGACCCGGCGAAGGAGAGGCGCACGGGATACGGGAAGCGCTCGTCGCCGGGCGCCGGCTCGTAGGCCACTTCGAGCCAGTCCAGGCCCGAGCCCTTCACGGCGAACTGCCGGTGGCGCAGCCGGCCCTCCGAATCGACCGAGGCGCAGCCGGCCGCCGCGAGCAGCGCGGGGGCGGCGAACGCGAGGACGCGCAAGCCCTTCTTCGCGCGGCGGAACAGCTTGAAGAGGCCGAACAGGAGGACGATCTTGAGGAGTTTCGTTTTCATGGCGTTCCGGTCCGCGTGGGCGGGGAGCCGCGGGGACGGCGGGGCGCGCGCCCCGCCGCTCCCGCCGCCTACGCCTCGCGGGGGTTTTCGGGTTTGTAGATTTCGATGCGGTCGAGAGCCCAGACGGGAGCGGAGAACGTCCCGGGCGCGGTGCCGCGCAGCGCGTCGTGCATCTGGAAGAGCTTGGCGTCCATGCGGTCGATCGCGCTCAGGACGAGCGCTTCGGGGCATTTGGGCGGCACGGGGCTGCCGAACTCCGCGTCGCCGTGGTGCGAGAGCACGAGGTGCTGCAGCAGCGTGGCGCGCTCGCGGTCGGCGCCGGTGCGGGCCGCCGCCTTTTCGATGTTCACGACGCCGCGCACGATGTGGCCCACGAGCCGCCCGTCGCGCGTGTAGTCGGAGACGAGGCCGAGCGAATCGACGGCCATCTCGTCGAGCTTGGCCAGGTCGTGCGCGATCACGCCGGCGTAGAGCAGGTCCTTGTCGAGGAAGCGGTAGACCTCGGCCACGGCCTTGGCGGCGCGCAGCATCGTCACGGTGTGGTGCAGCAGCCCTCCGCGCGTGGCGTGGTGCATCGTCTTGGCGGCGGGCGCCGCGAGGAGGTTCGCCTCGACGGCGCGGTCGAGCAGTTCGCGCACGATCTTGCGCAACGACGCGTCGCGCAGCTCGTCCGCCGTGGCGGAAATCTCCGCGAACATCGTGTCGGGCGTCTCGGGCGCGGCGGGGACGAAGTCCGCCGGGTCGCCCTCCGCGGGCTTGAGCGTGTGGATGCGCAGCTGCAGGTGGCCGTTGTATTCGTCGCCGGTGCCGACGACGTCCAGCACCGATCCGGCGGCCGGCGGTTCGCCGGACCAGTCCCAGATCTTGGCTTGGACGCCGCCCGTCCTGTCCACGAGCGAGAGGACGAGGAAGGGTTTGCCGTTCTTCGCGGTCTGCACCTGCGCGGCCCGGACCAGCAGCCGCCCGGCGAACTTGAGGTTGGGGCGGATGTCGGAAACGGTCTGGCGGTAGGGCTGGGCGGGCGCCCGTGTGGTTTCGTTCATGCGGGGCATTCTAGCACGGCGCGCGGCGCCCGCGCAAGCGGACTTGCGCGCGCGGGGGCCGGCGTGGTAGAATCCGCGCGCGTCATGCAACTGGACACGCTCATCCACAAGGCGGACATGCTGATCGAGGCTCTCCCCTACATCGTCGACTTCCGCGGCGAAACCGTCGTCGTGAAACTCGGCGGTTCCGTCATGGAAGGGACCGACGCGCTCGTCGGCATCCTCACGGACGTGGCGTTCATGCGCTCGGTCGGGATGCGCGTCATCGTCGTACACGGCGGCGGCAAGGCGATTTCGCGCGCGCTCAAGGCCGCCGGGCTCGGGACGACGTTCGTCCAGGGTCTCCGCGTCACGGACGCCGCGTCGATCCGCGTCGTCGAGGACGTGATCAAGAACGAGGTCAACGCCGAAATCGTCCGCCTCCTCGAAGGCATGCAGATCCGCGCCGTGCCGCTGCACGGCGACCGCATCTTCTTCGCCAACCGCAAGACGGGCGCGGACCCCGCCACGGGCGCCGCGCTGGACTGGGGGTTCGTGGGCAACCCCGTCTCGGTCGACACGGGGCCCGTGCGCGAACTGCTGCGCGAAGAGGCCGTGCCCGTCGTGTGCCCGCTCGGCCGCGGCGAGGACGGCGCGCTCTACAACATCAACGCCGACACGGCCGCCGCCGCGCTCGCCAAGGCGCTGCCGGCCCGCAAGCTCGTCTACGTTTCCGACGTGCCCGGCCTCCTGCGCGATCCGGCGGACCCCGCCACGCTGATCGAGACGCTGCACATGGACGAAGCGCCCGCCCTGATCGCGGACGGCACGATCGCCGGCGGCATGGCCCCCAAAATCGAGAGCTGCCTCGCGGCGCTCCGGGCCGGCGTCCGCAAGGTCCACCTCGTGGACGGCCGCCTCTCCCACTCCCTCCTTCTCGAAATGTTCACCACCAAGGGTGTCGGCACCCAGATCGTCAA
>JAFTHC010000205.1 GCA_017457625.1 Kiritimatiellia bacterium
GCAAGCCCGCGAGGGCGGAAAAACCGTTCCCGATCGCGGGGGGGACAGCGAGGAGGCCGCGCGGGCGGGATGGAGTCGCGAGGCGGCGCGAGCGAAGGCGGGATTCACCCCGCCGAGCGAGCGACGCCAGCGAATCCGCCCGCTCCGCGCGGTCTCCAAGCGGCCCCGCGATCGGGAACAGCTTCTCATGCGACGCCGCCGCATGCGACGACGGTGCCGCCCCCCGATTCCTGACCGAATACCGCGCCGGTGTTGCGCGCGCGGGCGAGGTGTGGTAGAGTCTCGCGCGTGCACCGCACCGGCGAGCGCCGGTCCGCGCACGGGAATTTCCACGCCATGCCCGACACTTCCGCCCCTTCGACGAAACCGGCCCGCTTCCTCACGTTCCGCTCGGCCGCCTTCTCCCTGCTCGGCCTGTTCCTGATCGCCGGCCTTTCCGGCTTCCACGACTGGGTCCTGCGCGGCACGTCCATGGTCGGCAACCAGATGCCGGCCAGCGCGTTCTTCTACTTCATGTTCCTCGGCATCGTCTGGAACGGCGGCTGGGGCGCGCTCGACCGGCTCTTCGGGTGCGGCGGGCGCCTGCGCGACCGCTTCGCCCTGTCGATGCGCGAACTGATCCTCGTGATGGTGGTGACGCTCGTGTCGTGCTACGCGCCGACCTCCGGCCTGATGCGCTACTTCCACCGCCAGCTCATGCTGCCGTGGTATTTCCGCTGGGACCACGCCACGTGGCAGGAGCAGAAACTGCTCACGGACTACCTGCGCCCCGAGCTTTTCCCGGCCCCGTGGCCCGGTCCGATGACGAACGGCAGCGAAGGCCTGGAGCCGGCGGCCCTCGCCGACTACGCGCGCGTCTACCGCGGGTTCTTCGACGGCCTCATGAAGGGGACCGAGCGGGTCGCCCTCTGGGATCTGCCGCTCCTTTCGTGGGCGCGGCCGATGGCGTTCGTCTGGGGGCCGCTCATCCTCCTGCTCGTGCTCGTGCTCGTTTCGCTGCAGTTCCTCGTCCACCGCCAGTGGTCCAGCCACGAGCAGCTCGCCTACCCGGTCGCGCAGGTCGCCGGCGCGTTCTGCCGCACCAAGGACGGCCGGCCCGGCGTCCCGGAAATCTTCTCCAACCGCCTCTTCTGGTGGGGGTGCGTGCCGGTCTTCGTCCTGCTCGGCTTCAACTACCTCTCGGCGTTCTACCCGGAGAGCGTGCCCTCGCTCCAGGCGATGCTGCCGAACCTGCGCAGCTGGGACGTGCCGCTCACGACGAAGATCCCGATCCTGGCCAAGGTGCCCGGCGCGGGCAGCCTCAACGGCCAGACGCTCTACTTCACGTTTTTCGGCATCGCCTATTTCGTGAGTTCCGAAATCTCCCTCACGATGGGCCTCTCGGCGATTCTCGTGACGGTTTTCGGCCTGTTCTTCTACTCTTCGACGGGCATGATGTTCGAGGGTTCGCTCCTGGACTCGGAGCGCGCCGGCGCCTACGTGGGCTATTCGCTCATCCTGCTCTACACGGGCCGCGCCTACTTCAAGGCCGTCTTCTCCCGCGCCTTCGGCCTGCGCCGGAAAAAGCCGGCGGGCGCAGCGCCGGAGGACGACCTGTCGGCGCCGGACGAGGTCTCCGTCCTCGCGGCGCGCGTCCTCGCCGTCGCGTTCCTCGGGTTCGTCGTCGTCCTTTCCTGGCTGTGCCAGAGCTGGCTCATGGCCGTGTTCTACGCGCTGCTGCTGCTCGTGATCTACATGGTGATTTCCCGCATCGTGTGCGAGACGGGCATCCCGTTCCTGCAGGCCGGCTGGCAGCCGGCGCAGGCGCTCGGCAACCTCGTGGGACCTGCGGCGATCGGCCCCAGGTCGCTGCCCTTCATGCTGTGGAGCACCGCAATCCTCACGCAGGACCCGCGCGAGTCGCTGATGCCCTACGTGGGCACGGGCGTGAAGATCGCGGACGACGCGGGCGTGAAGCTCAAGAAGCTCTTCTGGATCGTCGTGGCGGCGGTCGTGGCGGCGGTCGTCGTGGCCTTCTTCGCCAACGCGTGGACGTTCTACAACCACGGGCCGTGGGGCGACGGCTGGGCGGACAACTGGACGCCGAAGATGTATCTGGACGAAGCGGCGCGCCATTTCTCCACGATGAAGACGACGGGCGTGTTCGAGGCGTCGGAAAACGCGGGCGCGCTCGGCCGCCTGGCGCTCGCGCAGTCGACGCCGATCCACGCGCACTACATGCTCTACGGCCTGCTGGCGGTGCTGGCGGTCTCGGCGCTGCGCTTCCGCTTCTCGCGCTTCCCGTTCCACCCGGTCCTTTTCCTCGTGGCCGGCACGATGCCGAGCCAGGGCGCGTGGTTCTCGTTCCTGCTCGGCTGGTTCGTCAAGCAGCTCGTGGTGCGCTTCGGCGGCGGCGGCGTCTACAAGAAGTTCAAGCCGTTCTTCATCGGCCTGATCGCGGGCGAAATCCTGATCGTGGGCGCCTCGCTCCTCGTCGATTTCCTGCACTACTGGATCTTCGGCACCGTGTCCCCGATCCGCGTCCGCTTCCTGCCGGGGTAGGTTCGCAGGTCCGGGTTCGACCGTCCGATTGTCGCGGGAGCCGCCTTGAAACGCCAGATTCTCCTCGTTTCCCTTCTCGCCCTCGCCGCGGGCTGCGCGCGGGAGGAGACGCCCGCGCCCGTCCGCGGCGCGCTGCTCGTCACGGTCGAGGGCCCGGTCGGCGCGGCGGCCGCCGCGTTTTTCGTCCCGCCGGGGTCGGGCGCCGCCGGGTTCGCGGCGCCGGTCCGGCCCGTTTCGACCGACGTGCTGCCGGCGGCCGCGTCGGCGCTCACGGGGCTCCTGCCGCCGCAACACGGCCTGCGCGTGGACGGCGTCGGCGCGCTCGATCCGGCCGTGCCGACTCTCGCCACGCGCTTCGCGGAAAAGGGGTGGGCCTGCGCCGCGTTCCTGGGCGATCCCGCGCTTTCGTCCGTCCACGGTCTCGACCTCGGTTTTTCCGTCTACTCGGCCGCCATCGACCCGACGAACCGGGCGACCGGCTTCCTGCCGGACGGCGACGCGCTCGCCGCGAAGGCGCTCGACTGGCTGGACCGCCTTCCGGCCGGCCGCCAGGCGTTCGTGTGGCTCCACCTCGCGCCGCGGCAGTTCGCGGCCGGACCGGACGAGCCGGCGGCCGCCGAGCTCGGCGCCGCCGCGCTCGTGGCGGGGCGCTTCTCGGCCGATTCGCCGGTCGTCGTCCTGCCGCTCGCGGCCGCGCGCGGCGCCGTGTCCGCGCTGCCGGACGCCGGGGCGGATGGCGCGTGGTGCGTCGGCCGCGCGCCGGCGCGCGAGATGCGCGGCGGCGTCTCCGCCGCCGACGCGCCGCTGCTCTTCGGCTTTGCGGGCGAACCCGCCCCCGACTACTGCGAATCGGTCGCGCCGTGGTATGCCTTCCGCCTGCCGCCGCTGGAACGCCGGGGCGGGGACTGCGCCGTCTCCGTCCTCGACGGGCTCGACGCCGAGCCCGTCCCCATGCCGCTGGCGCACCAGAACGAGATGGCGGTCCTGCGCGCGAACGGGCACCTCGGCGAAGGGCTCGTGCCGCCCTACACCAACGGCGTCGCGCTCGCGGCGCCGGACGAAGCCGGCATCGCCCGCCTGGCGCGCTGGCGCGAGGCCGTCTCCGCGCCCGCCACGAACCGCGTCGCCGCGCTGCGCGCGCTCGCGGAGAGCGACCCGGACGTGCCGCTCTTCCGCCAAGAGCTCGGGGAGGCGCTGATGCGGGAAAAGGACCTCACGGGCGCGTGCAACGAGCTGGCGGCCGCCTCGCGCCTCGGCTGGAACATGGTGCTCGCCTGCCGCCTGCAGGCGCGCTGCCACGCCGCGATCGGCAACGTCCCGGCGGCGATCGACGCGGCCGAGACGGCGTTTCTGGCCAACGAGGGCGACGGCCTGCCGCGCCGCGAGCTCTCCGACCTGCTGCTGCGCACGGGCGCCGCCCTGCTGCGGGTCCGCGAGCTCGTGTCCGCGCGCGACTGCATCGCGCGCTCGGTCCTCCTGGAGCCGGGCCGGCCGGACGCGCTGCTGCTCTCCGCCGAGCTCGACCTCGCGGCCGGCCACACCAACCTCGCGGTCCGGACGCTCGACGACCTCGCCGCCGCGCACCCCCGCTTCAAGGCGGCCGCGGCGCTGCGCGCGAAACTCCGCGGAAAGGGCGCGAAATGAAGACGCTCCACCGCTACGTCCTGTCGAACTTCCTCGTCACGTTCGTGATGGCGATGGCCGTCCTCACGTTCGTGATGACGGTCGGCCTCGTCTTCTCCTCGATGAAATACGTCGCGCGCGGGATGTCGCCGGAGATCCTCCTGCAGTTCCTCTGGCAGAGCCTGCCGGGCACGCTCTCCTACTCGGTCCCCGTCGCGTCTCTCGTCGCGTCGCTGCTCGTCTTTTCGCGCCTTTCCTCCGACAGCGAGATTTCCGCGATGCGCGCTTGCGGCGTGCCGCTCCGCTCGATCATGCGCATGCCGGTGCTGCTGTCGCTCTTTCTCGCGTTCGCGTGCCTCTGGGTGAACGACGACGTGTCGCCCGACGCCTCCTTCTCGCGCTCGATGCGCCGGCACACGTTCCGCGCCGGCGACGTGACGGCGCTCGTCCAGCCGCTCGAATGGTTCGAGACGGACGACTACAGCATCTACGTGTCCGACCGCCACGGCAACACGCTGCTGGACCTGCGCGTCCTGCAGCCGCTCCCCGACGGCCGCCTGCGCGACGTCCGCGCCCGGGAGGCGGTGATCCGACCGGCGGACGCGGAAGGCCCCCTCCGCCTCGACATGCGCGACGTGAAGATCGCCACGACGAGCCACGACACGGGGCCCTCCGCCGCGCGCTCCGGCGGCGACAAGATCGAAGAGATGCGCGCGGACGCGTGGACGCTGCCGCTCTCGGCCCTGTCGGAGGACGGCGGCGCGGCGCGCAAGTCCGAGCCCGGCCGCCTGCACCGCCGCACCAAGGACCTGCCGACGTGGGCGCTGCTGCGCGACATCCGCTCCGCCGCCGCCATCCCGCCCTCGTCCAAGTCCGGGCGCGTGGCGATCTCCCGCGCCAAGGCCGAAGTCGCCTCGCGCGCGGTCCTCGCCCTCGCGTGCCTCTGCTTCGTGCTGATCGGCATCCCGCTCGGCATCCAGAGCCACCGCCGGCAGTCGTCCGTGGGGCTGGCCATTTCGCTCGCCGTCGCGGGCGCGTTCTACCTCTTCTGCATCACGGGCCAGTCGCTCGCCAAGCACCCGGGCCTGCACGCGCACCTGCTCGTCGTGGCGCCGGCGGCCGTCTGCCTCGTCCTGGCCGCGTACCTGATCTCCCGCAACGACTAGCGGCCCTTGAGCTTCTTGAGCGCGTCCTTGAACGACGCCTTGCCCATCTCGCCTTCGTTGGTGAAGTCCACGTCGGTTTCCTCGCCGCTGCGGCGCTGGATCGAGATCCACCGCGCCAGCGCGATTTCCGCCACGAGGAAGATCAGCGCCGCGATCGCGAAGAAGCGCCACATCTCGCGCCCGAACGCGTTGCCGTGGAGGATCTTCACGACGTCCTCCTCCTTGGTGGCGAGCGAGAGCTGCACGTAGCCGCGGAGGAAGTCCTCCTGGTCCTTGGAGACGGCGAGCATCTCGCTTTCCTCGGTCCCGGCGCGCACGGCGAACGGGATCGTGCCGTCCGCCGAGACCGCGGCGCCGAGGCCGGGCGGCAGCCCGCCCTCCGGCGTCTGCACGGCGTAGAGCCCCGGCAGCAGCGGACGCGACACCTTGAGCCACGTGCCCTCGGCGTCGGACAGGAGTTCGGCGTTGAAGAGCGCGCCGTTCGGGTCCGCCACGGAGACGAGCTGCCCGAAGCCCGCCGCCGAGACGGGCGAGAGGACCT
Organism: Kiritimatiellia bacterium; assembly: GCA_017457625.1. Lineage (GTDB taxonomy): Bacteria > Verrucomicrobiota > Kiritimatiellia > RFP12 > UBA3636 > UBA3636. The sequence continues at coordinate 5,872 of JAFTHC010000205.1, forward strand.
CGGAGGGAACCGCCGCGAACGCCTGCGCGCCGGGCGTCTTCCAGCGGAAGGAACACTGCGCCATGCCGCCGTCCTCCTCGTAGTCGAGGCGGACGTTGAGTTTCTGGCCCTTCTTGAGCGCCAGCGCGCCGCCGCCGTAGGCCTTGCCGTCGATCGAGATCGAGCAGCGGTCGTCCGCCGCCGCCTGGAACTCGTAGGCGCCGTCGGCCGGGACCGAGATCGAGCCGACCCAGCGCACGGAGAAGTTGTCCGCGGGGCCGCCCGCCATCGGCGGGCCGCCGCCCCAGTTGAAGTCGACCGTCGCGTCGGTGCGGATCTTCGGTTCGCCCTGCTGTTTCTTCTGCGGGTAGTAGTAGCCGAGCAGGCCGCGCGAGCCGCCGCCGCGCAGGGACGAAGCGGCCACGCGCGGCGCGAGCAGCAGCTGCGCGCCGTCGGACGGCGCGACGTTGAGCTCGGGCTGCAGCGGGCTGGCGAGGAGGTAGGCCAGCTCGTGCACGAACGGGACGAACGACTTGCGCGAAGGCAGGTCCGAGGCGATCGCCTCGAAGGGGAACGCCGAAAGCACGACCGAGCCGCGCCCGAAGGAGCGGATCGCGAGCGCCGGCGAGCCGTCCGCGAACGACGCGGCCACGCCCGTGGCGCCCGCCAGGCCGGGCCGCAGCGTCCACTTCTGCAGCGGCGCGACGCGCCCGAGGTCCGAACCCGCGCGGAAGGAGCGCAGCGCGTCGTGGGAGAACGACGCCGGGTCGAGCGGGGACGCCTCGGCCGGGTCGGCGAGCGTCTTCCACGCCCCCAGTTCCATCGGCAGCACCGGTTCGCCGCGCAGGCGCCACGCGTTCCAGAGCGGCGCGCGCGCCTTGGCGCCGGGCAGCACCATCAGGCCGCCGCCGCCGCGCACGTAGGCGGCCAGCGCCGCGAGCGTCTGCTCCGAGAGCTGCGCCACGTTGCAGAGCGCGACGAGCGCGTAGGAGGAGAAGTCCGTGCGCGTCGCGGCGCGGGCCACGTCCTCCACCTCGGTCGCGAGCAGGAACCCGGCGCGGTCCGCGGCGGAACCCGCGTTCTGCGGGCGCAGCGCGAGCGAGACGTAGGTCGAGCCGCGCGCGAGGCGGGGGCCGGAGGAATCGCCGTCCACCACCAGCGCGCGCACCGAGTCGAGAACGGGGACGACGAAGCGGAACGTGTCGTCCTCCGGCAGGTCGTCGCGCGCCGAAACGGTCGCCGACAGCACGGTGGCGCCCGGCTTGTCGAACTTGTGGCGGAACTCGAAGACCTGCGTCGCGCCCGGTTCGAGCTGGCGCACGTCCTTGGTGGTGTAGACCTGGGAGCCGGCGCGCAGCGTCACCGAATCGGGCGTCACCGCCTCGGTGCCCGCGTTGAGGACCGACACGCGGACCGCGACTTCGCGGTCGGTGCCGACGACGTCGCGCGAAAGCGAAATGCCGGACGCCGCCACGTCGCGGATCGAGGCCGGCAGCGGCAGCGTGCGCCACACGAGCGGCGGCGGCGTGCGCATCTGCGAGAAGACGGACTTGATCGTGTTCCAGCGGCCCTTGGACTGCAGGTCCCAGCCGACGGCCTGGCCGTCGCCCAGCACGACGATCTGCTTGACGGCGTTGTTGCCCGAGGAGAGCGTGACGGCGGCCGCGGCGAGCGCGGCCGGCGCGTTCATCGTCCCGTGCGCGGGGCGCAGCTCCTGCAGCGTCTCGCGCAGCACGCGGCGGTCGGAGACGGGCACGGGGTTCTTCACCTCGGGCACGGGGCCGCCGAGGATCACGGAAAAGGCCGTCTGCCGCCCGGCCTGCTCCAGGTACTTGCCGGCCTCCTCGACCGCGAGCTCGAAGTTGCTCTTGCCGTCCGGCCCGACCATGCACATCGAGGAGGAGGCGTCCACGACGAGCGCCACGTCCTTGCTCGCGCCGCCGCCGAAGCGCTTGAGGTTGAGCTGCTTCTCGAAGAGCGTCGCGGCCGCCACGAGCGCGCCGATCGCGATCGAGGCGGCCATGCACAGCGCGCGCCACTTCGGGTAGCGCCAGAGCGCGAACGAAATGCCGAAGAGCGTGACCGCGAGCAGCAGCGCCGGCAGCACCAGCACCCAGGCGACCTGCGAATCGGGCGTGGAGAACGGCCGCGCGAGCGCGAGCGCCGCGAAGGCCGGCAGCAGGCAGCGGCAGGCCAGCAGCAGGATGTCCTCCAGGAGCACCTTGCGCTTGCGCTTGCGCATCGCCGCCATGAGGAAGATCATCGCGCCCCAGGGCGTGATCCGGTGGTTCTTCCGGCTCAGCAGCTGGATGATGATCGGGACGGCGATGGCCAGGAGCCCGAACAGGAGCAGCGCGTTGATGAACTGCATCGGCGGAGGCCCCGTCGGCTACGAGCGCGTGTAGTTCGGCGCTTCGCGCGTGATCCGTATGTCGTGCGGGTGCGCTTCCTTCACGCCCGCCGGCGAGACGCGGACGAACTTGCCCGTGTCGTGCAGCTCCTCGATGGAGCGCGCGCCGTTGTAGCCCAGCGACGAGCGCAGGCCGCCGCAGAACTGCGTCATCACCTTCTGCACGGTGCCCGCGTAGGGGATGATGCCCTCGATGCCCTCGGGGACGAGGTCCTTCATCTTGCGGTGGCTCTGGCCGTAGCGCTTGCGCGAGCCCTCGAAAGCCTGCATCGCCGCCATCGAGCCCATGCCGCGGTAGACGACGTATTGCCGCCCGTCCTGGATGATCTTCTCGCCCGGGCTCTCCTCCGTGCCCGCGAGGATCGAGCCGAGCATCACGGTCTCCGCGCCGGCGACGATCGCCTTCGGGACGTCGCCGCTGTAGCGGATGCCGCCGTCCGCGATCACGGGCACCGAGCCCCCGAGCGCCTTCGCGGCCTCGTAGACGGCGGTGATCTGCGGGACGCCCACGCCGCAGACGACGCGCGTGGTGCAGATCGAGCCGGGACCGATGCCGACCTTCACGGCGTGCGCGCCGGCGTCGCGCAGCGCGGCCGCGCCCTCGCCGGAAGCCACGTTGCCCGCGATGACATCCACGTCCGGGAGGTTCTTCACGAGCCACTTCACCATGTCGAGGATGCCCTTGGTGTGGCCGTGCGCGGAGTCGACGACGAGCACGTCCGCGCCCGCCTCCGCGAGCGCCTGCGCCCGCTCGTAGTCCTTGCCGCCGGAAACGGCGGCGGCCACGCGCAGGCGGTATTGCGAATCGCGGTTGGCCATCGGGAGGTTCTGCTCCACGAGGTCGCGCACGTCGGTGAACGAGTAGAGGCCGACGAGCCGGCCGTCCCCGTCCACGAGCGGGAGCTTACCCTTGCGGGCCGAGCGCATGATCTTGTAGGCCTCCTGCAGCGTCGTGCCCTGCGGAGCGACGATCGGGTCCTTCGTCATCACCTCTTCGACCTTCGCCGCGGTGTCCTCGGCGTAGTCGATGTCCTTGCTCGTGAGGACGCCCGCCACGCGGCCGTCCGCGTCGAGGATCGGGAAGCCGGAGAACTTGTAGCGCTTCTCCTCGCGCACGGCGAGGATTTCCTCGAGCGTCTGCCCGACGCGGAACGCGACGGGCGAGTGGATGAGGCCGTTGAGGTGGTGCTTGACCTGGCTGACCTGGTCGGCCTGCTGCTCGACCGTGAGGTTCTTGTGGATCACGCCGATGCCGCCGAGCATCGCCATGGCGATGGCCATCGGGGCTTCGGTCACGGTGTCCATCGCGGCCGAAAGGAACGGGATGTTCACGCGGATGCGCGAGGTGAGGCGCGTGGAGAGGTCGGTCGTGTCGGGCAGGAAGTCGGCGTATTGGAGGACGAGCGAAACGTCGTCGTAGGTGAGCCCCTCGAACGGGAACGCCTCCATGAAGGCCTTGGTGTGCGGATTCGTTTTCATCGTGTCGCGGTCCGGCGGGAAACCCCGCCGTTTCAAGTGTTCGGTGTTGCCATGCAATCCTACCACACCCCGCCGCGCCGCCGCAAGCGAAAACGCCGCCGGCGCGCAATCGGTCAGGAATCGGGGGGCGGCGCATGGGACGGGGCGGGCGCACGGTCTCATGCACCGCACTTGGAGGCGTAGCCGAAAAGGCCGGGCCGCAGCGGACGGCAGCGCACGGCGCACGTTCGCAACCGGCGCAATCGCACCGGGCGCAAGGGCTCCGATGCTCGCTAACCCCCTGAAAACATTCAATCCAACCGTAGAAAATTTTCGCGGACGAGCGGAATGACGGCGAGTTTCGACCGCTACAAGCCGGGGCGACGCACCTGCGCTGCCGCCCACACGGGGCGGAGGGCGGCGGAGGCACGGCTCGAGGGCGAGCGGCGGAGCGACGTCCGGGGGATGCGAGGC
>JAFTHC010000206.1 GCA_017457625.1 Kiritimatiellia bacterium
CCTGAAGCACTACGCGGCGCTGATGGGCTACCGGCGTCTGGCGGCGGAGTTCCGGGACGCGCACGACCTGGCCGACCCGTGCCCGGCTTCGCTGCTGCTCGAAGAAGAAGCGGCGGCGGAGAAGACGCTGCCGCCGAAACAGCGCGCGGCGCTGCCGGCCGCGCGGCGGCGGGCGCGGGAGCGGCTCGCCGGGCCGGAAGCGGCGACGGTCAAGGCGTTCGCGGAGAAACTGAAACGATCGTGGGCCGAACCGCGCGACCGGGCGCGACGGCTCGCGTAGGACGCGATCCGGGACGGGCGCGCGACGGACGGAAACGGGTGCGCGACGGGAGCGGAAAGAAGAGCGGATGGCAAAAATCATCCACGGTGCGATTGCGAGAGGATGAAGTTAGAGAGAGGACGGGGACGGAGCGGGGGTGTCGGCGTGGAGCGAAGGATGAAGGGCCGAGCGAAGGATGAAGGGCCGAACGGAGGATGTGGGGGCGAACGGAGGACGAGGGGCCGAACGGAGGATGTGGGGGCGAACGGAGGACGAGGGGCCGAACGGAGGATGTGGGGCCGAACGGAGGACGAGGGGCCGAACGGAGGATGCGGGGCCGAGCGGCGAGGCCGGGGTGAATGCGGCGGCGGAAATGAGTCGTTGACGAGGAATCGGAAGGGAGAGGAATCGGAAGGGAGAGGAATCGGAAGGGAAAATCCCGGCGCGCGCGCGACTCGCGTGCGAGAAGTGTGCGCGCAAAAGTCCTTGCGTTCGCGCGCGAGCTCTGGTAGCATGTCGGGCATCTTCTTCCGCAACCGCTCCACTGGAGACACCCATGCAGACCCAAGACGACCAATGGTATTTCACCGGCGCCGACGAAAAGCAGGCCGGCCCCGTCACGCTCGCTTCCCTGCGCGAGCTCGTCGATTCCGGCGACGTGCAGGCACAGACGCAGGTTTCGAAGGGACCCGACGCCTGGGCCCCCGCCGCGTCGTTCCCCGAGCTCGGGTTCGACTGCATGGTCCTCGACGCGGGCGGCGCGTTCAACGTGATCGGGCCGTTCACGCGCTCCTACCTGGCGCGGCCGGAGGTGATGTCCGGCGTGTCGGCGGAGGGCGCGCTCTACGTGCGCCGCGGCACCGTCGCGCAGGCGATGGAGGAAGCCAAGTCGAGTCCCGACTCGCTGGCCGAATCGGCGCAGGCCGAGAAGGCCGTGGCCGAGGAAGCCGCGAAGATCGCCGCCCAGGAAAAGGCCGCCGCCGAGGAAGCGGCCCGCAAGTCGCTCGCCGACAAGGCGGCCGCCGTCGAAGAAGCGAAGAAGGCCGAGGCCGAATGCAAGGCCGCCGTCGAAGCCGCGAAAAAGGCCGGGGAAGAGCGCGCCGCCGCGGTCGAGGCCGCGAAGAAGGCGGAAGAAGAGAAGGCCGCCGCGGTCGAAGCCGCGAAGAAGGCCGAGATCGACAAGTCGGCCGCGCTGGCCGCCGCCAAGCGGGCGGACGAGGACCGCGCGACCGCGGAGCGCCGCCGCGACGAGGCGGAGGCGAAGAAGGCGCGCGCCGCGGAAGCCGCGCTCAAGGCCGCCGTCGAGGAGGACGCCATCGTGTCCCCGATGGGCCTGGCGCTCGTCTCCCGCATGAAGAAGGCCGCCTCCGACCTGCACGCAAGCGACGCGCGCCGCCGCGAGGCCGAGGCTTCGCTCAAGGTGAAGGACCTGGAGTTCGACGCCGAGCGCCAGAAATACCTCGCGCAGATCGCCGAGCTCAAGGCCGCCGCCAAGCGTCTGGAGGAACAGGTCGCGGGCCTCAAGGAGGACGCCGCGAAGTTCGCCAAGGACCTCGCGGACGGCCAGAACGCCCAGGCCAAGCTCGTGGACGCGGAGTCGCGCCTCGATTCGGCCGCCAAGAAGGCGCTCGAGCAGGCCGCGTCGATCCGCCGCCTCGAAGACCGAGCGTCCGGCGCGGAGCGTTCGCTCGAGGAGACGAAGGACGAGCTGCAGAAGACGATCGGCGAGCGCGACGACACGCGCGCCGCGCTGGCCAAGACCGAGGGCGAACGCGATGACACGAAGGCCGCGCTCGCGAAGACGGAGGACGAACTGGCCGGCGCGAAGGCCGCGCTCGCGAAGACCGAAGGCGAGCGCGACGAGACGAAGGCCGCGCTCGACCGGACGATCGCGGAACGCGACGAGTCGCGTTCCGCCGCCACGCGCGCCCTCGGCGAAAGCGAACGCTCGAAGGCCGCGCTCGACGCGGCCAAGGCGGAGCTGGACGCCGTCCGCAACGCCGCCGCCAAGGCCGAGGCGAGCGCCCGCACCCGCGCTTCGCTCCTGCACAAGATTTCCGCGATCGTGGCCGAGGTCGCGGCGGGCGGTTCGATGCCCGCCGCAGCCGCCGTCGCCGCGGCCGCCGCCGCGAGCGGCGAGCCCGTCCCCGAGCCCGCTCCCGAACCTGCGCCGGAGCCCGCGCCCGAGCCGGCGCCGACCGAGGAACCCGCTCCCGTGCCGGAGCCCGCGCCCGCGCCCGCGCCGGAGCCCGCCCCGGAACCCGCGCCGGAGCCCGCCCCGGAACCTGCGCCGGAACCTGCTCCCGAACCCGCACCGGAGCCCGCGCCCGAGCCCGCGCCGGCCGAAGAGCCCGCGCCGGAGCCCGCGCCGGCCGAAGAACCCGCGCCGGAGCCCGCGCCGGATCCGGCCGCCGAGCAGGAGCTCTCGCACCGCGCCGCGCTCGAAGCGCAGCTGCGCAAGGAGCTGGGCATGGTCCGCGAAGGCAAGGCGGACGGCGAGAAGAACTTCACGAGCCTGTTCGGCAAGAAGAGGAAGTAGGCCATGGCCGGCAACGCCCCTTCTCCGTCGGACGCGCAGGCCGCGCTGCCCGCGCAGTGGTGGGTGCGCCCCTCGCAGGGCGGCGGCGAGTTCGGCCCGGTGTCGCCGGACGGGCTCGTCGACTGGGCCCGCGGCGCGCGCGTGTTTCCGGACGACCAGGTTTCCCCCGACCGCAAAAAATGGACCGCGGCGCGCGAGTTGCGCTTTCTCGGCATGGACACGGTGATCGTGCCGCCGACGGGGCGTATCCTCGGGCCGTTCCATCCGGACGCCGTGGCCGTGCTCCGCGGCGCGGGCAAGGTTCCGCCCGGTTCGCGCGTCGCGACCGGCGCGCAGATCCTGTCCGGCGAAGGCGGCGGCGCGTCAGAAAAGGCCGCCGCGGAGCTGCGCGAAGCGAAGGCGCGCGCCGCCGCTCTCGAGGAGGAGCTGGAGGACGTCCGCGCCGAAGCGCGCGAGGCTCTCGCCCGCAAGGAGGAGGCGTCCGGCGCCGAGTCGGACAAGGTCCGCGCGCTCGAGGCGCAGGCCGCCGAGCTGCGCAAGAGCCTCGCCCGCGCCGAAAGCGCGCGCACGGCCGCCGAGGCCGCCACCGCGAAGCTGCGCGAGGAGTCGATGGCGGAGCTGGAGAACGTCCGCGCCGAGGCCGAAGTCGCCGGCGACCTGCGCGCCGCGCTCGAAGCCGCCCGCAAGGACGCCGCGGAAGCGCGCACGGAGCTGGCGCGCAAGCAGGAGGATTTCGACGCCGCGGACGACGCGATCAAGGCCGTCAAGGACATGCTCGTGGCCGTGCAGGCGTCGTCCGCCGACGCCGCCAAGAAGGCGGCGGACGAACTCGCGGCCGCGAAGGCCGCCGCCGCGGAGTCCGCGGCGCAGGCCGCCGAAAAAGCCGCCGCCGAGCTGGCGGCCGCGAAGCTCTCCGCCGCGGCCGAGGCCGCGCGCGCGGTCGAGGCCGCCGAGGCGGAGATCGCCTCCGAGCGCGCCGCCGCCGCGGCGCGCGAGAAGAAGGCGGCCGACGAGCTTGCGGCCGTCAAGGCCGAGCTGGCGGACCTGCAGGCCGACCACGCCGAGCTGCTCGCCTTCTCCGACCAGCGCGACGCCGAGGCGAAGACCGGGCGCGAGCGCACCGAGGAGGACCTCGCCGGCGCGCTCGCCATGGTGGACCGCCTCCGCGCCGAGGCCGCCGCGGCTTCCGAGAAGATCACGTCGCTCAAGTCCGCCGTCGCCGATTCGCAGGAGGCGGTTTCGCGCATGCAGGCCGAAGAGGCCGCCGCGCGCGAGGAGATCGCGCGCCAGGAGGCCGAGGCCGCCGAGGAGCGCGCCGCCGCCGGCAAGAAGATCGAGAAGCTCGAGGCCGAAGTCGAATCGCTCTCCGCCAACCCCGGCGCGCGCGACGCCCTCGAGATGGACCTGGCGGGCGACGCGCGCCAGGTGAAAGTCCTCCAGGACAAGGTCACGGACCTCACGCGCGAGCGCGGCGAACTGGCCGAAAAGCTCGCGTCCACCGAGGCCGCGCTCGCGATGGCCTCGCACCCGCTCGAAGGCGAGATCGCGCTCGTGAAGCAGTTCGCGGACGAAGCGCTCGCAGAGATGCGCGCCGCGCTGGAGCGCGAGAAGAAGCGCAACGACGAAGAGCGCACCGCGAGCGTCGCGCGCCAGGACGCGCTGCACGAGGGCATCGAACGGCTCGAGCGCGCCATGCGCCGCGACCCGGGCGAGAAGTCCCGCAGCGAGCAGGCCGCCGAGCGCAACGAGAAGACGATCGCCCGCCTCAAGCAGGAGATGGAGTCCGTGCGCGAGCAGCACAAGGCCGACATCGCCCGCGCCGCCCAGCGCGAGAAGGGCCTCGAAGGCCGCATCGTCGCGCTGCAGCAGCGCGAAGGCGCGCTGCGGGAGCAGCTGCGCCGCGTCGAAAGCCGCACCGCCGACTACGATTCGCTCACGAGCCAGCTGCGGCGCCGCGAGGCGGAGATCGTGGAAGGCGCCAAGCAGTTCGCCGACGCCCGCGAGCAGTGGCAGGTCGTCGAGTCCATGCTCAAGCGTCGCATCGAGGAGCTCGAGCACGGCGCCGGCAACCTGTTCGAGACGCAGGAAGCCGCCGCGACCGCGCAGAACGCCGCGCGGCAGGCCGCCG
>JAFTHC010000207.1 GCA_017457625.1 Kiritimatiellia bacterium
CGCGCAACACCGAAGGAGAATGCCAGAAATGAAGACCGGAAGCAAGCACAAAATCGCACGGCGCAGAACGCGCTTCCCGCACATCGGCAAGGCCGCGGCGCAGCTCGGCGTCGAACGCACCCACCTCTGGCGCGTCCTCACTGGCGAGCGCAAGAGCGCCTCGCTCCTCGCTCGCTACGAGGCGCTCGCCGCCGGCGGCTAGTCCCCGTGCCCGGCCGCGTCGGCCGGGCACGAACAAAACACCAACACAAGGAACGGCAAACCATGAACAACGCACGGAGAAAGGCCATCGAAGCCATTCACGAAACACTCACGGAACTGCGCGACCAGCTCGAACAACTGCGCGACGAGGAGCAGGAATACGCCGACAACATGCCCGAGAACATGCAGTGCGGCGAAAAGCACGAAGCGGCGGAGGCGGCCGTCTACAACCTGGATGACGCGATCGGCTCCATCGAGTCGGCCGCGGACACGCTCGAAGAGCTCGTCAACGCGTAGGAGGGAGGACCGGGCCATGCCAAACAGCACGCAAGACGCCGTCCTTGCCGAGATCCGCAACGCCCGCGCGGATCTCTCGCGGCTCGTCGACCTCGCCGACTCGATCCTCGGCAACGTCCGCGGCCTCTACCGTCGCGCCAAGCCCAGCCCGAGCCAGCCGCCGCTTCCCGGCCTCGTCGCCGACGACTCGCCCCTGCCCGAGCCCGGCGAGATCGCCAGGAGCCTGCCGCGGCGGTGGTGCAACACGGTGCGGGTGTACGAGGCGCTGTGGGAGCGCTACGGAGAGCAGGCCTTCACCCACGCCCAGCTCTTCGTGCCGGGCGTCGGGGCGATGGTGCGGAGCGCCACGGGGCGCGAGCTGCTGCCGCAGACGCTCTCGCGGATGATGGTGGACGTCGTTCGCGCCGGCGCGGCCGAGCAGGTCGGGCGCGGCCGATTCCGCCTGATGGAACCCACGGACGAACGGCGCGAGGCGGTCGAGAATGCCGCCGTCAAGCACCCCGCCACGAAGGAGACCGCCCATGCGTAGCCTGCTGACTCTGCTTCGGGCGCTCTGGATCCTGCCCGCGCTCTGCCGCGCCTGCGCGGAGGAGGAGCGCGACGCCGAGCTCAAGGCCCGGGACGCCGGGATGTCGGCGCGCGAGTGGCGCGCCGCCAACGCGGAGGCCGGGCTGTGAGCCTCTCGGCCAAGGAGCTCTGCATCGCGGACGCGCTGCAGCGGATCGACGAGGCGCAGGTGCGCCTGCGCCGCACCGAGGAGGACCTCGAAAAGGCGCGCGGCGTGCTCTCGCTGCTGCTGCGCGAGGCGCAGCTCACGCGGCCCGGCGGCTACGTGCGACTTACGGGCGAGGGCAAGCCCTCCCCGAACCCCACCCCAGACAAGAAGGAAACGACGAAATGAAGAAGAAGAACGACGGGGCGGCGCCCGCCCCGAACCCCCAGCAGCGGCGCAGGATGCCGAAGCTCGTGGAGATGAAGGCGCTGCCGATGGAGCAGCTTTCGCCCCACCCCGACGCCGAGGCCTTCGGCGCGGAGGAGGAGGACCGCCAGGCGCTGCGCGGCAGCGTGGCGGAGTGCGGGCTGCTGGATCCGATCTCGGTCGTGCCGGCCGACGACGCGGCCGGCGGCTGGCTCGTGATCGACGGCTGCGGCCGCCTCGACGCGGCCCGCGCCCGCGGCTACGCCTACGTGCCCTGCATGGTCTTCGACCTGGGGGACTTCTCGGTGCGCGAGTTCGCCCTCCACCGCAACACGATGCAGCGCAAGGTCACCACCGGCCAGCGGGTGCTCTGCTACCTCCAGACGAACGGGCCGCAAGACCTCCGTGTGTCACGTGACTCACGGAGCGAAATCGCGAAGACGCTGGGCTGCTCGACGAAGGACGTGGAAGAGGCCCGATCGCTGATGGAGGAGGTCGAGAAGGACCACGCCGCGACGGAGGAGGAAGCGCTGCACGAGGTCTTCGACGACGTGCTCGCGGGCCGGACGCCGATCCGCCGCTGGAAGGCGGCGCTCGCCGGCCGCACGGCGACGAAGGACAAGCCGAAGAAGCCGATCGACTACGAGAAGCTGGCCTACGTGGCGCTGCGTTCGCTGCGCACGGTCGCGGAGGCGTGGCCGGGCCTCAAGGGCGCGGTGAAGGACCGGATCGAGGAGAAGTTCTGGGAGACGATGGACGCGATGCCGCCGGAGCTGCGCTCCGACGGCGAGTGAAGAGCGACGAGCGACGAATGACGAGATGGATGCCATGACGGCGAAGGAACGGCTGGAGAAGGTGCGCGCGGTGGAGGCGAGGCTCGCGGAGGGGGCGGGGCTCGCGGCGGCGTGCGCGGGGGCCGGGGTGTCGCCGCGGTGGTACGAAAAGTGGCGGGGCCGGCTGGAGGGCGGGGGCCTGAGGGCGCTCGCGGACGCGGCGCGCAGCGGCCGGCCGCGGAGCGTGGAGGTGTCGGAGGCGGACGCGCTCAAGCTGCGCGCGCGCTACCTCAAGACGAACCGCGCGGCGGGGTGCGGGAGCAAGACGCAGGCGGCGCGGAGCCTGGCGCGGGAGGGGGCGCTCGCGCCGGAGGTGTGCGAGGCGATCCTGAAGGAGCGGGCGAGCAAGCACCTGCTGCCGACGGCGGTGCGGGAGGCGCTGGCGGTGCCGACGGCGCTGGTGGCGCGCTACCGCGACCCGAAGGCGGGCCAGAACGACGGGCTCTACGCGCCGGGCTGGCTGCGGATGCGGGAGGACGGTTCGCGGCGGCTCCTTCCCGGGGAGCGCCAGGTCTGGGACGACGCGAGCGTGAACGTGGGGGTGGTAGTGCCGTGGCCGCGGGGCGGCGACCGGTGCAGCGACCGCTTCGGGGTGCGGGTGGCGCGGTTCCAGCTGCTCTTGGGGCTGGACTGCGCGACGGACCACGTGGCGGGGTACGCGTTCGTGTGCCGGGCGAGCGACGCCTACGGGAGCGCGGACGTGGTGCGGGCGATGCACTCGGTGTGGAGCCGGAACGGCTTCGCGCCGGCGGAGGTCGTGCTGGAGGGCGGCGCCTGGCAGAGCGAGCGGACGCTGCGCTTCCTCGCGGCGGCGGGGGTGCGGCCGCTCAGCGCGAAGGGGCGGCCGAACCAGAAGCTGGTGGAGGGCTACTTCAACCGGCTGTGGACGACGATGAGCTGGAAGCTGCCCTCCGGCGGGCAGGTGGGGCGGTTCCGCGGGGAGATGAAGGCGGAGACGAAGGCCTTCCTCGCGGCGCAGGCGGGGCGGCTGGATCCGCGCGAGGCGTTCCCGAGCTACGAGGAGTTCCACCGCTGCCTGCGGGAGAGCGTGGACTACCTGGAGGACGAGTGGATCGAGAGCCGGCAGTTCGGGCGGTGGCGTCCGATCGAGGCGTACCGGGCCGTGAACGCGGCGGAGAACGGGGTGCGGATGCCGGAGGACGCGTGGCGGCACGCGCTGCCGGAGGAGGCGGAGGCGACGGTGCGGCGCGGGGGGATGGTCCACGCGCGGGCGACGAGCCCGCACGGGACGGTCTGCGACTACGACTTCGCCTGGGAGAGCGGCTTCGAGCACGAGGGGCGGAAGGTGCGGGTGCGGTTCGACCCGTGGAACGTGGCGGCGGGGGCGCTGGTGGAGGACGCGGCGACGGGGCGGCTGCTGGCGGAGGGCGTGCCGTGCGTGTCGCCGGTGCCGGTGCTGGGCAGCGCCCGGGGCTTCTGGGACGCGCGCTCGGCGCTGCGGGAGGCGAAGAGCGCGAGCCGCAGCACGATCCTGGAGACGGTGCGGGCGTGCGACGAGAGACGAGCGACGAGCGACGAGAGCGGCCTGGTCCACACGGCGCGGGGGCTGGGGAGCATCACGGCGGCGCCGCACCTGGAGCAGGACGCGGACGCGGAGGCGGCGATGCTGCGGGCCTTCGGGCCGGACGCCGGCGCGACGGACTGGGCGGCGCTGGAGGAGGCGGCGGGGGTGATCGCGTAGCGAGTTTCCCGAACGTGGCGGGGTAAGACCACGAAACCAACAAACCAACAAGGAACGGCAACAATGACGAACGAAGAACAGGAGTGCCAGGCGCTGGCGCGGAAGATGGCGGCCTACGGCGAGGCGCGGGGCTGGGGCCTCGCGAAGCTCGCGCGGGAGTTCCCGGCGGTCGGGAGCGAGCGCGCGCTGCGGGACATGCGGGACGGGCGGTTCGAGGGCTACAACCTCGATTCGCAGCTCGCGAACCTGCGGGCGGCCGTGGCCCTCGCGGAGGAGCTGGCGGAGGAGAACCCCGCCACGGGGGAGCAGACCTACGACACGCTGCTCACGGTGGAGGCGGTGCGGCGCGCGTGCCTCACGGCCATGAAGAGCTGGGGCACGAACCGCGTGGTGGTGGTCCAGGGCCCGAGCGGCGTCGGGAAGAGCACGGCTCTGCGGATCGTGGCGGGGCGCTACGGGCGGCGCGTGGCGGTGCTGGAGGCCTCGGACGCCTGGGGCGACAAGCCGGCGGCGCTGCTGGGCGCGATCCTGCGCGCGATCGGGCACGAGGGGGCGCTGCCGCAGAGCGCGGTGGACCGTCTGGAGATGGCGCGGGAGCGCCTGTGCGTGTCGCGCACGTGCGTCTGCGTGGACGAGGCGCACCACCTTGGGCCGCACTGCCTGAACGTGCTGAAGACGCTCGTGAACCTCACGCCGGGGGAGTTCGTGCTGCTGGCGATCCCGACGCTGTGGAACAAGCTGGAGAGCCAGAACTACCAGGAGGCGCGGCAGCTCACGACGAACCGCCTCTCGGAGCGGCTGCGGCTGGGGCTCACGGAGCGGGACCTGGCGCGCTACTTCTCGCTGTGCCGGCCGGCCTGCTTCCCGGAGGGGGAGAAGGGCAAGGCGGCGCGGACGGCCGCCAGGCTGGTGCTGCCGGCGGCCTCGGGCAACGGCAACATGGCCTTCGCGCGGGACGTGGCGCGGCTGCTGCCGGAGGGCGAGGCGACGCCGGAGCGCGTCGCCGAGGCGATCAAGGAAGCGGCGGCGCGCCGCTAGCGCGGCGAATGACGAATGACAAATGACGAATGAAAGGAACGGAACGATGGAGGAGGACAAGATGGGACTCGTGATCGGAATGGGGCTTGTCGGATTGCTCGTCGGCGTCGTGGTGGCGATGGCGAACGGATGCCGCTCGCCGCAACAACCGGCCGGGACGGAGCCTCGCCAACCGGTCTCGGCCGCGGCCGCGGTGGAGGCGCTGGTGGTGCCCTACGGCGCGCCGCGGCACTCGTGGCCGGGCGGCACGGTGACGAGCCTGCACACGCCGGCGGCGCTGCGCAAGGTGGTCGAGCGCTTCGCGCAGGACGGGCGGCCGGTGCCGCTCGTCGAGGAGGCGGACGGCCGGGTGCGCGGCTGGATCGTGGCGCTCAAGCGGGGTTCCGAGGGGCTGATGGCGCGCTACGTGCCGGCGCCCGGCGCGGATTTCTCCGGCCGGTTCTTCGCGCCGGTCCTGGAAGAGGAGGTGACGCGCGAGCGCGCCGGGACGGCCGTGCCGCGCCGGCTTTCGCGCGTGCTGCTCACGAGGAAACCGAGCCTGCCGACGAACAACGAACCATGAACGACGAAAGGAAAAAAAACATGAAGAAGAGCATCGAAGTGAAGGGCGTGATCGAGACACGCGAAGAACTGGAAAAGACGATGGGCGACTACGCGGCCTCGACGCTGGCGCTGGAAGCCCTGAAGGTCGAAATGGAGGCGAAGCTGCTGGAGGTCCGGAAGGGCTACGAAGCGGACGCCGCGGCGCTGAAACTGGCGGCGGAAGCGCCGTTCAAGCAACTGGAGCTCTGGGCGCGGATGCACCCGGAAGCGTTCGAAGGCAAGAAGAGCCTGGAACTGACGCACGGGGCGATCGGCTACCGGACGGGGATGCCGCGCGTGACGCTCAAGCGGGGCGTGGACGAAAAAACGCTCTGCGAGCTGCTGGAAAGCCACGGCTTCACGCGGGCGGTGCGTGCCGTGAAGGAGCTGGACAAGGACGAAATCATCCGCAGCGCCCGCAGCGAGGATCCGGGCGACCGGCTCTTCGCCGACCACCTGGCGCGGGAATTCGGGCTGCGGGTCTCGCAGACGGAGCGCTTTTACGCGGAGGCGAGAAAGGACAAGACCGATGCCTAGCCCGGAGGAGCGCGCGATCGAGGCGCAGGGCGCCGGGCCGCTCACGCCGCTGCAGATCCGCACGCTCGCCGTCGAGGCGCGGCGGGCCTACGAGATGCAGCGCAAGCTCGGCCTCGCGCCCGAGGACTTCGACGCCTGGCGCCACGGCGCGGTGCAGGACGCCGCGCCGGGCAAGGGCGGGCTGCGCGAGCTCACGCAGGCGGACTTCGCGCCGGTTCGCGCCTGGCTGCGGGAGCTCGCGGACGGGCAGCGGCCCGGCTGCTTCCGTTCGCCGGCGGCCGACGACAACGCCCGGCGCGCGCGCTGGACGCTGCGCCGCGAGATGGCGGCGAGGAGCCGCATCTTCGGCGGACCGGATGGGGTCGAGAGCTATGTCGCCGATCTCTTCCGCCGGATCCACGGCACGACGATGGAGGAGGCGTCCGCCAAGCAGATCTGGCAGGTCTGCTACACGCTCCGCGAGCGGGCCAACGCCAAGGGCGGGAGCCGCTGGGGGTCGGGGTCGTTCGCGTCGCGCCCGGCGGCGACCCTTCCGGGAAATCGCCGTAGCGCGCGTTTTAGGCGGGGGTCGGCCGAAAACGGGCAATCTGCCGTCCGAAACGCTCGGCGCGTTTTCCCGTAGCTTTCCCGCGACGGAAACGGCATTCCAGGAAGGAGACGGACATGGACGAAGCGGAAACGATCGCGCAGAGCAAGCCGGCGATGGTCCCGGCCGGCCCGGGCCGGTGGCGGCCGCGCGCCGGCGAGGACGCGCCGAAGACCTGCCTGTGCCGGTGGCGGCAGGCGGCGGACGGGACGTTCTTCCCGGAGCCGTTCCCGTACCGCTGGGCGCAGGTCACGCCGGACCTGCTGCGGGAACTGGGCCTCTTGCCGGCCTCGGAGGACCGGGCGCGGCGCGAGACGCTCAAGCGCCTCGCCGCGGCGGGGTTCGTGCGCCTGGCGCGGATCTCGCCCGGCTGCACGCTCATCGACCTGGACAGCTGGCAGGAGCACGTGCGGCGCTGCCTGGAGGATCCCTTCTACTGGGAGAAGGGCGGCGAGGCGTTCCGCAAGTATGCCAAGGCGAACTTCACGAGGAAATGAAGCGCCGCGCTTGAAATCGGCGCGGAGAAGAAGTAGACTGCGAAGCGAAAGAGGAAAACGATGCCCGACGAAGGAATCCTCACCAGGGAAGACAACGAGGCGGCGGCCGCGTTCGTGCGCGACAAGGCCCGCACGAACATCCGCATCTTCGGCGACATGCTGCCGGAGACGCGGGCGCACGCCTTCGCCGTGGCCGGCATCGAGGAGATGCGCCGGCTCAAGCAGGTGCAGGAGGCAATCGCCCGCGTCCCCGAGGGCGGCGACTGGAAGGATGCGCGGGAGGAGATTGCGGCGGCGCTCGGAGATCCGGAGAAGAACGCGGCGCGGGCCGAGACGGTGCTGCGCACGAACTGTTTCCAGGCCTACGCGGCGGCGCGCTACCGCTCGCAGATGGAGGACAAGGAGGTCTTCCCCTACCTCAAGTACGTGACGGTGGGCGACAGCCGCGTGCGCGACAGCCACGCGCGGCTCAACGGCACGATCCTCCGGAAGGACGATCCGTTCTGGGAGACGCACTACCCGCCGTGGGACTGGGGCTGCCGCTGCGTGGCGGTGGAGCTGACGGAGGAGATGGCGCGGGAGGAGCAGGCGGACGGCACGGGAAGCGTGCGGGACGAAGGCTGGAGCCAGGACTACCGCGCGGCGCACCGCGGCCGCGACGAAAGCAAGGACTACAAGTTCCGGCCCGGCTCGCTCTCGATCGCGCTCGACGACGCGGCGCTCAAGCCGGACGGAACACTCCGCTACGACGAGGGGACGCTACAGCGCTTCAACGAGAAGATGGAGAAGGCGACGGTCGAGCTGCCGGACGGCACGACGAAGAACGTCCGCGAGTGGATGTGGGAGCCCGTGCGCGAGAGGGCGGAGAAGAAACTTCTGGCCCTGGGGCGCGACGGCAAGGAACACTCGCTCCTGCTGGACCGGAACACGGGGCGGATCCTGGACGAAGCGGCCGGAACAAAAGGCCGCGTGGAACCGAACTGGGACGCCTTCGACGACTTCGAGCTTTGCGCCTACCACAACCACACGGCCATTCTCCCGGACCTCTCGCCCCATGACGTGGAAAAGGCTCTGCGCGGGAATGTCCATGAAGTCGGCGCGATCGCGGACGGTGGCGCAACCATGCGGCTGGAGTTTCTCGGCAAGGACCGGAAGGAGGTCCCGGAACGACTGCTCAAGACGGTCTTGGATTTCAAGCGGCGCATGGAAGACGCGAAAAGCACCGAGGAAAAACTGCGAATCGCGACCGAACTGGACAAGTGGCTCCGGGCCCGCGGCGCGAACGGAGGGACCGGACTGTTCAAGATCACGGAGAAGATGCCATGAGAAAGACCAGGGACGAGTGGCTTGACGAAATGCTCGCCATGAAGCGCCAGCCGAATCCGGACACGCCGGAGAAGCGGGCGCGCGCACTCGAAATGACGGAGCGCTACTTCGAGATCGGCCGCTATCTGGACGGAAAAGGTCCGGAACCGGGACCGTGGAATCCGAAACACCCCGCCACGCCGGAAGAAAAGGCCCGTGACGAGGAAGAATACCTCGCGCGAATCATGCCCGGGTGGCTTTAGCGCGAGAAGACAGGAATCGGACGATGGCGATTCGCTACGGCATCATGGGCCTGAAGGAGGTCGAGGACACGCTCAAGCGCCTCGGCTCCGACGACACGCGGCGGCGAGCGAACCTCGCCGGCGCGCGGGTGCTGGTGTCGATGTCGACGCAGGCGTTCCGCGTCCCGTCGATGCGGCCGGCGCCGTGGCCGCCGCTTGCGGCGTCGACGCTGGGGCGCGCGGGCTCGGCAAGCAAGGGCGCGAAGGAGGCCCGGGCGAAGTCCCGCGAGTGGTCGGAGAAGGCGATGAAGATCGCAGAAGCGGGCGCGGGACTCACGGGCAAGAAGCTCGAAAAGAACATGGCGCAGGCGGCACGCGCCGACAAGAAGGCCAGGGAGTGGAAGGCGCGGGCCAAGACGGCCCGGGCGAAGACCATGGAGAACCGCCAGCCGCTCTACGACACGGGCGCGCTCTCGCAGAGCATGACGCTGACGATCGGCGCGGGCAAGGCCGGCGTGGCGAGCGACCGACCCTACGCGGCCTACCACCAGTACGGGACGAAGAAGATGCCGGCGCGTCCGTTCGTGCCGGCGCTGGGACCGCCGGGGCAGGAGCAGCTGACCGAGAAGGCCGCGCAGTTCGTGAAGAGCGCGATCGACGCGGAGCTGAAGAAGATCGCGGCGGGGCGGTAGGCTCCGCCGCTTTTCTTTTCCGCCGCGGCGCAAGTGCCGCAAGTTGACGCGCGGCGCGACGGGGGCGTGTGCAAAATACGCTCCCATGAACGACACGCACCCGATCCGGGTCCTCTCCCGCTTCCCGCTCGCCGCCGACGCGGCCGGCGCGAAGGATCTTCCACGCCGGATGAAGATCCTCGACTGGGGCGAGAACCGCAACTGCTACAAGAGCACGGTCGTCGTGGGCCGGACGCTGCTGGAGCGCCTCGCCGATCCGGACTGCCCCTTCTCCGTCGTCGCGCTGGACTTCGAGCACAACACCTGCCCCGGCACGCAGGCCTACAAGGAGAGCGCCGAGCCGCGCCCCGTGGCGGGCTACGGCCGCATCGTCTGCGAGGAGGGCAAAGGGGTCTTCCTCGAAATGGAGCGCTGGACGCCGGAGGGCGAGAGGATGGCGCACCACTACGAAGACCTTTCCGCCACTCCGGTCCTCGACAAGGCGGGCAACGTCCTGGCGATCGCGAGCGTGGCGCTTTGCCGCACCGGAGCCGTTCCCGGCATCACGTTCTCGCCTTCGCCTCTTTCTTCCACCCCAACCAACCCCAACAAGGAGACGAACCAGATGGACTTCAAGGCCATCCTGATCAAGCTCCTCGGACTGCCGGAGGACGCCTCGGACGAGGCGATCGCGAAGGCCGCCGAGGAGAAGCAGCAGAAGCCGGCGCAGCCGGCCGCGCCCGAACCGGAGGGCGGCGTCGCGCCGCTCGCGGCCCGCATCGAGGCGCTCGAGAAGCGCGCGGACGACGCGGAGAAGGGCGCGATCCTCGCCCAGGCCCGCGCCGAGGGCAAGGTCGTGACGCTCGCGGCCGACGCGCTCGCGGCCCTCACGGTCGCGCAGCTCAAGGAGACGGTCGAGAAGACGCCGGCCACGGTGCCTCTCTCGGCGCAGACGCCCGCGGCGGTGAAGGAGCCGGCCGCGAAGCCCCAGCCCACGGAGCAGCAGCGGCGCGTCTACGCGCTCTGCGGCATGACGCCGGAGGAGGTCGAGCAATGGGCGTGATCTACTCCAAGCTCCAGGGCAAGCCCGCGCCCAAGGACGCGCCCAAGCCCGCGCCCGCGACGGACGAGGACAAGCCCGCCACGAAACCCACTCCCAAGAAGAAAGCCAAGAAATGAAGAAGCGTTCCCTCCTCTTCGCGGCGCTCTCGCTCTGCTGCGGCGTCGCCCTCGCGGCCTCGGTGGCGGAGCTGCCGGTTCCGCTCTACCCGCTCAAGACGGGTTCCGCGGCGATCAAGGCCGGCGAGCCGGTCGGCGTCGTCTCCGGCAAGGCAGTCCCGCTGCCCGCCACGGGCGGAGCGGTCGCGCTCGCGGTCGACTCGGCCTCCTCGAACTCGGTCGTCACGGTGAAGGCGGGTCTCTTCCTCCTTCCGGCCGCGACGAACCTCGCCGAGACGGCGATCGGCACCACCGTCCACTGGGACGGAGGCCGCGTCGTCGCCGGCGGCGGCACCACCAACGCGCTCGGCACGCTGCTCTTCCTCGAGGACGGCCGCGCCTGCGTGCACATCGGTCTCTAACCCACAACCCCACACACCAACCATGGCAACCATCACCAAGGAACTCCTGAACGACCTGTTCAGGACCTACTCCGCGGCCTTCAACAAGGCCTACAACGCCGCTCCGGACCCGTCCGACAAGGAGACGCTCCGCGTCGAGGACTTCGCGATGCTCGTGCAGAGCGCCGGCGCCGCCACCGACCACACCTGGCTCGGGCAGCTCCCCGCGATGCGCGAATGGGTCGGCTCCCGCGTCATCAACGACCTGGACCTCGGGAAGATCACGGTCGTCAACCGCGAGTTCGAGGACACGGTGCACATCAAGCGCACCGCGATCGAGGACGACAACTACGGCGCCTTCGGCAACCTCGTCGACGCGCTCGGCATCGCCGCCCGCGACCTCTGGCGGCAGCTGGCGATCAAGGCGCTGCTCGACAACGGCGTCTGGGCGGACGGCAAGAAGTTCTTCGCCTCCGGCCGCACGATCGGCGAGGGCGACAACGCCGCGACGATCACCAACGGCGTCACCACGGCCTTCTCCGCGGCCGCGGTCGAGGCGGCCATCGCCGCAATGCGCGGCTGGAAGCTCGGCGGCGGGCGCGTCGCCGGCGTGCGGCCGAAGCTGCTCGTCGTCGGCCCGCAGAACCTCGCCGCCGCGCGGCGCGTCTGCAACAGCGAGCTCGTCGCCACCGCGGCGGGCACGGCCACGGAGAGCAACCCGCTGCGGGGCCTGCTGCAGTACCGCGTCTGCGACGAGCTCGAGGGCGGCGCCTGGTACCTCTTCGGCGAGGTGGGCAACATCCGCGCCGTGGCGGTGCAGAAGCGCAAGGAGCCCGTGCTCGTGCGCAAGGACCGGGACGAGGACGACAACGTCTTCATGCAGGGCGAATACCTCTACGGCGCGGACGCCCGCGGCGAAGGGTTCCTCACGCTGCCGTTCCTGGCCTACGCCGGCGGCATGGCCGAAGTCCCGAGCGCGGCCGAGGGCTAGACGCGATGACGGGCTACGAGGAGCTTGCCGGCTACATGCCGCCCCAGCGAATCGTCGAAGCGCTCGACGACGACGGGGACGGCCTGGCGGACGACGCGGCCTGGGCCGCCGTCCGCCAGGGGGCCGAGGACCGTCTCGCGACGATCTTCGGCGCTGGCGGCGTCCCCGCCGAGGCGGCGGGGCTGGCGGAATACGCCCGCAAGCTCTTCGCGCTCGTCCTGCTCTACAACCGGCGCGGCCTCGCGGGGGAGGACAACCCCTACGAAACAGAGGCGCAGCGCGCGGAGGCCCGCCTCCGCGCGCTCGCGTCCGGCGAGGAGAACACCGACGGCGCCACGACCGAGCCCGTCATCATCGGCGAGCCGGCCAAGATCGCCGGCACCGGGGGGCTCATCGCGTGAACGCCGCCACGATCCTCGAAGCGCTCGCCGGCGAGATCCGGACGGAGTGGGCGCAGCAGCACCGCTGCCGCGTCCACGTCGCCCCGGATCCGGCGCGCGCTCTCGAGCTCCTCGCGGCCGGCGCGCCGGACGGCTGCTCGCTCGCGCTCTTCTACGAGGGCGAGGAGCCGGCGGACGACAAGGGCATCGTGTGCGACGAGCAGGTGGCGGGCCGCTTCTCGCTCGCGCTCGCGTGCCACCCGGGCCTCAAGCCCCGCGACGGCCAGGGCGCCGGCACGGGCGCGCTCGCGGAGGCCGAGAGCCTTCGCGCGTTCCTCCTGCGCGAAAGCGCGGGCGAGGGACTCCTGGACGGCTGGCGCTACGGCGGAATGTCGTCCTTCCAACTTCCCCGCGGCGACGCGCCGCTGGGCGGCTACACGCTCACGCTGACGGGGATCTACGACTGCGGCGACGAACTCGAAGACGAGGAATAACACACCATGGCGATGAATCTCGCACCGAGCCACTGGCTCACCGGCTACTCGGCCGACTCCAACGGGATCACGATCCCGCTTTCCGCCCTCCCGGGCCTCTCGGCCGCGGAGGCGGACGCCACCAACGGCGACATCCGCAAGGTCGCGCGCGCTCTCTGCGCGGCGTTGCACAAGGCCTACATCGAGGAAGCCGCGGCCGACCGCCCCGCGCGGATGGAGATATCCCGCAACACGTCCGTCGACGAATCCACCGATTCGACGACCCGCATCTACCAAGCCCGCTTCCAGGTCGCCGTGGCGGAGGAAGAGGTCGTGGACGAACCCTCGGCCTAGGAGGTCTGACCCATGAGCTCCCCCGTCTTCAAGGGCCAGCAGGTCGTCTGGGGCACCACCCAGGTCAACAACACGATCGGCGGCATCTGCGTCTCCGCGTCCCTCCAGCGCCAGGGCCAGCACGAGCCCGTCGAGGACGAGAACGGCGCCCGCATCGGCATGGTGATCTACGACGAGACCTACAGCGGCACCATCACGGTCGTCTGCAAGGCCGGCGAAAGCCTTCCGGAGATCGGAACGCGGATCACGATGAACGGCTTCGGCGGCTACGTCGTGGACGCGAAGACCGACTGGCAGAACAAGGGCAAGAAGCAGATCACCGTCTCCATCGAGGGCGGCAAGTATCTCGCGTAGGCCCCGCCACGGAAGGAACGGCACGATGGAAGGGAACAGGAACCCCGCCGCAGCGCTCGACGCGCTGACGCACCCCGCCACGACGAAGGTCGGGCGGTTCGAGGTGCGCGAGCTCTACCTCGGGACGCTCGCCGTCCTGGAGCGGATCGGCTCGCCCCTCGTCGACCCGGACGCGCCGCGCACGCTGCTGGCGTGGGCGGAGACGCTCTACGCGCTCACGCGTCCGGCCCCGGACTGCCTGCGCGCGCTCGCCGGCGGCCGCGATGCCTACCGGAACGAGGCGGCCGCCTGGGCCGACACGGTGACGAACGCCGAGGCGACGGCCCTCATGGCCGCCGCCGGCGCCGCGATGCGCCGCCTGAAGGGCGCGAATCCGGCCGAGGACGGCCCGGAGGAGGGGGTCGTGGACTGCCCGGACCCTACGGCGGCTGGCCCGACGGCTGGATCGCCGGGCGTGTAGCGCAGGCGTGCGAGCGCTACGGCTGGCACCCCGCCACGGCGCTCTGGGAGGTCCCGGCCTCGCTGCTCCTGATGCTGCTGCGCCAGCCCGGCCCCGACCGCCGCAAGGCCGGTTTCGGCACCGCGGAGAAGGAACTCTCCGAAACGATCGAACTTCCGGACTAGCCCATGGACATCTCGGTTCTCCTCGCGCTCGACACCGCCGCCTTCCAGCAGGGCTTGAAGGCGGCGGCAGACGCGCTCGGCCAGTTCAAGGCCGGCGCAGACGTGTGCTTCGAGGCGCTGGGGAAGGCGCAGGCGCAGATCGACGCGGCGGCCGACGCCTCGGCGAAGGAGGCGGCCAAGGTCACGGAAGCGGCCGAGGCCGCCAAGGCGAAGGCCGAAGCGGAGAAGGAGTCGGCCGCGGCGACGAAGACCGCCGCCGAAGCCGAGGAGAAGCACGCGGACTCGGCGGGTACGCTTGCAAATGAGCTCGGAAAGGCCAAGGGAGCGATGGGCGTCGCGAGCGGTGCCGCGTCCGCGCTCCAGGGCGATTTCCGGGGCGTCGCCGCCGGCACGATGCAGGCCGCCCAGGGCATGCGGGCGCTCGGGCTCTCGATCCAGGCGGTGGAGAAGGCGAGCGTCGTGCTTGCCGCGATCGGGCTGGCCGTTGCCGCGGTCTCGGCGGCCGTATCGGAGTTCCATCGCCAGGCGCAAAGCCTGCGGCAGATCCAACTGGACAACTTCTCCCACTGGGCCGAGAGCGCCCGCGACCGCTTCAATGAGATGAACCGGGAGCTGGAGCGTTCGATCGCACTTGCGAAGGGTCTTGAGGACGCCTCTTCCGCCGGTCGCCGTCTGGAGCAGGAACGCAAGCTCGCGGAACTGGAACGCGACAGGAACCGGGAGCTCGCCGCCGGCGGCGACGCGGAAGTGGTGAACCGGCGCTACGACGCGCGCCGTCGCGAGATGGAGTTTTCGTTCCAGCGGGAGGATGCCGCCTCCGGCGTTTCCTCCATCCGGACGCAAATGGCCGACAACGAACGGCGCATCGCGAGCCTCAAGGCGCAGTACGACGAAGCCGAGCGCATCAAGAAGGCCAACGAAGGCACGGCCGGCTGGGCGGCCGAACAGCTTGAGGAGGGCCGGCGCAATCCCTTGCTCCGGCTCGGCAGGACCGTCGTGACGGGCAATACGGATTCCGACCTGGAGGAGCACCGTTCCACGGCCGCCGCAGCCGCCCAGGAGCAGGCCAAGGCCATGATTGACCTGCAACGGCAGATCATGGAGCTGGAGGATTCGAACAAGATCCTGGCCGAGAACCTCAAGGTTGCACAGGGCCGCTCCTCCGTGATCGACATCCAGGAAGAGGCGGCGCGCCTCGCGGCGGCGATCCCGAAGAAGCCGGAGCCCGAGGCCGGGCCGGCGCCGGAGAAGCCGGCGAAAGAGCATTCGGCCGGCTCGTGGGGCTCGCTGCAGACCGCCTCCGACCGCCTGGCGCGGATCGGCGGCTTCGTCGGCGGTTCCAACATGATGCAGAACCAGGCGCGCGAGCAGCTCCAGATCTCGAAGCGGGAGCTGCAGGTCCTGGAGAAGATCGAACGCAACACATCCCAAGGCGGGCAGGGGGCCGCGATCCTGGCATGAGCACGCCCATCATCCGGGGTTCTTCGAGCGTCCACGACCACCACACCGGCGGCCGGATCACGAACGCGGAGCAGAGGACGCGGATCTTCGTGCTCCAGGGCCCCTATTCGGCCTTGGAAGCCCAAATGCCGAAGCGCGGCGACCGGTTCCGCGGACTCCGCGTCGAATCGTCGGAACTCGTGCGGGCCAAGGGCGGCATGGGGCTGCTTACGATCACGTGCCGGAACAAGGATGGCGGCTCGTCCGGAAACCCGTCCGGAAACATCGAGGAGACGGTCTACGAGGTGGAGATGGCGCAGCTGGAGAAGCCGCTGCTGTCGAAGCCCGGCTGGGACGGCTACGCCGAGCAGATCGAGGCGTGGCGGGGTTCCGACCCCGCCATGCGCGCCGCCTACAAGTACACGGACGCCCAGGGCAACGCGGCCGTACTGGACGGCAACGCGCGCAAGATCGCGAAGCTCCTGATGAAAGGCGTCGAGAGCTACCTCGTGTTCGCGCCGGTCGTCCGCGTGACGCGGCGCTCCAACGAGGAGCCGAAGGACACGAGCGAATTCCGCGAGATCGGGAAGGATTGCGGCAAGCGTTGCAGACCGCCGGCGGATCCGCTCTCGCTCGTGGCCGGGAGTTGGGAATGGCTCAAGACGGCGGACCGGTGCCAGGAAGTGGCCGGCGGATCGTTCGAGCGCGTCGAGGAGTGGACTGGCGCGGACGAATGGGACGAGGACCTGTACGACGAGGCGTAGCGACATGAGCGAACTTCCCCGGCGCCTTTCCCCAAAGACAAATCTCTCGTCCAACTGGCTCAACCGCCTGCTGGACTTCCTCCGCTCGCGCGATCTTCGCCCGGGACCCGGCATCAAACTCACGCGAACGCCCTCCGGCACGACTGTCTCCGCCGTGTCGGCCGGCGGCGCGGCCGACGCGGGGGATTGGCCCGCGCTCTACACGATGAAGTTCGACAAGGGAGCCGCCTTCATGTGGCTGCCGCGGTGCGAGGATTTCGGGGTCGGCAACTACGCGCTGCTCAATGGTTCCTTCGAGGGCGTGTCGGGCGACCTTCCCGCGACGAAGGTCGGATGGGCGAACGTCGGCGGCCGCGGAACGTATTTTCTCAGGGCGCACTGCGTGACGAGAAAAGAGGGCGACATCTACAAAGTGAAAGCCTTCCTTTCGCTCACGACCTCCGCCAGCGCGGGCGAGGACGGCGTGATCTACGTGCCGCTGGCCCATGTCGATGGGGCGGGCGCCGTCCTGCAGCTGCATACGGGCATCGTGTCGCTCGTCTACGGCATAACGGACAGCGTGCGGAGCTACAGCCGCATCTACTACGATTCACAAACGAAGCAACTTCGCGCCGACGTGACGACGAGCCACTTCGAGCGCGGCGTTTGCATCAAACTCGAAGCGGGCGCCGGCACAAGCGCCGACGAGGACATCCTCGCCTACGTCGATCCGTGCTCGTGCGAGGGAACGGCCGCCGGAGGTTCGTGATGGCGGCCCTGACACTCAAATCGAAGGGCGGCGCCGCCATCATCCTGCGGGGCACCCGCGCGGTCCCGGGCACGGCCCAAGCGGCTCCGGTGTTCTCGGATTGCGACGAGGATTGCTGCAACGGCGGGCGCATCGTAGCCACCATAGAGCCCAATACCTGCGTCCGGTGGCCGGAGGACTGTTCGGTCTACCCGCGCAGCATCGAGGGAGCCCTTTACGGTCCGTGGGGGGTGGAGCGCGTCGTGCTGGCCTACGAGGGCTGCGAGCCGCACCCGGGGCCGAACGGCACCAAATACACGGCGCTCTACGTCGGCCGGTCGCGGGCTTGGTGCGAGAGCGGCGTGAAGTGCGGGTTTACGCCCCTGCTCGGCACCCCGACGGACTGCGAGACCATGTTGGTCGAAACTCCCCGCCTGGTCGATGTCGATGCGCCGAGAATAGGTCTTTACGATCTTGGGCACGCTCTTTTGCTGTGCATGTTCGATTTTTTGGAGACGAGCGATTTCAAACGCCGCTTCCGCGGGGTGATCGACAACTTCGTGGATGGGACGCCGTATCCGGGGAACCCCTGGGACATCCCCGCGCGCGTGCCGCGAAAATACCGGGAGACGCTCGCACAATTCTACGAGGGATATTTCGCAGGCGACACAGACGACGCGTTTCTCTCGTTCATCGCGATTCGGGACGCGAAAGGGTTCTTCGACGTTTTCAAGGCGCAAGCGGAGGATTCCGACGCGTATTCGCGGGCGATCCAATCGGCTCTTGCGTGGGTTTTGCAGCCGGAGCAACTCTCACTTGTCGCCGCATATCTGCAATACATGGCGTTCCCGGACACGGAGTCGGTCCTGGAGAACGGGCCCGAAGGCGTGAACGTCATCCGCGGTCAAATGATGTTCGAATCCGTGCGGGCGACGGTCGATTTGCGATTCGTGGAGAAGATTGTCGAACTAAAGACCAAGGAGGTCTGCAACGGCGTGGTCCAAAGCGGAGCGGGCGGCGGCGGCTCGGAGGAATCCGGGTGGCCCTACACGTTCGATTCTGCCGAGGGCAGCGTAGACATCGAGCGCGGGTGCGGCCCGCGGATTGTTTTCTCTTTTACCGAGTCGTATGGGGACTCCGTGCGCGTGCCATTCAGAATCAACGCGGACATGGCTGCGTGCTGCTCCTACGATGCGCAATCCGTTTTCGTGTCCATCGTCGAGGGCCGGCACCTCGATGGCGTCCACTTCCTGATGCTCTGCCCGCACGGGGCCGAAACGCCGGACTGCCTTTTCGGCGACCTCGTGATCGTGGGGTCGTTTCCCTCCTACGAACTCACCGCGACGTGCTGCTGCTGGCATGACGATCACCAGCACAACCCGGTCGCGAGGCTCGTGGACGGAAGCGGGGCGGAGTGGGACGGCGCGACGCTTACGCTCGAGGGCGGCGTCGTGGTGGTGACGCCGAGGATCCCGATCACCATTTCGGTGCAGGTGCAATACTACGACGGGACCGAAATCGCGGCCGACCAGTGCAACAACATCCCGGCCGAACTCACGGCGAGTGTCGGAGGGACCGAAATCCGGCTCGCTCTCAGCGGTTCGACGTATGTCGGCAGCGGCTATATCGACTGCGCGCCGGGGACGCCAAGCGTGTCGATCGGCGGCGGCGGCGGCGACTGGGAAACGTATCCGACGATCACCTCCGCCTTTTGCGACCGCTATCACGGGTGGACCGCCACCGGGGTCGCACTGCCGCGCCTCCGGACTTTCGATGTCATGCTGGTGCAGGACGACGCCGAGGTCCAGAGCGCGGGTTGCAACGGCATGTATCCAGCCCAAATACTCGTCAACCACCACGAAATCCCGAACCCGGTCACGACAATCACGGTCTGCGACGACGACCCGAGCTCCATCTCTTACGAGCGCTCGTATCTGGACGGGTCGAAGTTCTCGGCTGTCTTGACAAACCCAGAAAACATACCACACGTCCTCATCGACGAGACGAACGGCCCTGGCGCGCCGTATTCGGCCGTGTGGACGGGCTCGCAACTGGTGCTGACGTGGCGCCTGAAATGCGACGAGGCGGTCTACGGCACAATCCGCGTCAAGCTCAACGGCGGCCGCGCCGCCGGGGGCGGGAGCGGGTTCGAGCGCGACGGCTACTATGTCATCGTAGCGCCGATCGGCGAGGCGGTGACCGCCCCGGCGTTCATGCGCATGTGCTTCACGCCGTCATATGCCAATGGGGAGACGTTTCCCGCGACGATGCCGAGCGGGACGACCGCGCTGGAGCTTCTGTGGACGGGCTCCGTCTCCGTCTCGGTCTCGGCCGACGCATGTGCAGAGCCGGCTCACTCGTTTCCGCACGGTTTTTTCGAGAGGCCGTGCAAAGGCTGGACGGTCAACGTCACTTCGAGCGCCGCCTCCGACGTGTTCTGCGCGGCCGTCCGGTCAAAACTCTTTGCGTCGCGGCCGGGGAGCATCTGCGGCGTGCCCGTCACGTTTGCGTGGACGGGCGGCGGCTGGTCGTATAGCGGCCCGATCACGACACGCGACGCGACTGCGCCGAGCTGGTCGATGGCATCGCTCGGCCCGAGGCATGCAAGCGCCCGGACGGACGTGCCGACAACAGCGGACTACGGCCTGTGCAGTTTCGTGAACTTCAAGGCCACTCTGCCCGCCATTCGCGGCGAACTCGAATGCGGCAGCGGCGGTTTGCTTACCGGAACGGGCTCGACCGCGATTTCGTGGAGCGACCCGTGGCTGTCGAAATTCGACGATGGAGGAAACTGAAATGCCCTGCGGCTGCAAAAACAAGGAAAAACGCGAAATGGAAACGAAAGACACGAACCCCGCCACGCGCTCGTTCGACGACTCGCTCGCGTGCGCGCGCTGCTACGCCAAACACCTCGCCAAGGCTCTCGTCCTCTTCCGCGAGTGGCGGGAGGACGACGCGCGCGACGCGGAACTGGCGCTGTGCATCGGCAACATCGGCTGCGCCGAGGACCACGCAGCCGCCCTGCACCGCGAGGCGGACCGCCGGGCGCTGCACGACCTGCGCGAGCGCATCTACGAGATGCCCGCCGCGGTCGAGAGCGACCTCCAAACCCTTGCGGCGGCGGCCGCCCGCGTCGCCATGGCGGCCGAGATCGCGGAGCGCGCCCGCCGCGCAGCCGGAAAGCCACGCCTGTGAAACACCCCTTCGCCCTCCTTGCAGCCTTGCTGCCGACCCTCTGCGCCGGCGCGGAGCCGGTCGCGTCGTTCCGCTGGGACGCGGAGACGTCGACCCCGCGCGCGCAGAAGGTCCGCGTGGCCCGCGGGGCGAGCCTGGCGCTCGTCGCCCGGCTTCAGAGCTACGGCAAGCCCATCGCGCTGCCGCCCGATGCCGTGGCGACGTTCTGCTGGCAGACCAACGGCATGGCCTCCGCCTGGTGGACGACGAACGCCGTCGCCGCCACGAACGGGACGCTGCGCGCCGTCTGGGAGCCGTCGATGGACGCGGGCGCGCGCGAGTATTCCTTCTTCCTGCGGGTGGAGACGGAGGGCGGAATCGACTACAGCGCCCGCGGCGGCCTCTCGATCGACCCCTCTCCCGGGCTTTCTCCGTCGGCCGCCCCGGCTCTTCCCGAGGCGTTCCCCTACACGCCGCTCGCCCTCTCCGGAGGCGCCGCGGCCGCCGCCGAGCCCGTCGCCCTGGTGCGGTGGGAGGCGGAGACCAGCAGCCCGCAGCCCTTCGCCGTCCGGACGCTCCGGGGCGAAACGCTCGCGCTGGAGCCGCAGCTTGTCACCTACCGCCGGCGCGCGGAGCTGCCCGCCGGCGCGAGCGCCGTCTTCTGCTACCAGACCAACGGCATGGGCAACGCCTGGTGGACCGCGCCGGCCACGGCGCGCTCGGACGGGCTGCTCCGCGCCGTCTGGACGCCGCAGATGGACGCCGGCGCGCCCGAATACAACTTCTTCTTCCGCGTCGAAACCTCCGAGGGGCTGGACTACAGCGCCTACGGCGGCCTGCGCGTGCTGCCGAGCCCCGGCCGCGCCCCGAACACGATCGACTTTCCCGTCCAGGAACTGGACTTCGCCTCCATCGACTACCGCAACGCCCCCTGGGCCACTGCGGCCGAGGCGATCCAGGCCAGCGCCGACGCCATCCGGGACGCCGTCTCGGCGCTCGACAGCGGCCGCGCCGACTCCATTGACGAAGTGGGAGAGCTCCTCCTCTCTCTCGTCGAAAAACTCAAGCAGATCAACCAGGAGACCACCCCATGAAAAAGAACGCCATCGCGAGCCTCGCGCTCGCCTTCGCCACGGCCTTCGCCCTGGCGGACAACCTCGGGACCGCCACCAAGGTCGGCTCCCTCTCGCGCAGCACCGACTACGTCTACACCGCC
>JAFTHC010000208.1 GCA_017457625.1 Kiritimatiellia bacterium
CTCGCCCCACCACACTGCGCCGCCCGCCCTGCTCCGCGGCTCGCTCGGAGAGCTCGCCCCACCACACTGCGCCGCCCGCCCTGCTCCGCGGCTCGCTCGGAGAGCTCGCCCTACCACACTGCGCCGCCCGCCACGCGCGCCGAGGGGGAACGCGGAGACCGCGCCTAGTAGATGAGCAGGATCGTGGGGTCGACGCAGTCGTCGGCCACGACTTTCAGCGTGCCGGCGCCCGTGAAGAGGTCGTCGCGGACGAAGTCGCCGGTCGCGGAGGATTCGGACGATCCGTAGACGCCGCGCGGCCAATTCTCGCCGTTCACGTAAAGGCGGCGGACGCGGGCTTCTTCGGCGTTGTCGAGTTCGATCTTCGAGGTCGTCGAGATCCACTCGCGGTTTTCCAGGTCGAGCCGGGCGCCCCTGTCGAACGGGTCGGACCCCGCGATGCGCAGTTTCGCGCCGGCCGCGACGAAGACGTCGTTCGTGCCGAGCGTGGCGGAATCGAGGAGCGAAAGACGTCCGGCGCCGACCCGGACGCCGCCCGTCAGGCCGGCCAGCGGCCGGTGCAGCTGCAACGTGCCGCCGGCGCTCTTCACGAAGCCCGCCGTGCCGGCGATCCGGCAGCCGATGTCGGCGGTTTCGCCCTGGTAGTTGACGTAGACGTAGCCCGTGCTGTCGCCGAAGTCGAGCGTCGAAGAAGCCGACTTGGAATCGCCCGTCAGTCCGAACTGGGTGCCGCCGCGCAGGCCGAGCAGTCCCGACTCGATTGTCGCGACGCTTCCTTCCGCCGGAAACGCCGCCTTGCGGTTCAACGCCATCAGGACCGCCTGGTAGGAGGCGCCTTCCGGCATCGTTTCCGTGTTGCCGTTGTTGTTGTTGCTGTATTCGAACCGGCGGATGGTCCCGGTCTGGTTCAGGGAGTGGACGGCGTTCGAGAGGGAGACGCGCCCCGTGGCGGTGTCGCGGATGGCGACGTTGAAACCGGCGTTCTCGCAATTCGGATAGAAGAACGGAAGGATCTCGTAGCCGCGCCCCGAATTCCACGCGGCGGCGGGAGAATTCGCGATGACGAATTCGTTCGTGGCCGTCGGAAACGTTCCGAACGTCTTGGTGGCGGCGAACGAGAACGACGAGGATCCGCCCGGTTCGACGACAAGGTTCGTGAAAATCGCGTGGGTGTTGGGGTAGTAGTCGTTGAAGTTGGACGCGAACCCCGAGTTGACGTGGCCCATCGGCCCTCCCGCGATCCGGAACTCGCCCGTCTCGTACCAGTCGTCGCGAACGCCCGAGTTGACGTAGTTGGTGACTTGATTCTTCGGAAACGGCCCCTCCGTGACTAGCGAGAGGCGGCCGCCGTCCAGCGTGACCTTGGGCGGAAGGACTCCGACGAAATAGTTGGTGGACGCCGTGTACTGGTAGGAGTTGCCCCAACCTGTCTGGACGGACGCGCCGTGGCGGACGTCCTTGTCGCTCATCCACGCGCCGCGGATGGCGAGCTCCCTGGCGCCGGCGAGATGGCCTCCGCCCAGGAACATGCCGCAGCCGCCGTAGTTGCCGGCATGCCGTCCGTTCCGGATGTCCCACGTCCCCGTGAAGGACTTGGTGCCGTTCGCGCGCATCATGGTGTCGGCCTCGTGGAGGAACA
>JAFTHC010000209.1 GCA_017457625.1 Kiritimatiellia bacterium
CGGCCCCCGCCGCCGACCCGATGGTCGACGACCTGCCATTCTAGCGCGCGAGAGCGGATGGACCCCGCCACGCCCGCGAAGACCCTCGCGACCGTCCTCGACGGCGCGGGCGCGTTCCTCGCGCGGTTCGGCGTAGATTCGCCGCGCGCCACGGCGGAGTTCCTCGCCGCGCGCCTGCTGCGCTGCAAGCGCGGCGACCTGCCGGCGCGCGCCGCGCAGGCGCTCCCGGAGCCGCTCCTGGAGGCGATGCGCCGCGGCCTGCGCCGCGTCGCGTCCGGCGAGCCGCTCCAATACGTGACCGGCCAGTGGGATTTCCGCACGCTCACGCTCAAGACCGACCGGCGCGCGCTCGTCCCGCGCCCGGAAACGGAGGAGCTCGTCTCGATCGCGCTGGCGCACCCCGCGCTGCGCGCGGCGAAGTCCCCGCTCGTGATCGACTACGGCACGGGTTCGGGCTGCATCGCGCTCGCGGTCGCGAGCGAGCTGCCCGCCGCGCGCGTCGTGGCCGTGGACGTCTCGGCGGACGCCCTCGCGCTCGCCCGCGAGAACGCCGAAGCGCTCGGACTCGCCGCGCGCGTCGCGTTCGTGGACGCGTCGGAGCGCGACCTCGGCGACCTGCTCGATCCGGGTTCGGTGGACGCGATCGTCGCGAATCCCCCCTACATCCCTTCGGCCGCCGTGGACCGGCTCGACCCGAAGGTGCTCGCGCACGAGCCGCGACTCGCGCTCGACGGCGGGCCGGACGGCATGGCCGTCCTGCGCCAGGTCGCCGAGGAGGCGGCCATGCTGCTCGCTTCCGGCGGCGGGCTCTTCCTGGAGCTGGACGCCGAGAGCGGCCAGTCCGCCCCGATGGCCGCCTGGCTGCGCGAACTCGGCTTCGACCGCATCCGCCCGCACCGCGACCTCGCCGGCGCGGAGCGGTTCCTCGAAGCGACGCTCTCCGACGGTCTCTAGGCGTCGTCGAGCAGGAGCTCTTCCTGGACGGGCGCCGGCTCGTCCGCCGCCGCTTCGTGCACGGGGTCGACGGGGACGACTTCCTCGTCGACGTCCTCGGCCGCCGGCGCGGGCGCGCCGCGGTCGAAGCGCAGCGAACCGCCGGGCTCGAGCGCGCTGGCCACGCCGAAGTGCAGGTTGCGCCCGCCCACCGTCCGTTCCGCGTCTTCCAGGAACGCGGCGTCGGGCAGCACGCGCATGTCGGAGGCGGCGTCCACGGTGACGCGCAGGCCGTCCGCCAGGCGCAGCTGCACCCCCGTGCGGGCGCGGCCGCCGGGATGGCGCTCGAAGAGCTCCTTCACCTTCTTCAGGTAGGCCGGCGCGGCCTGCGCGGCGGGGACGGTGACGACGATCTTGCGCGCGAAGCGCTCCGGCACTTCCTCCAGCGGCATGAAGTCGCGCAGCGTGAGTTGCGCCTCGAACCGCCAGCTCGGCTCGACGACCGCGTCGAAGAGGTAGGCGCGGTTGGCCTGCGGCGGGTTGCGCGGCGGCAGGCGCTCCTCGGGCGGCAGCGACTGGTTCTCCGGGCCGTCGCCCGTGAGGCGCTCGTAGTCGCGCGCGAAGACGGGGACTTCGAGCTTCGCGTTTTCGTCCTCGAGCTGCAGCACGCACCAGTTGCGGCCCTTTTTGTCGATGCGCGGCGTGGAAGCGGACACGAACGCGCAGAAGCGCAAGGGGACCGACTTGGCGCGCCGGAACGCGCGCTGCGCCTGCTGGTCCTTGTCGTAGCGCGCCTTGGCGGCGCGGAAGGCGGGGTCCGAGCGGCCGCCGGGGAACGTCGCCTCGTCCACGCGCTGGAGCGGCACTTCGCCGAGCGAGCCGCGCGCGGCGGCAATCTGCTCGTCGAGCGTCTGCATGGCCTTCGAGACGCCCGACAGGGACGTGAAGCGCTCCGCGAGCCGCGCGAAGCGCGCGATCGGGTGGCCGGAGAGGTAGAGGCCGAGCAGCTCCTTTTCGCCGAGCAGCGCTTCGAGGCGCGGCAGCTCCGGGACGCGCGCGTTCGCGGCGCGCTTCTCCTCCTCCTCCTCCGCGGCGGCCGGGTCGCCGCCGCCGTCCGCGGCGAAGAGCTCGAAGAGCGAGGCCTGGCCGCGCGCGCGGTCCTCGCGCTCCACGGCGGCGCGGGCGAGCGCCTGCGGCAGGACGTCCAGCAGCGCGGCGCGGTGGTAGCCGAACTCGTCGAGCGCGCCGACGCGCGCGAGGGATTCGAGCGCCTTGCGGTTCACCGCCACGTCGAGCCGCGAGAGGAAGTCGTGCAGCGACTTGAACGGGCCGTCCTTGCGGCGCGCCGCGACGATCGACTCGGCCGCCGCCACGCCCACGCCCTTGACGCCCGCCAGGCCGTAGCGGATCTTCTCCCCGCCTTCCGGGACGAAGCGGACCGACGAGCGGTTCACGTCCGGCCCGAGGATCTCGTAGCCCATGTCCTGCGCTTCGGCGATGAAGACGGGCATCTTGTCGAAGTTGCCGATTTCGGACGAAATCTGGGCGCACATGTATTCGGCCGGGTAGTGCGCCTTGAGGTAGCCGGTCTGGTAGGCGACGTAGGCGTAGCAGACGGCGTGCGACTTGTTGAACGCGTATTTGGCGAACTCGCGCCAGTCGGTCCATATCTTGTCGATCAGGCGTTCGGCGGCCTCCTTGTCGCCGTTCACGGGGGCCGGATCCATGAAGGCGGGGTTGGCGAGGCAGCCGTCGTGGAACTTGGCGTGCAGCTTCTCCATCACGTCGAGCTGCTTCTTGCCCATCGCCTTGCGCAGCGTGTCGCTTTCGCCGCGCGTGAAGCCGCCGAGCAGGCGCGAAAGGAGCATGACCTGTTCCTGGTAGACCGTCACGCCGTAGGTCTCCTCCAGGTATTGCTTCATGAGCGGGTGCTCGTAGACGATCGGCTTGCGCCCCTGCTTGCGGTCGATGAAGAGCGGGATGTAGGCCATCGGTCCGGGGCGGTAGAGCGCGTTCATCGCGACGAGGTCCTCGAGGCGCTCCGGATGCAGTTCGCGCAGGTTCTTCTTCATGCCGTCCGACTCGAACTGGAACAGCCCCGTCGTGTCGCCGCGCTGGAAGACGGCGAACGTCTCCTTGTCGTCGAGCGGGATCGCGGAGAGGTCCACGTCCAGGCCGCGCACTTCCTTGATCGTCGCGAGGCACTCCTTGAACACCGTGAGCGTCTTGAGGCCGAGGAAGTCCATCTTGAGCAGGCCGATGGGCTCCACGTAGTGCCCGTCGTATTGCGTGTTCATGAGCGCCTCGCCGTCCGTCGGCATGATCGGGAGCGCGTCGATGAGCGGGTCGCGCGAGATGAGGACGCCGCAGGCGTGGACGCCGGGCTGGCGGACGCCGCCTTCGAGCTTTTCGGCGATGCGCAGGATGCGCTTCTGCAGAGGCGTGCCGGCTTCGGTGTCGCGGATCGCGCGCAGGTCGTTGCTCGCCTTGTAGGCGTCGGCGAACGACTTGATGCCCGGATCGGCCGGGATCATGTTGGAGAGGGCGCGCGCGTCGGGGATCGGGACGTCGAGCGCGCGGGAGATGTCCAGGATGCACGTCTTGGGCGCCATCGAGCCGAACGTGACGATGTGCGCGACGTGGTCGGCGCCGTATTTCTTCGTGACGTAGTCCAGGACGCGGGCGCGCCCCTCGTCGTCGAAGTCCTCGTCGATGTCCGGCATCGAAATGCGGTCGGGGTTGAGGAAGCGCTCGAATAGCAGGTGGTAGGGCAGCGGGTCCACGTCCGTGATCCCGAGGCAGTAGGCGACGGCCGAGCCGGCGGCCGAGCCGCGCCCGGGGCCGACGAGCACGCCCATGTCCTTGGCGGCCTGCACGTAGTCGCCGACGATGAGGAAGTAGCCCGGGAAGCCCATGTTCTGGATCGTCGCGAGCTCGAAGTCGAGCCGCTCGCGGTGTTCCGCGTCGAGCCGGTCGCCGGGCCAGCGCCTGGCGGCGCCCTCGTATGCCAGGTGCCGCAGGTAGTCGCTCTCGAACAGGATGCGGCGCAGCGCCGCGAGCCCCGCGGGCGTGTTCCCCTCGAAGCGCTCGAACGACTTTTTCTCGAACTTCGGCTCGATGGACGCGGGCGTCGGATACTTCTTCTCGTAGTCCGCGTCGGTGCCGAACGAGGCCGGAATCGGGAAGACGGGCATCGTGGGCTTGCGGTCCAGCTCGTATTCCTCGACCTTTTCGGCGACCTCGATCGTGTTGGCGAGCGCCTCGGGGTGGTCCGGGAAGAGCGCGGCCATCTCGTCGCCGTCCTTGAGCCACTCCTGGCGTGTGTAGCGCAGGCGCGTCGGGCTCGTCTCCTTCTCGTTCTGGTTGAAGCAGAGCATGATGTCGTGCGCCTCTGCGTCTTCCTTCATGAGGAAGTGCGTGTCGTTCGTGGCCACGACCTTGATGCCGAGCTCGGCGCCGAGGCGGAACATGCCCTCGTTCACGCGCAGCTGGCGCTCGTAGAGGCGCTGCGTGCCGCGTTCGCCGGGCGTGAAGAACGCGCCCTCGGCCTTGTGGAGCATGACTTCGAGGTAGTAGTCGTCGCCGAAGAGGTTCTTGTACCAGAGGGCGGTCTCGCGGGCCTTGTCGTAGCGGCCGTCGTCGATCGCCGCCGCCACTTCGCCGGCGATGCAGGCGCTGGAGACGATCAGCCCCTCGTGGTATTTCTCCAGCAGCTCGTGGTCGATGCGCGGCCGCCCGTAGAAGCCCTCGATCTGCGCGAGCGAACAGAGGCGCACGAGGTTGTGGTAGCCCGCGAGGTTCTTCGCCAGTAGGATCAGGTGGTTGCCCGAAAGGTCGCCCGCGGCGTGGTCCTTGAGCAGGCGCGAACGGCGCGCCACGTAGGCCTCGCAGCCGAGGATGGGCTTCACGTGCGCGAGCGCGTTGCCGGCCTTGTCCTTCTTCTTGCGGCATTCGTCGTAGAACGCCTTGAGGCCGAACAGGACGCCGTGGTCGGTGATCGCGAGCGCGGGCAGCCCGAGCGCGCGGGCGCGCGCCACGAGCGGCGCGATCTTGCACGCGCCGTCCAGCAGCGAATACGTCGTGTGCAGATGGAGGGGAACGAAAGGTGTCACGGAAGAAGCGGAAGATTGTGCGGGCGCGGAAGATGCGCGGCGGGGAAGCGGGAACGGCGGGATGGTGGTTGCGGAAGAGGCGGCGCGCGGGGTGGAAAGCGGCGGGATGGTGGTTGCGGAAGAAGCGGCGCGCGGGGTGGAAAGCGGCGGGATGGTGGTTGCGGAAGAGGCGGCGCGCGGGGTGGAAAGCGACGGAACGGAACGCGGAAACGGAGAATGTCCGTCATTATGCAAAAGGGGAGGAAACGTGTCAAACAATGCACCTCTTTCAACTCTCAAACGACCCGATATGGACAGTTGTCCGACCGTAGTTGATCGAACGGTTCCCATTCGTCCCCGCCGCGTTCCCGGCCAACCCCGCCGCGTTCCCGGCGGGGAACGGCGGCTAACCCGTCCGCCGCCATTCGCGGCGGGAAAGCGCGGCCCGGAGATCTTTCATCGTCCGCCCCGCCCCCGTGGCGAGAAACTCTTTCGCCTCCTTCCGCGCGGCTTCGAACCGCGCGCGCAACGGCTGCGGAAAAACCGCCGGCGCGTCGTCGTCCAGCAGAATCGTGGCGGGGTGCGGATCGCGCAACCCGTGCGCCTCCCGGAACGCCTGCGCCAGACGCCGGTATTGCATGAGCGAGGCGTAGTGGTTCAGCAGATACGGCAGATGGTCGCCGATCCAGCCTCGCAGGCCGGGCCTGCGGCCCGCGATTTCGCCCGCCGCCGTCCGCACGAGCGAACTGTCGACCGTCGCCTCCAGGTCGAGCAGCAGCGATCCGCAGCGGATTTTCTCCTCGACGCGGCCGCGGCCGCGCGCCGCGTCGAACGCCGCCGCCAGCGCGGAGGGCGACGGCGCCGGGTTGACGGAACTGCGGCACAGGCGCCGGACCGGCGCGCCCGAGCGGCGGCGCGCGCCGGGAGCGGGCGGCGGCTCCAGCCCGCGCCGCACCGCGTCCGCGCACGCGGCGGCCCAACGCGTCCAACGGCTCTCGCGCAGCTTCGCGCGCCGCGCAGCCGCGCGCTCGCGCCGGACGCGCAGCCGTGCGCAACGCGCCTTGTCCCGCGCGCAAAAGCGCCGCATGGCTTCGTCTTCGAGACGCCGTTTTTCGCGGTCGATGTCCTTGCGCTCCTTGCGGAACCAGGCGTCGATTTCTTCGGCCCGTTCGCCGAGGTCGTGCGTGTTGGAAAACTCGGCCAAGCGGTCCAGATACGTGCGCCAGAGTTCGCGCTCCCGCTTTTCGAGCCAGTAATGCCCCCGGCGGCGGAAAACCTGGTAGCGCCGCTCGAAGGCGCGGGCCAGCCCGCCGAACATCTCCTGGAAGTTTTGCGAAAGCAACAGGGAAAG
>JAFTHC010000210.1 GCA_017457625.1 Kiritimatiellia bacterium
CGACCTCGCCAACCGCCTCGGCAATGAAATCATGATCGAAACCGAAGACCTGACATGACGACAAGGAGAATACGGGAGACAACCATGGAACTCAAGGAACTGACATCCGCCTTCGCGGCGAAACTGGGCATCGACGGGCTGGCGGTTCAGGACGGCGTCTGCGCCCTGGAGATAGACGGCATCCCCCTGCAGATCACGGAGACGGCCGCCGGCGGGGCGCTGCTGGTGACCGCCGTCGTGGGACCGCCGCCGCCGGAGAAGACCGAGGCGTTCCTGGACCTGCTGCTGGAGGCCAACACGGAGACGTTCGGCCCGCAGGACCGGGCCCTCGGGAAGCTTCGCGACACCGGCGACGTGGTGCTGCAGTGGCGCATCCCGACCCGCGACGTGGAGCTGGACGGCTTCTGCGCGGAGCTCGAGGCGTTCGTGAACCAGGTCGAGCAGTGGCGGCTGGCGCTGGAGAACTTCCGCCCCGCCGCGGAAGAGGCCGCCGCCCGCGACGAGGAGGCCCCCGCCATGGGCCTGCCCTCCTCCGGCTTCATCAGCGTCTAGCGGCCCCGCGGCGTTTCCTCTTTCAACCGTTCAACCTTTCAACCTTTCAACCTTTCAACCTTTCAACTGGACACAGGAGACCTCCATGTCACTCGACATCAACGCAAGCCTCGCCACGTTCAAGATGTTCACGGACTTCGCGCAGCAGCGCGTGGACGAGGGCAAGGGCAAGTCGATCGCCCGCGCGAACAACGCCGAGGCGGGAGGACTCGCCGGCCGCACCATCACGGCCGCGAAGGGCGACTGGGTCGGCAACGTCGGCCGCCTCAAGACCAACCAGAAGGCGAACAACGACGCGCGCACGCTCTTCCGCGATGCGATCGTCGGCATGTTCGGCGGGGAGTCGCGAGTCCCGTCCGGCGTCTGGGACGCGATGCGCCTCGAGGACTACGGCAAGGGCAGGCCCCTCACCGCCCGCCGCATCATGGCGGTGAAGACCGCGATCGAGAGCGCCCAGCCGGCCCCGCCGGCCCCGCTCACCCCCGAAACGGCCCTGGAAAAGGCCAGGGCGAACGCCGCCGCCGTTTATGGAAAACTGGACAGGGACGGCATCCCGGCGACGCCGGAGCAGATCGACGAGGTCGTCCAGGCCGCCATCGACCGGGCCGGCGCCGATCCGGACGCGCTCGAAGTCGTCGTGGAGAACATCAAGCGACTGCTCAACGGGTCCGGCGACAATCTCCGCTCCGCCGAGGACATCAGGAAAAGGGTGGACAAAATCATCGGCAATCTCAACGAAATCCGCGAGGCGGCCGGTGGCGACGACACCATCGTGAGGCGCGGCGTGGACGCGCTCAAGGGACTCAACGGGAAGTCCCTGGACCAGGGACTCTTCGCCGCGATGATCCGGCTGAGCCGGAGCGCCGCCGTCGGCAGCGTCGCGAAAATCACCACCAGGTCGAGCGCCCTCGATCTGCACAAGGCCGTCGCGCAATTCGAGAAGGCGGTTCACGCCGTCTCCGTGGAATCGAAGGCGGACGCGCTCGACGGCGCCGACGAAAAAGACGTCTGCCGGGACTTCATCGCCGGTCTGGTTCTCGACAAGTGCGGAACGGCGGCCTGCCGCAACATTCAGGCCGCGCTGAGAGCCCCCTCCGCCTCCAAGCTCCTGGCGATCTACAACGACATCTCCACGGGCGAGTTCGACAAATCCGCGGCGAAAGGCGGTCTGCGGTATCACGTGCAGGGCCAAGGCGGCACCCACGCCAAAGTCCTGTCCATGATGCACATGGCGATAAACTTGAAATTCGGCGCGACCCGCGATGAGCTCCGCAGGGGAATTTCCGACTACGAAGGCCAAATCGACATGAGGAACGGCGCCGAGGAGAAGGCGATCACCCGCGGCATCGTCCCCGCCGCCGCCGCGGCCTGCGAACGCGAACGCCGGCAATACGCGAACAACATCGTGTCGGGCGACGGCGAGGCGGCCGGGCTCGTGCGCGACCTGTATCTCAGGCGCATGGGGCCGCATCCCATGGACCCCCGGGACGCCATCCGCCATCCGCGCAACCAAACCGCCTTCCCGCTGCTCAACTGGACCATGGCCTCGGCGTGCAAGAAGTTCGCGGCGGGCCGGTTCGAGGACACCGCCTTCGCAAAGGATCGCGCAACCGGACCGAAGGTGAAGCTCCCCGGCGGCGGCGAACTCTCCCGGGATCCCCTCGAAGCCCGGGACCAGATCGCCTCCCTCCTCACGAAGGGGGAGAAAACGACATTCGGAGAGCTCGACCCCGCGCAGCAGAAGAAGGCCTGGATCGTCATGTCCTTCCTTTCCGGCGAAATGGACAGAATCTCCCACGAAACCGAGTCCAGGAACCTCGATCCCCAGGGTGCGGGCAAGACATACGAACTCGGAAACGAAGCCAAGAAGCAGCCGGGCGAAATCACGCTTGAACTTGACAAGAACGGCTCGGTGACGGTGCAGTTCAACGGAACCCGGCATCCCCAGTCGATCATCGCCGCGGACGGCAAGGGAAAAAGCCGGACCATGAACCTCGGCGAAGGCAGCACGATTCGCACCGGACTGATGATCAAAATCGACGCCAAGGACTTCGACCGCTTCGTCCAGCAGGACTTCACGCAGTTCGACGATTCCAACCTCACCGCCATCATGGACGCCCCCGACGGCACGAAGAAACTCGACGGCGTGGCGAATGGCATCCCCGACAAATTCCGGTTTTCATGGGACACAATCATCGA